>JAKBBY010000066.1 GCA_021808315.1 Pseudomonadota bacterium | reverse complement strand
GGCCAGCTCGATATCCATATTGCCCTTAACGCGCCGCCGCCCCGTCGCATCCGTAAATTCCTTGGCCGGCTTGGTGACCAAGGTATAGCCATTATAGGCTAGCCAATCGGTCAGCGGCTTGAGCGGTGAGTATTCCTCAGTCTCCAACAGCGCGGAGTAGTAATAGGCGCGGATCAGATTGACCCGTCCAAAAAACTCCAGCAATCGTCGGTAATCAACATCAAATCCCATCGCTCGGGACGCCGCATAAAGGTTAGCGCCATCGATGAAAAGGGCCGTTTTGTCTTGGGGCAGAAGCCGCATAGTAATGATCCTCGTCGCGGAAAATGGACAAATATAGTGAAACGCGACCGCGATCCAGATACGCTAAACCAATCGCGATGAACAGGCCAGGAATTCAGACATGACTGCAATCCTTATTGCAATTGGTGCAAACCTGCCAAGCCCCGGCTTGACTGACCCCTATACGACGTGCTTGGCCTCGGTAGCGGCCTTGCGCGATCTTCCGCACCTCAATCTAAGATTGATTTCTCGTTGGTACCGAACCGAGCCGATCCCCCGTGCGCCGGACCAGCCTGATTTTTGCAATGGCGCACTCTTAATGCAGGGCGGCCCCGATCTCGACCCGGAAAATCTGCTGGCGTCGCTGCACGCAATCGAGGCGCGATTTGGCCGCCACCGCACCATCGCCAACGCAGCCCGGCCCCTTGATTTGGATTTGATCGCGATCGATCAGCTGATCCGCAGCACCGCGCCGATCCTGCCGCATCCACGCGCTCATCTGCGCCGATTTGTGCTTGATCCGCTGTGCGACATCGCGCCTGATTGGGTGCATCCGCAGTTGCACGCGCCCGCGTCCGCGCTGCGCGCACGGCTGATGGCAACCGATCCGCAGCGCATCACGCTCTGGTAAGCGGGATTATCCGCGCGCAGCCTTGAGCGGCTTTTTGGCGGCGGCTTTGGGTTTGGCCGCTGCTTTTGGTTTGGCTGCTGCCTTGGGCGTGCTGGCCGCTTTCGGCTTGGCCGCTGCCTTAACGGCTGCCTTGCCTCCCGCCTTGCCCTTGCCGCCACGCGGTGCGAGCGGCTTGCCCTTTTCAGCGAGGAGCGAAACCGCCTCATCGAGCGAAAAGCTCTCTAACGTCGCCCCGCGCGGCAAATTCGCAATCAGCTTACCGTGCTGCGCGTAAGGGCCGAACCGGCCCTTGCGGATCAGCACCGGCGCCTGATCCTTGGGATGAGGCCCCAGATCGCGAATGCCTTCCTGCTTTTTCGCAATCGCATCGACCGCACGATTAATGCCGATGGTCAGCACGTCATCATCTTTATCGAGCGAGGCGAATAGCGGTCCCATTTTGACAAAAGGTCCGAATCGGCCAATCCCGGCCTCGATTTCCTGGCCGGTTACCGGGTGCAGCCCCACCACACGCGGCAGTGATAGCAAGCCCAGCGCCTGTTCGAGCGATAAGGTTTCGCCGTCCAGCCCTTTGGGCAGCGAGGTGCGCCGGGGCTTGGATTTTTTATCCTCAGGATCAGGCTCGCCAAGCTGCACATAAAGCCCGTAAGGCCCGCGCCGCAGCGTCACAGGAACGCCATTCGGGTCTTCGCCGAGCACCCGCATCCCATCACGCAGCGTATCGCCCTCATCGCCGCCGCCATCAATCGCGAGACGTGCGGTGTAGCGGCATTCGGGATAATTCGAGCAACCGATAAACGCGCCATGCCGTCCGAGTTTCAGCCCCAGCCGCCCATGGCCGCAGGCCTGGCAGGCGCGCGGATCGCTGCCATCGGCACGGGGGGGAAAGAAATGCGGACCCAAATCCTCATCCAACGCATCGATGACGTCGGAGACTTTCAGTTCGCGGGTTTGCTCCACCGCGCCGGAAAAATCGGTCCAGAAATCGCGCATCACCGCCCGCCAATCCGCAGAACCAGCCGAAATTTCATCGAGTTTTTGCTCAAGCCCGGCTGTGAAACCGGTATCGACATAGCGGCCAAAGAACGAGGTGAGAAAGGCGGTGACCAGACGGCCGCGATCTTCGGGGATAAAGCGCCGCGCATCCATGCGCACATAATTGCGATCTCGCAGCACCGACAGGATTGAGGCGTAGGTGGAAGGCCGACCGATGCCCAGCTCTTCCATTTTTTTCACCAAGGTTGCTTCCGAATAGCGCGGCGGCGGCTGGGTGAAATGCTGCTCGGCGGTCACCGCACCGGTGCGCAGCGGGTCACCCTTGGCCATCGGGGGCAGCAATTTGCTCTCATCATCCTCGGCACCATCATCGATGCCTTCACGGTATAATTTCAAAAAACCGTCGAATGCGAGAATCGAGCCAGTGGCGCGCAGCGTGGTGCCAGCACCATCGGTGAGATCAACACTGGTTTGATCGAGCTCTGCCGATTGCATTTGCGAGGCGAGGGCGCGCTTGTAAATCAGCTCATAGAGCCGTGCTTGCTCGCTGCTGAGCGCCCGTGCCACCTGCTCGGGCGTGCGGGAAAAATCGGTCGGGCGGATTGCCTCGTGGGCTTCCTGCGCATTTTTGGCTTTGGATTGATACAGGCGCGGTGCGGCGGGCAGGTAATCCGGGCCGAACGCGGATTTAACCTGATTGCGGGCGGCGGCGATGGCTTCGCCCGCCATTTGCACGCCATCGGTCCGCATATAGGTAATCAAGCCAATATTTTCGCCGCCAATTTCCACCCCCTCATAGAGCTGCTGGGCGAGGCGCATGATTTGCTGGGCGGATAGGCCGAGCTTGCGCGACGCGTCCTGTTGCAGCGTCGAGGTGGTAAAAGGTGGGTTGGGGTGGCGGCGGGTGCGTTTTTTCTCGACATTGGCGACCGAAAACTGGCCCCGTGCCACCGTCGCTTCTGCCTCATGCGCGGCGTGGGCGTTGGGCAGATCGAACTGATCGAGCTTTTTGCCGGCCAGATGGGTCAGCCGTACGGCAAAAGCGGCGCCGGTCGGGGTCAGAAATTCCGCCCCGATGGTCCAATATTCGCGCGCTCGGAAAATCTCGATTTCCGCCTCGCGCTCGCAAATCAAGCGCAGCGCCACCGATTGCACCCGCCCGGCACTGCGGCTACCCGGCAATTTACGCCACAGCACCGGCGAGAGGGTAAAGCCGACCAAATAATCAAGCGCGCGGCGCGCCAGATAGGCTTCGATCAGCGGTGTATCGAGGTCGCGCGGGGCTTTGAGCGCCGCCTGGATCGCGGATTTGGTGATTTCATTGAAGGTGATGCGCCGAACATTGACGCCCTTCAGGGCGTGGCGCTGATCGAGCATGGCGCGCACATGCCAGGAGATCGCCTCGCCTTCGCGATCCGGGTCGGTCGCGAGATAGAGCGTATCGGCACCTTTGAGCGCCTTGGCGATGGCCGAGACCTGTTTTTCGCCGCGATCATCGGCTTCCCAGGACATCGCAAAATCCTGTTCAGGCACCACCGAGCCATCCTTGGCCGGCAAATCACGGACATGGCCGAACGAGGCCAGAACCGTATAACCGGCCCCCAGATATTTATTGATGGTTTTCGCTTTCGCGGGAGATTCGACGACAACGATGGCGTTCATGAGACCTGTATGTTCTGCGCTCTTCCCGTCCGGGTCAAATGCGGGTCCGGTCACCTTGGTCGGAAATTGTCAGACCGGGGCAATCAGACCGACACGATTGCCCGGCAGGGCTTCGATCCGGCCGATGAGTTCCAACTCCATCAGCGCGGCTGACAGGGCGGCGGGGGACAAGTGACAGCGCCGAGCGATCTCGTCAACCGGCATCGGGCTGGCGCTGAGTAGCTCGGTTAATTGGCTGCGCGCGGCTTGCGGGTCGGTTTCGGGCACATCAGGCGCCGAAATCGGCGATGGCGCGGGCGCAGCGAGGCCCGGCCTCACGCGATAATGGGGCAGATTATTCAAAATATCCGCAAGATTTTCGGTGAAATGCGCGCCTTGGCGCAGCAGATCATTACTGCCCTGACAACGCGCATCAAGCGGCGAGCCGGGCACGGCGAACAATTCCCGGTGATAATCGAGCGCCATGCGGGCGGTAATCAAGCTGCCGGAGCGGTGCGCCGCCTCAATCACCACGACCCCCAGCGCCAAACCCGCGATAATCCGGTTGCGCTTAGGAAAATGCCGGGCCATCGGCGCGGTGCCGGGCGGCGATTCCGCGATCACGGCGCCAGCCTCGGCGATCCGCATTTGCAAATCAGCATGTTCGGGTGGATAGATTTTGTCCATCCCGCCGGGGATCGCCGCGAAGGTCACGCCCGCGCGCAGCGCGCCGCGATGGGCCGCGCCATCAATGCCGCGCGCCAAGCCGGATACAACGCCATACCCCGCGCGCGCCAAATCCTCAGCCAGCGTTTCTGCAATCCGTTGCCCGTTTACCGAGGCATTGCGCGCGCCGACAATCGCAATGGTTGGGCGGGTGAGCAGCGCAGCATCGCCGCGCACCGCGATCATCGGCGGCGCATCCGGCAATTCGGCGAGCAGCGGCGGATAGAGCGTATCACCCAGGAAAATCGGTGTGGCGCCCAATTCGGCATGACGATCCAGCTCTGCGCGCGCCTGCGCCATGCTCGGGATGACCGGCGTTGCCGCCCGCCCCGCGTTGCGGGCGATGCCAGGCAGTGCAGCCAACGCCGCAGCAGCTGTGCGAAACCGCGCGATCAGCCGACGATAGGTTTGCGGACCCACGCCATCGGTGCGAATCAACCGCAATTGTGCAATCGGATCGGACACTACCTAAGGTTTATGCGCGGTTCCGTGCCCGCGCGCAACCGGGCAATATTCGCGCGATGTTTGAAAAAAATCAGCACCGATATCAGCAGCACAACCAGCGTCTTGCTGGGGGCGATGCCAATGATCAGGGCCAAAATCGGCGCCATCGCGAAGGCCATCAATGCCGCGAGCGAGGAAATTTTTTTCCATACCGCATAAATCAGCCACAGCGCGCAGGCGGCGAGGCCAACCGGGAATGAAAAAGCCAGCAGCACCGCAAGGCCGGTCGCAACGCCCTTGCCGCCCTTAAAGCGCAACCAAACCGGGAATAAATGGCCGAGCACCGCGAACAGCCCGGCAATCGCCGCAGGCGTAGGGCCGTGGGCGGCGAAGCTCATGACCAACACGGCGGCGGCGCCTTTGCCGCCATCGAGCAGCAAGGTCAGCGCGGCGAGGCCTTTTTTGCCGGTGCGCAGCACATTGGTCGCGCCGATATTCCCTGAGCCAATCGCCCGAATATCACCAAGCCCCGCCCAGCGCGTGAGCAACAGCCCAAACGGGATCGACCCCAGCGCATAGCCCAGCACGGCGGCGGCGAGAAAGCTCATCCGAACACCCTGAGGCCGGCTTTCCAGGTGCCAACCACCACACCCTCGACCGCGCGGCCATCGAACGGCGTGTTTTGTGCTTTACCCGGCAAGCGCCCGGCTTCGATGCGCCATGAGCGGTCCAGCGCGAACAGGCAGAGATCCGCACACCGCCCGCGCGCAATCCGCCCGGCGCCCGCCTCACCCTGATCGAGCCCAAATAATGCCGCCGGGCGATTGGTGAGCAACGACAAGGCGGTCATCAGCGGGAGCGACTGGTTATGCACCTGTGCCAGCGTAATCGCGAGCAAGGTTGCCAGCCCCGCCCCGCCGGGTGCGGCTTCGGCGAACGGCAGGCGCTTATCATCGGCGTCACGCGGCTGATGATCGGAGGCGATGGCATCAATCGTGCCATCGGCCAAGGCATCGCATACGGCACGCCGGTCGGCCTCCGGGCGCAGCGGCGGCGAGAGTTTGGCATAGGTGCGAAAATCGCCAATCGCGGTTTCGTTCAAATCGAAATAAGGCGGTGCAGTATCGCACGTCACGCGCAACCCCGCTTGTTTGGCGCGACGGATCAAATCCAGCGATTCCGCCGTTGAGACATGGGCGAAATGAATCGCACCGCCGGTGAGTTCAACCAGCCGTAGATCGCGCGCCACCATCAGTGATTCGGCGCAGGCCGGTATCCCCGGCAGCCCCATCAGGGTCGCGCGGGCGCCCTCGGTCGCGGCACCACCGGCGAGCGAGGGTTCCTCGGGATGTTGCACGATCATCATGTCAAATCCGCGGGCATAGGCCAAAGCTCGGCGCATCAAGGCTGCTGGCCCGATCGCGCGGGCGCCATCGGTAAAGGCGATGGCACCGGCCCGAGCCAGCAGCCCATATTCAGCGATGGTCTCGCCCCGGCAGCCGCGCGTTGCCGCGCCATAAGGGTGAATGGTGATGCGCTGGGTCGCCGCACCGGCACCCGCGAGGGCGCGGACGATGGTGGCATCATCGCTAGGCGGGGTATTATCGGGCAGGGCGGCGATGGTGGTGACGCCACCGGCTGAGGCAGCACGTGCGGCGGAGGCGATCGTTTCGCGATATTCATAGCCCGGCTCGCCGAACGATGCGCGAATATCAACCAAACCGGGGCAGAGGATCAGCCCGGTCGCGTCAATCCGGGTGGCCCCATCCGGCGCGGTCACATCGGCACCAAAATCGGCGATGTTTCGGCCTTGAATCAGCAAATTGCCGATCGCGTCGTGACCGGTGGCCGGATCGATGATGCGGGCATTGGCGATCAGGGTGGCGTCAGACATTGCGAATCGCCCGGCGCGAAAGCGTATCAAGCACGGCCATACGCACCGCAACGCCCATTTCCACCTGTTCGCGTATCACCGAGCGGGCCGGGTCATCCGCGAGTTGGCTCGCGATCTCGACGCCACGATTCATCGGGCCGGGATGCATCACCAGCGCGTCCGGCTTGGCAAGGGCCAGCTTGTCGGCGTCCAGACCATAAAACGTGAAAAACTCGCGGGCGCTGGGGATCAAACCGCCGCCAGGGCCGGTGCCGTTCATGCGCTCGGTTTGCAGGCGCAGCGCCATCACGATGTCCGCATCCCGCAGGCCAGATTCGAGGCTATGGTGAATAGTGACCCCGAATTGTTCAATGCCGGTGGGGATCAGCACCGGTGGGCCGACCAGCCGGACGGTGCAGCCCATGGTGGTGAGCAGCAAAATATTGGAGCGGGCGACGCGCGAATGGGCAATATCGCCGCAAATCGCGACGGTCAGGCCTTCGAGGCGGCCTTTATGGCGGCGGATGGTCAAAGCATCGAGCAGGGCTTGGGTCGGGTGCTCATGCATGCCATCGCCAGCATTGATCACCGCCGCATCGACCTTCTGGGCGAGCAGGGCAGGGGCGCCGGACGATTTATGGCGCACCACCAGCAGGTCGCAATTCATGGCATTCAGGGTCGCCGCCGTATCGAGCAGGGTTTCGCCCTTACTGACCGACGAGGTGGAGACCGACATATTGATCACGTCCGCGCCGAGGCGCTTGCCGGCCAATTCAAAACTGGTGCGGGTGCGGGTGCTGTCCTCGAAAAATAAATTAATCAGGGTTCGACCGCGCAACACATCGCGCCGGGTTTTGCCGGAGCGATTGAGCAAGGCGTAGCTTTCAGCGAGGTCAAGCAAATTGGAAATAATGGCCGGATGAAGCCCTTCGATTCCGAGAAGATGCCGTCCGGGCAGTTGCATGCGCGCGTCTTAGCTTGGCTCGCGTCCGGGTGGAAGGGGCTATTGGCTCGCCCACATAATCCGGTGCAAGGCGGCGAGATCAGCCAAAGCGATGCGTCGGGGCGGGTGCTCAGGATTGAAGCTGGCCAAATCAATATCGCTCGCCGAGCGGCGGGTGAGGATTTTGGCCATCACCTCGCCCGCGCGGGTGCGCGCGATCACCCGATCGCCAATGCGCGCCGTGGCGTGCGGCGCAACGATCACAATATCGCCGGCGCGATAAACCGGCTCCATCGAATTGCCGCTGATGCGCAGCCCATAGGCGTTCGCATCGGCGTTCTGCGGCAAATCGACCTGCTCCCAACTGCCGCCCACCGGGTAACCCGCATCATCAAAATACCCGTCTTGCCCAGCCTGAGCGACGCCGATCACCGGGATTTTACGCGCGCGCGCCTCAGCCATGCGCGGGCCAAGCGCACGCGCTCCCGCAACCAAAGCGGCAAAATTATCGAGCGAGATCGATGTCGCGGCGAGGATTTTGGCGATGCTTTCGGTGGAGGGCCAGCGCGGCATGCCGTTGCGCGCCCGCCGCTTGGAGGGATTGAAACTTGTGGGGTCAAGCCCTGCCGCACGGGCAAGCCCGGACGTCGATAAACCGCGTTCAGCGGCTAGAATGTCGATCGCCCGCCAGAGTTCTTCGTGCCGCATGGTTTTGTTTCTACAGTAATTTTGGATGTTTTCTAGGGTTCGCACAAAAAATATAGGAAAATGTTCCGATTTCACTTGCCAAACGCACAACCTCTGGTATTTATGTTCTTGTTATGTTCCTTTTGACGGAGATGCGGCGATGAAACCGGGATCATGGTGTGGGGTATCGATCAGAGGAACCTCCTCGGCGCAGAGTACCGGGCCGCCTTTTAATTTCGCCAAAAATAGGATAATAATCCTATAAAAGACACATCGCTGACACAACCTTAGATAATCAAATTCTAACAGGAGTTTCGTCATGGCTTTTACTCTGCGCAACCTTTCGGTCTTGGCGTATGCCAACGGCTTCACCCTCTGGCATTATCGGGTCGAGACCGACGCCCTCGATACGCTCGATCAAGCCGGGTATTTCGCCGACGCGGGCGATTTGATGGCCCCTGGTGATATCGTCATGGCCTCGGGCGCAAGCGGCGCGCGGATCGCAACAATATCGCGGTCCGCAACCGGCCTCTCGCTCGCGGCACTCTGAGCCGCGCGCAACGACACAATCAAAACGGAATAATGTCATCAAGCACCTGCTGACCAACCCGTGGTGATTGTTCATTAATCAGTTGGCCGCGCCCGCCATAGGAAATGCGGGCTTCGGCCAACTGATCGGCGGCAATCGTATTGCCACTCGCAATATCTTGCGGGCGGCAAATGCCCTGCACCGTGAGCACTTGCAACTCGCTATTCACCCGCATCTCCTGGCGGGCAACCACCACCAGATTGCCATTGGGCAGCACCTGGGTAATTTCGCCAGCCAATGACAACGTAACAGATTCATTGCGCTGGATTTGCCCATTGCCCGTTGAATTTCCGGCGCCAGAGACCGAAACAAGGCTCGATGGACTGACCGCCTTGCCCAGCACCCGCGGGATCATCGCTTCCAAGCCAAACAAATTCGGCACGCCAAGCGACTCCGAGCCGGTCCGCGCCAAGGTTGTCTGATCTTTGAGCGTGGCACCGTCGTTAATATTAACCAGAACCGTGATAATATCGCCGACGCGCGAAGCCCGCTGATCCTTGAAAAACGCACGAGCGCCGCGCCGCCAGAGGCTATCGGGCGCAGCCGGCACCGGATAGCTGGGCGGCATCGGCATGCTCACCGGGCGCCAACTCGGTAGGGTCGTCGGGTTGGTAATTCGGGTCATCGGCGGCGGATGGCCAACATCCGCGAGATTGGCGAACATCCCGCACCCGCCCAGCGGCGCGCTGATCAGCAGAATGGCAACCCATGTGAACCAGCGCGCGAGCCGATCCATTACTGCACCTCCGCAGCGCGATAATAGGGCGTGGGGTGTTGGTGGCGTGTCGCAACACTTCCGGGCACCACATCAGCCCGATCCGGACCCCGCACAATCGCCTGCAGCACCGCCTGCGAGTTGGGGTTCAAAATTGCAATTACGTCACCGGCACTGCCAGACCCGAGCGCAACGCCGTGCGCCGAAATGGTAATGCCGGGCATGTGCAAGACCAATTCCACCAAAGCACCTTTTCGGATCAGTACCGGGCTGGCGAGTGCTCGGCTTGATAATGGTTCGTGGGCATTAATGGCCCGTTGCACCTGCATCCCCAGCACGGATGCGATGGTGCGCACCGGGCGGGCGGGAACGCTGGCGCGTGCCACCAGGGCATCGGTGATGTCGGCACCGTTGATAATTTCGCCAGGCTGCAGCGTATGCGTCGCGATGACCACTGAAATGCCTGGTAGCGCTGACCCATAAACCGAGATCGGCTCAAGGCCCATTCCCGGCGCGGTGATGACCAAGGTTGCCGAGAAATGATCGTTGCTCGGGTCAAATTGCAGGTCTGTGGTAGTAATCGTCGGTTGGGTGCCGGGTGGGATCATCGGGCTGTCTGTGTTGATCAAACTAACGACAGGGCGGCGTGGCGCGCCAGCGTCGGCAAGGGCCGGGGCGAGAGCGGCTTTGAGCCGTGCGATCGGCACTGCTTGCCCTGACCGCCTGATCACGACGGCATTATGCGGTGGATTTTTGAGTGCAAGGTGGAATCGTGCGGCAATAACGGCGCGCTGTGATGCTGGCACGATGATTTGCTGGCCAGGCAATGGCGCGGGACCGACGGATTGATCCCCGGCTGGACCGAGATGGCGAAACAAATCGCTGAGCCTCACGGTGCTCCGGTCGATCAGCACAAAGCCAGCAGGTGCTGCGCCCGCCTTGGCCCAACAGGGCATTTGGCCAATAATCACGGCCCAGATTAGCCCAAGCATGGATAAGGAGCGCATCATGATTTTACAGATGAGTGAGCGTGGACATCATTTGATTGGCCGTGGTGATCACTTGGCTGTTCATTTCATAGGCGCGCTGCGCTGTGATCAGGTCGGTGATTTCGCTCACAACATTGACGTTCGAATTTTCAACGAATCCTTGCATGACTTGGCCAAATCCAGGCGCGCTCGGCACGCCCGTCACCGGATCGCCAGAGGCTGCGGTTTGCACAAATAAATTGCCCCCTTGTGCCGCAAGTCCGGCATCATTGGGGAAGGTCGCGAGCTGCAATTGGCCGACGGTTTGTGGTGCGGTTTGCCCGGAAATCGAAACTTGCACCTGACCTGCGCTATTGATGGTAACATTCGTTGCATTGGTCGGAATTTGAATGCCGGGCTGCACGACATAGCCATCGCTGGTAACAATGGTGCCATCGGGCGCCAACGCAAACGTGCCATCGCGCGTATAGGCCGTCTGGCCCGACGGCAATGTCACCTGAAACCATCCATTTCCCGATATCGCCAGATCGAGCGAATTGGAGGTTTGCTGCAAATTGCCCTGCTGATCGATCCGATAGACCCCTGCCGTGCGAACACCGAGACCAATTTGCGTGCCCGTCGGGATAATGGTGCCCGCGGCTGAACTGTTTGAACCGGGGCGCGATAGATCCTGATAGAGCAAATCCTGAAATTCCACGCGGCTGCGCTTAAAGCCCGTCGTCGTCATATTGGCGATATTATTGGCAATTACTTGCACATTGGTTTGCTGAGCCTGCATGCCGGTGGCCGCAACGTCGAGAGCGCGCATAATGAATGATCCTCAGTCGGTTAACTGTTGGCGGGGCCGAGCAACTGGCTGATCGCGGTTTGGCTGCGCGATTGCTCGGCGCTGATGAATTGCGCGAGCATTTGAAAATTTTGGCTCGCGCGCATCATTTTCGTAATTTCAACAACGGGCTGCACATTCGAACCTTCAATCGCGCCTTGCACAATGGCTGGATTGGTCACGCTCTGCGTTGGCGCGGTCGCCTGCAACAATCCACCACCGGCCGAGACCAAATTTGATGGTTGAGCAACTTTCACGACGCCAATTTGCCCCAGAATGCCGGTCCGATCGCTGATCGTGCCATCCGCCGCAACCGTCAATGGGCCGCCGGACGGTGGCACCTGGATCGGCGAGCCGCTGGTATCCAACACCGGATCACCCGACATCGTGCCGATTGTGCCATTCGCCAACAGGGTAAAGGAGCCATCGCGGGTCAATCGAACCCCTTGGCTCGTTTGCACAGTGAAATAGCCATCGCCCGTGACCGCCAGATCAAGAGGATTGCCGGTCACTTTGAGGGCGCCAGCTTGGGTGCTGCGCCAAGTGCCCGGTGAATAGGTATAAGCGAGCGTGCTGGCACCCGGGGGCGCACTAACCCGCCGCATTTGGTCGGTCCAGCGCGCCGATTGCACGTGCAACGCCTGATAGCCCGGCGTTGAAACATTCGCGATATTATTGGCGATCACATCGATCTGACGCGATGCGGTGGTCATCCGCGATAGAATAATGGATGTGGTGTTTTGCATAAATTTCAGAGCGCCCTTGGAGTGATCGTCACGGCAATATCAACGATAATTCTTAATATTTGATTTCTATCGACCTGATATTTTCAGTGAAATACAAAAATTTTTTCGGAACGGTTGGTAAGAATTTATTTAGATTTTTCCGGCATGCTCCTGTTTATCGCGATCAAATTGCTCATGGTTCGATCGCTTGGCACGGTTATGATTATCAAGCGTTAGGATAGCATATGGCGAAATCTCCAACGGCGGATGCGGCAGCGAGCTTGGTGCCGCCGAGCAAGACAGGACGTGGCAAAAAACTGATTA
>JAKBBY010000065.1 GCA_021808315.1 Pseudomonadota bacterium | reverse complement strand
CAGCCCGGCCACCGCGCCAGAAATCGCCCCCAGCACGGTCGGCTTGCCATGGCTCAACCATTCAATGCCGGTCCAAGCCAGTGTCGCCGCCGCTGCGGCAATCTGGGTCACCAACACCGCCATGCCAGCATTCGGATTGGCGCCCCCCGCACCCCCCGAATTGAACCCCAGCCACCCCACCCAGAGCAGCGAGGCTCCCATCACCGCATAAGACAGATTCCACGGCATCATGTTGTCATGGCCAAATCCCAAGCGCTTGCCGAGATACAGCGCACAAACCAGCCCGGCGATGCCCGAATTAATCTCCACCACCGTGCCCCCGGCATAATCGGCAAGGCCCAGCCGATACAGCCAACCCCCGGGACTCCACACCCAATGGGCAATCGGCGCATAAACCAGCACCGACCATGCCGCCATCAGCACCAACAGCGTCGAAAATTTGATCCGCTCGGCAAAACTGCCGGTAATCACCGCTGGGGTAATAATCGCGAACGTCATCTGAAACATGATGAAAACGCTCGGCGGCACATGCATCGGCACCGCATTGGGCAGGCCAGCCCCCAGCACGAACGCCGATTGCCAATTTTGCGCCAACCCGCGCAGCATCATATCCGACAGGCCGCCAACAAACCCATT
Organism: Pseudomonadota bacterium; assembly: GCA_021808315.1. Classification (GTDB taxonomy): domain Bacteria; phylum Pseudomonadota; class Alphaproteobacteria; order Acetobacterales; family Acetobacteraceae; genus Acidiphilium. Next base: position 11,796 of record JAKBBY010000065.1, on the reverse strand, counting down.
GCCGTTGGAAAATGCGAGACTATACCCCACCATCACCCAGAGCAGGCTCACCAGTGCACAAATCGTCACGCTCTGCATCATGATCGAGAGCACGTTCTTTTTGCGCACCATGCCGCCATAAAACAGCACCAGCCCCGGAATCGTCATCAGCAGGACCAAAACCGAACTGACCAACATCCAAGCAGTATCGCCCGAATTTAAGCCAGTATCTGCCGCTTTTGCAGGCAAAACCAAACCAGTCAGCGGAAGCGCCATCGCGCCCGCCAGCCCAACCCGTCGCATCATCGCGACCACTCCTCAATATCTCGCCCGTTTGCCGGTGCATTTTCCCGTGTGACCCGCACGATCAGCCATGCGCGCCCACCCAAGGCAGCAAAATCCATGCCATCACTGCCCACCCGACACACCGCCCCCAAAAAACCACGCAGCATGTCAATAATCGCGGCCAGTTCCGTTTGTTCTCTCCGTATGCACCGCCACCGGCGATCAAGGAGCGAAAATGTCGGGATCAAGCAATACCGTCGTGGCCACTGTCACGCTGAGTTCAGGTTCGACCGTCATCGCCAGCCCCGTCAGCGCGAGCATCAGCGGCCTCATCGCCAATTCCGGCACGCCAACCATCAGCACGGCGATGTACGCGCCCGTCGGTGTCGGCGTCACCATCACCAACACCAGCACCATCGCAATCACCGGCTCCGCCACCCAAGACCGCGTCCGCACCGGACCTTTTTACTCGATCAATTACAATGAAGGGATCGGCCTCGAAATCGTCGGCACCCTCTCAACCGTGATCAATACCGGCTCGATCCTCAGCGAAACGACCTTGCTGGTGCCCGGCGCTCTGCAATCCTATTTTGTCTATGGCATCGGCCTCAGCATCCAGGCGGGCAAAGCCGTCAATAACCAAGGCGCGCTGATCAGCGGTTCGGGTGATGGCGCCTATCTGCTGGCCAGCACCATGAGCAATGAAGGGATCGTCGCCGGGCACCAGGGCGCGGGCAGCACCGGCGTGCTGATGCAAGCGAGCGGCCTGTATAACGGCCAAACCGGCCTGATCGAAGGCGCGCAATATGGCGTCTATGAGCGAACATTTGCGGTAAACGGCCATTATTACGGCAGCACCGTGCTCAATCAAGGCGTCATCGGCGCCACCGGCCTCAACGGCCGAGGCGTCGGCGCCCTGGTCAATGGCGGCCCGCTGACCAATGGCAGCCTCGGCACCATCGTTGGCTTTGGCAGCGGCAACGTGCTTGGCTACGGCGCCGTGATCGGCGATGGCGCGACCCTGACCAACGCCGGGAAAATCACCGTGGCAGGTGCGGGTATCGGCGTTTTCATCACCAATGGCACCTTTGTCGAGCAAGCCGGCGGCCAGACCGATGGTGTCAAAGTCGGCTTCAAGCTCCATAGCGGCACGTTGGTGAATGACGGCACCATCACCCCCCAAATCACCAATGTCTCCGCCGTCGTTCTCGGCGCCGGCTACGCCACCAATAGTTCCAGCGGCGTGATCCAAGCGCCCACCTCAGGGGTGGCGATCGGCTATTACAGCACCGCCTCCGCCCTGCTGAACGAAGGCACCATCACCCAAACCGCCACCAATACCGGCTCTGCCATCACGCTCTATCGCGGTGCCTTCGCCAACACGCTCGGCGGCACCGTCACCGGCTATGACGGGATCATCACGAGCACGCTCGGCGTCACCATCGCCAATGCGGGCTTGATCGGCGCTGACGGCAGCCATGGCATCGGCGTCAGTCTCACCGCCGGCAGCCTGATCAATGAAGGCGGCATCGGTGGCGTCACCGCCATCGCCGTCGGTGGTACCGGCAGCGTCGATATCACCGATTCCGGCGTTATCGCCTCCGCCCTCAGCTCGGCGGGCACCGCCTTGATCGATGCCACCGGCACCCTGTCCCTCACGCTCGATCCAGGCGCAACCATCATCGGCTCGGTCAGTGTCGATGCCGCAACCCCCAACGATTTGATCCTCGCTGCCGCCACGCCCAGCACATCCCCCACCCCAGCCACGGGCACCCTCGGTGGGTTGGGCCAGGACATTACCGGCTTCTCCAACATCAGCTTTGCCCAAGGTGCCACATGGTCGCTCATCGGCGATCAAGCAGGGCTTGCCAGCGGCCAAACCATCACCGGCTTCAGCGTGGGCGATACGCTGGTGCTCGATGGTTTCGCCGCCACCAGCGACAGCTATGTCAGCGGCGTCGGCCTCGAACTCGGCAATGCGACAGGCAGCGTCACCCTGGATCTGGTCGGTAATTTCACCACCAACGATTTCTCGGTGATCGATCCACCGGGCAACACCACCATCGCCCTCGCCAGCCCGCTCCCCTGCTTTGTCAGCGGAACCCGCATCCTCACCCCGCACGGCCCACGCGCCGTCGAGGCTCTCGCCCCCGGCGACCTCGTCATCCGCCATGACGGTGCCGCCGTGCCCATCATCTGGCACGGCAAGCGCCGCATCGATACCAGCCGCCATACCGCCCCTGAGCGCGTCTGGCCGGTGCTGATCGAGGCAGACGCCATCGCCGAAGGCGTGCCTAGTCGTGATCTGCTGCTCTCGCCCGATCACGCGCTCTATCTCGAATTCTGCCTGATCCCCGCCAAAACCTTGCTCAATGGACGCTCAATCCGCCGCCTGCGCCGCCGCTTCGTCACCTATCACCATCTCGAACTTGCCGAGCACGCCGCGATTTATGCCGAACAATGCCTCACCGAATCTTATCTCGATACCGGCAATCGCTCCTGCTTCACCGGCGGTGCGGCGGTGAGCCTCCATCCGGTCTTTGACCAAAATCGCCGCGAACGATCAGGCTTTGCGCCGCTGCACGAAGCCGGGCCGGTGGTGCAAGCGGTGCGCGCCCGGCTGCTCGCCCGTGCCGCCATCGCCACCCTCGATGATCCTTGCCTGCGCATCATCCGCCGTGCGGATGGCACCGTTTGCATCGCCTCGCGCAGCGCCATTCCCGGCTTGCTCAGCGTTGACCCGCGCGATCATCGCCGCCTCGGCGTGAAATTGCGCGCCCTGCGCATCGGCGGCGCCCGGCTCGCGCTCGATCATCCGCTGCTGACCGAAGGTTGGCACCATCCCGAGCCCGATGGCCGCTGGACCGATGGCGCCGCCCTCATCCCGGCAGGCTTGGTGCGCGGCCAACCGGTCAGCGTCGATCTTGCTGCGACTTTGCCCTATCCGGCGGCGCGCAAATTCGGGTGAATTTTTCCGATGACGAACCGTTTTCATGCTATAAAAGGTGGAGTTCAGTGGCTAAACCCAAGCAGCAACCGCAAGCGCGTGCAATGGACCCGATGTCAAAACCGGCGAACCGGCGTGATACTTGGCGCAATTTGGTGCGCATGATGCTCGAGGCACGCACCCCAGCGCTTGATCAAGATATCCTCCATCGGCGGCAGGCCGAACTCCAAGACCGCTTCGTGCGGATTGATGCCGAACTTGCCGAGGCCCAAGCCCGCCGTGATCGCGCCCTCGCGCGCCTGCCCGCCGATCGGCGCGATGGCTGGCTCAGCGCGGTGATCACCGCCATCGCCATCACCCTGGGCGATCAGCGCGGTCGCTCAACCATCCTCCCTGAAGACCAAACCCTGCCATTTCCGCGCGCGGCGAACGGGGTCTTTCTGCACCCCGAATTACCCGCCACCACCCGTGCGGCCAGCGCCATCGCCCGCGCCAGCTCCCCGGAAGGGCGGATTAAGCTGGTCCTCGACGATACCGGCGCGCAACCACGGGTTCTGCTCACAATCTTGCCCCTCGCGCCCGACGCGGCACCGCCGGTCTTGCTCGCCATCCCCGCCAATCAAGCGCAATCGCCGGTCGAGATCGATGCCGAAATCATCCCCGATCCAGCCGGCCTGCGCCTGCGCTACGAGGCTTCCTTGCCGCCTGGAACCTATGATCTGGTGCTCGGTCATCCGCGAGAACGCCACCATGACACCGCCCTTTAGCGACGATCCCGACATCCCCTCGCTCGGTCGCAGGCTGACCCTGCTCCATCAGCTTCATTTCGTCCGGCTGGTGCGCGTTTGGGCTCCGCGCTGCACCAGCCGCGATGACGCTGAAGATTTGGTGCAAGATGCGTTTGCGCGCCTCTATCGCCGCTACCGCGCCACCCCCCTCCCGGCGGATATTCCTGAAGATGCGGTGCTGCTGCGCGTGCTGCATGTCACGATCCGCAATTTACTGATCGACCACCATCGCCACAGCGCCGCCCAGCGCGATCACGAGGCCATATCGCTCGCCCTCAACACCGCCTTCGCGCAAAACGGCCCGAGCGCGCAAATCGCCCTCCCACCGATCGAGTGGGATCACTCGGTCGAAGACGCTGTTGCCGCCAACCAATTATTGGATCGGCTATTGGCCCGGCTCGATCCGCATTGGGCGCGGGTGCTCGCGTTGCTGTGCGAGGATTTTTCCCCCGCCGAAATCGGCGCGGCGATGGGCGGGCGTAACGGCCATGTGCTGGTCCGCCGCGCCCGTGAACATATTTGCCGCCTGCTGGCCGATTTCGCCGCCGCCGGTGATCGCGCGGCCTCCTGGATGGCGCTGCGCTTTTGCCGTGTGCCGCCGGTGGCCAGCCCCAGCCCAACCATCCCCTTATCCAGTGAGTAACATCCGATGAGCGAGGCTGATCGCGGATCGGTCGAGCGGCTCTACGCCGACGGTGAAGCCGCCATGGATCGCGGCGATTACGAGGCCGCCGCCGCCCAGTTCAACGCCGCCCTCGCCTTGCTGCGCGCCGCCCCCACCCCTGATGGCCTCGCGATGGCCGGTGTGCTGCGTTTTCTTGGCCAAATCAGCATGGAAACCGGTGCGCTCAATGAGTCGCACGCCCAATTCACCGAATCCCTGCAATGGCGCCGGGACATATTGGGCGATCACCATCCCGATGTCGCCGCCGCCCTGAATAATCTCGCCATTCTCGCCAAAGAGACCGGCGCTTTCGAAGCCGCCCGCGCCTATCACGACCAAGCCCTCGCCATCCGCCGCGCCAGCCTCGATCCGCATGACCGCTTGATCGGCCTCTCCCTCACCAATCGCGGCAGCGTCGCCCGAGCGATGGGCGATTATGGGAGCGCCCTGGAAGATCACCGGGCCGCCATCGCGCTCTGGCAGCACGGGCTCGGCGCGGATCACCCCTATATCGCCGCAGGTCAAACCAATCTCGGCAATGTGCTCGCTGAAATTGGCGATTTTTGCGCCGCCGCCGAATGCCATCGCGAAAGCCTGCGCATCCGCAGGCTAACCTACCCGCCCAATCACCCCAATATCGCCAATAGCCTGCATAATCTTGGCAATGCGCTCATCGGTCTTGCCGACTATGACGCCGCGTTTGACTGCCATAGCGAGGCCGTCGCCATCTGGCGCGCAGCACTCGGCGCCAGCAATGCCGATATCGCCGCCGCTCTCGAGAGCCTCGGCCAAATCGAGACCGCCCGTGGCAATCATGAAGCCGCCCAAACCTATCTCACTGACTCGCTGCGCATCCGCGAACAAATCCTGGGCCCCAATCACCCCGAAACCGGCCTCTCGCTCTATTGGCTCGCCCGTGCCGCCCGCGCCAATGCCCAGCCCGCCGCTGCCCGCCCCTTTCTGCGTGACGCCATGCGCATCGCAAGCCAGCCCAACGGCGCCGCACTCCGCCATCACGTGTTCCAGACATTCGCGGAACTCCAAGCCGAAACCGGCAATAGCGGCGCGGCGATTTTCTTTGGCAAACAGGCCGTCAACCTTATCCAACGCCAGCGTGGTCGCCTTGATGCGGTAGAACGCGCTTTGCAACATCAACACGCCGCCTCGAACGCGAAAATCTATCATCATCTGGCCGATCAATTGGTGCGCGAAGGCCGCCTCGGCGAGGCTGAGCGCGTGCTCGCCATGCTCAAGGAGGAGGAATTATTCAACCTGCTCCGGCGCGATGGCAGCACCGACCCCCGAATGACGTTCCTGCAACTCACCGCCCTGGAAGCGCGCTGGCAATCTTATGGCGATGACATCATCGCCGCCCTCGCCCAGGCGGCAACCACCTCGCCCGGTGCGCCCGCCGAGCAACCAGCGGTCCGCACCGCGATTGCCGCGTTCGATGCATGGCTCGATCAACTCTGCGCGGCCTTCGCCGCCCGCAACGCTGCCGATGCCCAAGATATTCGCCACCTGAACGAAACCGCCCGCGCGCACATGCAATCGAACCTGGCTTTGCAGGGGCACGATACCGCCTTGGTGCATCATTTCGCCGCCGATGACCGGCTGATCATCCTGGTCACCACCGCCGATTACCAAGTCAGCCGCGATGTCGCCATCGCGCGCGGCGCACTGCATCGCCTGATCCATGAATTCCGCTTCGCCATCGAGCACCAAATCGAGCACCAAACCGAGCACCAAACCGATGATTTCGATCGGATTGCCATGACCCTGCATGGTCTGCTGATCGCCCCGATTGCCACGCTGCTGGCCGAAACCGGCATCACCAGCCTATTGCTCGCCCCCACCGGCGCGTTGCGCACCGTGCCATTCGCCGCCTTGCATAATGGCACGTCCTTTCTGATCGAACGCTTCACCCTCGCGATGGACACTGCCGCCGCCCGCCGCACCGCGCCGCGCGCCCAGCCCCACCGCGTGCCCATCGCTGATTGGCGCGTCGCCGGATTTGGCGTCGCCCGCGCCGTGCCCGGCTATGCGCAACTCGCCACCATCCAGGCCGAACTCGCCGCCATCATCGCCGATCCCGCATCCCCCGGCGCGCAACACGGCATTTTTCCGGGCCAGATCCATCTGGATGACGCCTTCACCCAAGCCAGCCTCGCGAGCGGCTTGCAGAATCATTGCGCGGTCCATATCGCCAGCCATTTCCGGTTCGACCCCGCACATCCCCAAGGCTCGCATCTGTTGCTGGGTGACGGCAGCACCCTCACGCTAGCCGAATTGCAAAGCCCCGCCTTTCAATTCGGCGGCGTTGCCCTGGTCGCCCTGTCAGCCTGCGAAACCGCCATGCCCACCACCACGCCCACCGCAACGCCAGCAAGCATCATCGAAACCAGCGAGCAGGGGGCCGAGCTCGAAGGTCTCGCCGCGCTCATCCGCCGTCGCGGTGCAGCCGCCGTGCTGGCCAGCCTATGGCCGGTGCTCGATGATGGCACGCCCGCCCTCATGTCCGCTTTTTATCAGGCCATCCGCGCCGGTGCCGATTTGGCGCAGGCCCTCCGCCACGCCCAAACCGCGATGATCACCAGCCATGATCCCGCCATGCGCGCGCCGGTCCATTGGGCCGCCTTCATTCTCCTCGGCAACCCGCCTCATCATCCCCCGCCTGATCACAGCGTTGACCCGGCAGCGATAACAGCGTTATCGAACGCGCTCCCCTAAGGAGCCGCATCATGATCCATGAATTACGCATCTATCGCTGTCTGCCTGGGCGCCTGCCCGCCCTGCTTCAGCGTTTCGAAACCCTCACCCTCGCCATGTGGCAAAAGCACGGGATTCGCCAAATCGGGTTCTGGACCACGCTGATCGGCGAGTCCAACCAGGATTTGCACTATCTGCTCGAATGGGACTCCCTCGCCGAGCGTGATGCGAAATGGACCGCCTTCCAATCGGACCCGGACTGGATCAAAGGCCGCGCCGCCACCGAACAGAGCGGCCAAATCGTCGAATCGATCAGCAACCGCATTCTCACGCCAACCGCGTTCTCCGCCCTCAAATAATAAGCGGCACCGCGCGCTCAGCGGTGATCGGTCTAAACCGTGGACAGCACCGCCGGCGCGAGAGCGGGCCATTTCGCCGCCGGGTGCGAAGGGTTGCGAAACCGCATCGCCGCGCGCTCCGGCCCGGTGGACGTCAATTCCACGCCCAACTCCAACCGCGATGCACAGGTCACCGCAACCACGGGCCGCGCCTCCGGGAAGGTCAAAAATTGCCGAGCCTCGCCCTCCAGCGTCAAATGATCGCGCAAAATCTGCCACTCAACCCGGTCAGTATCCTCAATAAACATCGCCAAAATGCCGGGCCGCGTGCCGCTGAGCCGCGCGGGGGCCAACGCCGCCAACCGGCGGCGCATCGCAATCGCCACCTCATTTTCACTCGCCGCCCGTGCCGCGAGCACAAAAACCGCAGGGCCCGAGCCGGTCACCGCCAAATGCGCCTCCGGGCCAAACTCCCGGCGCAACTGCCCCATCAAGCCGTTCTCGCTCGCCTGCGCCGCCGCCAGCATCAACGGGTCCAGCCGCAACACCGCCGCCTCATCATGATCCGCCCGGCGCGATTGGGTCAGCATGCTGCTAATCCGCTGATGCAGCGCCGCCAGCGCATCGGTTTCCCCGCCCGCACCATCGGCACTGCGCAGCCCCTGCGGCAGGGTCATTTTCAACAAATAGCGCCCCGGATGGGTGGCCAGCCAGCTTTGCAAATCCGGGTCAATCCGGTCCATCAGCCGCATCCAGGCCGCCCGGTGTACCGTGCGTCCCTCTTCGGCGGACAAGGTGTCACACACAATTTCCGCCTCGCAGCCCTCGCGCGTGATCAGTAAATCAAACGGCGTGCCATCCTCCAAGCCGCTCAAACGCACCTCAAACCCCAACGCCGTATGCAAAGACGCCGTGCGCGCCAAATGCAGCAGCGGCACCAGCGTTTCGGTGCCGCTCAGCGCCGCGTCCAGCCGCGCCTCAAAGCGCACCCGCCCGGCCTCAGAGAGTGATTTATACAGCGGAAACAATGTCCCGACGCGCTGCGCCCACATCGCTTCACTCGGTGTCAGCTTCAATCCTTGGCGGCATTTTTCCGCCGCCAATTCCGCCGCATGGCGCTGCGCAATCAGCGCACCCGTCCGCGCGCCGCGCGCGATCATGTCATTCAACGCCGCCATCCGCGCGCGCCACCGTTTGATCCCCAGGATCGAACAAGTCCGATGCGTATCGGTCAGCGTGCGCGATGCAGGGCGGGTCTTTGGCGGCATATATTCCATGATGCCGCGTCTATAACGGATTTCCAGATCAATTACTATCAGATAATCGACGAACGAGACAGGCAACGTCCCATGCAACGACCCGATCACGCCGCAACCCTCAGAGCGTGGACGTCCCCATCGCCCCGATTTGCCCGCGATGACGCAGCCAGTGATCGGCCAGCACACAGGCCATCATCGCTTCACCCACCGGCACCGCGCGGATGCCCACACATGGATCATGCCGCCCCTTGGTCTCGATCATGACGTCATTCCCTGCCGCATCAACGCTCTGCACCGGGGTCAAAATCGAGCTGGTCGGCTTGACCGCAAACCGCACCACAATCGGCTGACCGGTCGCAATCCCGCCCAAAATCCCGCCCGCATGGTTCGCCAAAAACCGTACCGTGCCATCCGGGTTCATCCGCATCTCATCGGCATTCTGCTCGCCGCGCAACGCCGCCGCCGCAAACCCGTCCCCAATCTCCACGGCCTTCACCGCATTGATGCTCATCATCGCCTGCGCCAAATCAGCATCGAGCTTGCCATAAACCGGCGCGCCCAACCCCGGCGGCACGCCCTCGGCCACCACCTCCACCACCGCCCCGAGCGATGAGCCGTCGCGCCGCACCGCATCCAACGCCTCGGCCCAGTGCGCCGCCGCCTGCGCATCCGGGCAGAAAAACGGGTTGCGCTCCACCTCGTCCCAATCGAACCGCGCGCGCTCAATGCCATGCGGCCCCATCTGCACTAGCGCGCCGCGAATAATCACCCCGTCCCCGATAATTTTCCGTGCAATCGCCCCCGCCGCCACCCGCATTGCGGTCTCGCGCGCCGAAGACCGCCCGCCGCCGCGCGGATCGCGAATCCCATATTTCCAATGATAGGCAATATCCGCATGGCCCGGCCGAAACCGCTCCGCGATATTGGCATAATCCTTCGAACGTTGATCGGTATTCTCAATCTGCAACGCAATCGGCGTGCCCGTCGTCTGCCCCTGATACACGCCCGAGAGGATCCGCACCGCATCAGCCTCGCGCCGCTGGGTGGTAAAGCGCGATTGCCCCGGACGGCGCCGATCCAAAAACGGCTGAATATCCGCCTCACTGAGCGCTAAGCGCGGCGGCACCCCATCCACCACACACCCAATCGCCGGCCCATGGCTCTCGCCCCAACTGGTAACCCGGAACAAATGACCAAAACTATTATGCGACATTTTTGCTCCCTTACCCGGTTTGCCGCTTCGGCCAAAGAGGCCAGCCCAAGCGGCGCACCAAAACTCAGCCCGGCGCGTATTTTTGTCGCAGCAATTTTTTATCGAGCTTGCCAACCGAGGTTTTTTCAATCGCCTCGACCAGCACCACCTGATCGGGGATCGCGAATTTCGAAATGATCCCGCGATCCGCCTGCGCTGTGACAAAATCCCGTAACGCCACCGGATCGGCCTTGCGCCCCGCCCGCGCCACCACCAGCGCCATGGGCCGCTCGCCCCATTTGGGGTCCGTGACCCCAATCACCGCAACTTCGCCGACATCGGGATGCTGCGACAAAATATCCTCAATCCCGATGGACGATACCCATTCCCCGCCTGTTTTGATCACATCCTTCGCCCGATCGAGAATATGCACGTAGCCCTGTGCATCAATGGTGCCGATATCGCCGGTATGCATCCAACCCCCGCGCCATAGCGCCGCACTGGCCTCCTCATTACCAACATAACCAGCGGTCAAATAAGGCGCGCGCGCCACCAGCTCACCTGCACTGCTGCCATCGCGCGGCAAATCATTCATGGCCGCATCCACAACGCGCAGCTGCACCAGCGGCGCGGCAAGTCCGCCCGTGGTGCGAATATCAAGCTCGCGCGCGCGACGGGCCGCATCGTCATCCGCCACATCGGCCAACATTTCCGATTTAATGACCGCGAATGTCAGCAACGGGCAGGATTCCGACATGCCCCAACCGGTAAACACATCCACCCCCCGATCCATCGCAGCCCCACACAATCCGCGTGACAGCGCGGAGCCGCCAATGCCAACTTTCCAGCGCGATAAATCCAAATCCGCCGCTTCCGGCGCCGAGAGCAGCATATGTAAAATTGTCGGCACGCAATGCGAATAGGTCGGCTGATAGGTGCGAAACAGCCGGATAATGCGCGGCAAATCAAATCGCCCCGGATAAATTTGGGTCATGCCGAGCAGCGTCGCCACATAGGGCCAGCCCCACGCATGGGCATGAAACATCGGCGTTAACGGCAAATAGACGTCGTCGCGATTAACCCCGGCATTGACCGAACTCATCGCCATCGTCGCTAAAATCGTCATGCTATGGAGAACAATATCACGATGGCTGAACGCCACAGCCTTCGGCATGCCCGTGGTGCCCGTCGTATAAAACGTGGTGGCGCGCGTATGCTCGTCAAACTCAGGGAAATCGAAGCCAGCATCCTCAGTCGCGAGCCATTCCTCATAATCTCCGGCATACGGCAGCGCGCCCCGCGCCCCGCCATCCTCATCCAAAAACACGAAATTGCGCAACGTCGGCAGGCGCGGGCGTAGCGCGGTCACCAGCGGGACAAAATCCGGATGGATCAGCAACGTGCTCGCCCCCGCATGATCGAGCGTGTACGCAATCTGCTCGGGTGCCAGCCGCACATTGACCTTCATCAAGGTCGCGCCTAGCATCGGGATCGCAAAAAAACACTCTAAATACCGATGGCTGTCCCAATCCATCACCGCCACCACATCACCGTGGCGAACCCCCAACCGCCGCAACGCCGCGCCAAGCTGGCCAACCCGGGCGATAAATCCCGGATAATCGAGCGTCACCTCAC
>JAKBBY010000064.1 GCA_021808315.1 Pseudomonadota bacterium | reverse complement strand
GCAAACGCGATTGATGAAAATCCATCACGCGCCAATCGCAACCGGCGGTTGGCGCGGGCGGGTTTTTCCGCTAGTCAGCGGCGATGAACCGCATTGCGCACATCACCCGCACCACGGCTGAGACCGCCATCGAGATCACACTCAATCTCGATGGCAATGGCCGCACCGATATCGCGACCGGAATCGGCTTTTTCGATCATATGCTGACTGCCTTTGGCCGTCATGCGATGTTTGATTTATCCGTGCGCGCAACTGGCGATGTCCATATCGATGCACATCACACTGTCGAGGATGTCGGCATTGTGCTCGGCCAAGCGCTGCGCACCGCCCTGGGCGACAAAGCGGGCATCACCCGCTTCGGCCAATCGCTGCTGCCCATGGATGAAGCCTGCGTGCAAGCGGGGGTTGATTTATCTGGCCGTGGCTTTTTGGTCTTCGACATTACCTTTGAGCGCCCCATGCTCGGCACCATGGACACACAACTCGTCGAAGAGTTCTTCCGGGCCTTGAGTGCCCATGGCGCGTTCGCACTGCATCTCTATCAGCGCGCCGGCCATAACGCCCACCATGTCGCCGAGGCCAGTTTCAAGGCCGCTGCCCGCGCTTTGCGCCAGGCGGTCGAACCTGATCCGCGCAGCGCGGGCGCCGTTCCCTCGACCAAGGGATCGCTGTGATTTGCGCTGTCATCGACTATGGCAGCGGCAATCTTGCCTCGGCCGCCCGCGGCTTGCAAATTGCCGCCGAACGCGCGGACTGCACCGCCGATGTGTTGATCACCGATGATCCAGCATTGGTGGCCCGGGCCGAGCGCATCGTGCTGCCCGGGCAAGGTGCGTTTGCTGATTGTGCGGCGGGCTTAGCCGCGCGCCCTGGCTTGCGCGCCGCGATGATGGATCGTGTCGATCAAGGCGTGCCGTTTCTTGGCATTTGCGTTGGCATGCAGCTGATGGCGATGCGCGGGCTGGAGCATCAAACCACGCCCGGCTTTGCGTGGCTGGTCGGCGATGTCGCGCCGATCAACGCGCCGGGCCTGCGCATGCCGCATATGGGATGGAATAATCTTGATTTTAGCGTCGGCGCACATCCTTTGCTCGCTGATCTGCATCCCGGCGATCACGCCTATTTCGTGCATTCCTACGCACTGACCGGCGCCGACCCAGCAACGGTGCTGGCGCACACCGATTATGGCGGCAAATTGGTCGCGATGGTGGCCTCCGGCAATCGCGCCGGCACGCAATTCCACGTCGAAAAAAGTCAGGAGGTCGGTTTGACCATTCTGCGCAATTTTCTGCGCTGGGATGGCCAAGCTCCAAAAGGAACGCCGCAATGAGTTTTACCACCAAGCGCAACGAGCCGAAGAACGATTTACCCACCCCGAACAGTCTCGCAGTCGAGCGGCTGACAATGATCGAAGATGACGATATGCAGGCGCTCTGCGAGGCCGCCGATGCCGCCATCATCGATGGTGGTGGCTTTGGCTGGCTGCGCCCGCCCGGTCGGGCCTCGCTTGAGCAATATTTTCGCGGCGTTGTGTTGGTGCCGGAGCGCGAATTATTCGTCGGGCGCATGGATGGGGTGATTTACGGGGCGGCCCAACTGGTGCGCCCGCCGCGCAATAATGAGGCCCAAGCCTTTGGCGCGACGCTCGCCCATAATTTCGTGGCTCCCTATGCGCGCGGGCATGGCTTGGCCCGGCTGTTGATCCGTCGCGTTGAAGATCGGGCTCGGGCGCTGGGATTCCAGGTGCTCAATCTCGATGTGCGCGAAACCCAAACCGCCGCTATCGCGCTCTATGAGGCGGCAGGCTTCATCCGCTGGGGCACCCATCCGGCCTATGCCCGCGCCGAAGGCCAAACGCTACGCGGGCATTTTTACCATAAATTACTGCAAACAGGCTGAACCATGGCGCTAACCCTTTACCCGGCCATTGATCTGAAAGACGGCGCCTGCGTGCGCCTCGCCCGTGGCGACATGCAGCGCGCCACCATCTATGCGCAAAACCCGGCGGCCCAAGCGCATGAATTTGTCGCTGCTGGCTTCGCGGCCCTGCATGTGGTTGATTTGAACGGCGCTTTCGCGGGTGCATCGGTCAATGGCGCTGCGGTGCGTGATATTCTCGCGAGCGTCAACGTGCCAGTGCAATTGGGCGGTGGCATCCGCGACATCGCCGCCATCGAATCGTGGCTCACTTTAGGCATCGCGCGCGTGATTTTGGGCAGCGTCGCTGTGAAAAATCCCACGCTGGTGCGCGAAGCGGCGCGGCAATTTCCCGGTCAAATCATCGTCGGTATCGACGCGCGCGATGGCATGGTCGCAACCGAGGGCTGGGCCGAGACCTCCAGTATGAAGGCCGAAACTTTGGCCGAGCAATTGGAAGATGTCGGCATCGCCGCTATCATCCATACCGATATCAGCCGTGACGGCATGTTATCGGGTCTAAATTTGGTGGCCACCGAAGATCTGGCGCGGCGCGTCACCATCCCAGTGATCGCCTCCGGCGGTGTCGCCGGCCTAAATGACATCGCGCTGTTGCGCGATTGCGCGATGCGTGCGCGCAATATCGAAGGGGCCATTATCGGTCGCGCTCTCTATGACGGCCGGATCGATCCGGCTTCCGCCCTGAAATTGGCCGCCTGATGCTCAAACTCCGGGTTATCCCCTGTCTCGACGTGAAAGATGGCCGGGTGGTCAAAGGGGTCAATTTCGTCTCGCTGCGCGATGCGGGCGATCCGGTCGAGCAGGCCGCCCTGTACGATGCCGCTGGGGCGGACGAGCTAACATTTCTCGATATCACCGCGAGCCACGAAAATCGCGACACGATTCTCGATGTGGTGTCACGCACCGCAGCGCGGGTATTCTTGCCGCTGACGGTGGGCGGTGGCATTCGCTCCACCGAGGATATGCGTCGGTTGTTATTGGCGGGTGCGGATAAATGCAGCATGAATTCCGCAGCCCTGGCCCGGCCAGACTTGATCAACGAGGCCGCCCATAAATTTGGCAGCCAATGCGTTGTCGTCGCAATTGATGCACGCGCCACCGATCATGGCTGGGAAGTGTTTACCCATGGCGGGCGCCGCGCCACCGGTATTGACGCGATCGCTTGGTGTCGTGAAGCCGAAGCCCGCGGTGCTGGCGAAATTCTACTGACCTCGATGGATCGTGACGGCACTGGAACCGGCTTTGATCTGAGGCTGCTGCGCGCCGCATGCGCCGCTGTGCGTCTGCCGGTGGTGGCCTCCGGCGGCGTCGGCACGCTCGATCATTTCATCCAAGGTGCAGAGGCTGGTGCCACCGGCTTGCTCGCCGCGAGCGTGTTCCATTTTGGTCAATTCACCATCGCCCAAGTCAAAGCGGCGCTGGCCGCGTCCGGCCTGCCCGTGCGGTTAGCAACACAGGATTTGCCCGGCGCGGCGGGGCAGGATTAGAAAGCCCCATGGCCAAGAAAACCACGCTCATCGCAACCGGTAAGCCCGTCAAGGCAAAAGCAAAGCCCGCCAAGCCGAAAGTTCTCAAACGGTTGAAAGCGCCAAAAGCGCCAAAACCCAAAATACTGAAGGCCAAAGGCGTAAAAAACCTCATCCAACCGCCGGTAACGCTGCCGCCGGTGCCGCCGCTCAACCCGGATGCGCCCGATGCCCGCGTGCTGGACCGGCTCTGGTCGATTGTGCTGTCGCGCAAATCGGCCGACCCGCTGATTAGCCATTCGGCACGGCTGCTCTCGCGCGGAACCGCAAAAATCGCCCAAAAATTCGGCGAAGAAGCGGTAGAATGCCTAATCGAAGCCGTCGCTGGCAATCGAGACGCGCTGATCGCTGAAAGTGCCGATGTGCTGTATCACATGATGGTCATGTGGGTCGGGTGCGGTTTGCGGCCCGATGATGTTTGGGCTGAGCTTGAGCGGCGCGAAGGCATCAGCGGGATTGCCGAAAAGGCCGCGCGGCGTGTGCCCGCTGCCATCGCAGAAACGAGGAAAATACCATGAATTCAGAGGATCGTAACCAAACCCTCCGGCGCGGCGTCAGCGGTTTGCCGCCCTATGATGACAATAACGTGTTTGCCAAAATTCTGCGCGGCGAAATTCCCAGCCGGAAAGTCTATGAAAATGAATGGGCGCTCGCTTTTCACGATATCAACCCGCAAGCGCCCGTGCATATTCTGGTGATCCCCAAGGGCAAATATGTGTCATTCGCTGATTTTTCGGCAACCGCGAGCGACGCTGAAATCAGCGGCTTGATCCGCGCCATCGGTCATGTCGCGCGGATGCTGGGCCATGAGGTCAATGGCTATCGGTTACTCGCAAATATGGGGCCGGACAGCCATCAGGAAGTGCCGCATTTGCATGTGCATCTGTTTGCAGGACGTCCACTCGGCCCCATGCTGGTCACCTGAGCCGCCATGCTGATCGCGGCCCCTGCCCTGCTCCGCGATGGCAAAGTCACCGGGCCGGGCGTGGTCGAGATCAGCGATGGGGTCATCACGGCGCTCCATGAGCGCGCCCCAGCCGATCACCCGGTCATCACGCTGGATCGCGGCATTCTTGCCCCCGGCCTGATCGATCTGCATCTGAATGGCGCTTTCGGTGTCGATTGCGCTTGCGCCACCCAAGCCGATATGGCGCATCTATCCCGCGCACTCGCTGCCCGGGGCGTTACCAGCTTTCTCGCCACCATAATCACCGCGCCAATCCCCGATTTGCTGGCGTCGAGTGCCCGCCTCGCTGCCATGACGCCGGTGGCCGATGGCGCGGATCTGCTGGGCCTGCATTGGGAAGGCCCGTTTATCGCGCCATCACGGCGCGGCGCCCATCGGCTTGAAAATCTCGCAATCCCCGATTCGGCCATGATCGATCATTTGTTGCACGATCCCGCACTGCGCCGCGTCTTGCGGCTCGTCACGCTCGCCCCTGAATTACCCGGCGGCTTGGCCGCCATCGCCCGGCTGACGGAGGCTGGTTGCACGGTCGCGCTGGGCCATTCGGACGCCGATGCGGCCATGAGCCTGCGCGCCATCGATGCCGGTGCAAGTCTGGTGACCCATGTTTTCAACGCGATGCGCGGCTTGCATCATCGCGATCCCGGCTTGATCGGCGTGGCGCTGAGCGACTCGCGCCTATGGCCCTGCTTTATTGCTGATTTGGTGCATGTTGACCCCATCGCACTGCGCATTGGCGTCGCCGCCGCCGGGTCACGCGCCATCGCCGTGACCGATTCAATCAGTCTGGCAGGTCTGCCCGAAGGCTCGACGCAACTCTTTGGCGGCGCGCCCGCCTGGGTGCGCGATGGCGCCGCCCGCCGTGACGATGGCGCATTGTGCGGGGCGATCATCACGCTCGATCAAGCGGTGCGGCGATTGATCGCGCAAGGCATCGCGCCCGCCGCCGCCTTGGCCGCCGCCAGCGAAACCCCCGCCGCTGCGCTGGGCTTGTCGGATCGCGGCCGGATCGCACCCGGTCTGCGCGCCGATCTCGTTTGGCTGGATGATGATTTTTCGCTCTGTGAAACCTGGATCAAGGGTCAGCCAGTGCTGGGCCGCGCGCCACAACCGGCAACTCCCCGGCAAAACCGGACGCCAACCGAACAAATTCACGCCCATGCTGCCGCACTTGATGCCCTGCCGAGCGATCAGATCATCGCCTTGTTGCTGAATCAGGAGCAGCGCAGCGTGCATGCGCTCAGCACATCCATCGCTGATCTCGCCATGCTCGCTGACCGCATGGCCACAACCATCGCCGCCGGCCATCGGGTGATCACGCTGGGGGCAGGCACCTCGGGTCGGCTGGCCGTGCTCGATGCGGTCGAATGCGGCCCAACCTTCAGCCTCCCCGACGATGTTCTGGTGCCGATCCTGGCGGGCGGCCCGGGCGCTGTTACCGGCGCGGTTGAAGGTGCCGAAGATGATAGTGCCGCCGCCCTCGCCGCCTTGCACACGCATCATGTCACTGCCGATGATTTGGTGCTCGGCATCGCCGCGTCCGGCAACACCGAATTCGTCCGAGCCGGATTAGCGGGCGCGCGCGCCCTTGGCTGCATAACAGCGGCGATCAGCAATAATCCCGATGGCAAAATCCTGGCAGTTGCCGATATCGCGGTCATTTTGCACAGCGGCGCCGAAATTCTCGCCGGCTCAACCCGCCTCTCCGCCGGCACGGCGCAAAAAATCGCCCTCAACGCGCTCTCCACCACCGCAATGATCCGGCTTGGTAAGGTCTATGGCCCTTACATGGTCGATATGCGGCCCACCAACGCCAAGCTACACGCCCGTGCCTGCGCCATCGTCGCAGCCCTCGCCGATTGCTCGATGGATCAGGCCCAAGCCGCCCTCGCCGCCAGCGGCGATCGCATCAAGATTGCGGTGATCATGCAACGATTAGGTCTAACCGCCGCAGCCGCCCAAGCGCGCCTTGAGACAGCGGGCGGAAATTTACGCACCGTGATCGGGGCGGTGATCATTCAGCCCCGGTCAGTGTCATCCTCGATCGCATGACGACAATATCATGATCTAAATCATGGACTTTCCGCCCGAAATCGGCGCAAAGTTTCGCACCGGCACGCAACGAGCCGGACGCATTGTCAAAAGGGGAGAAAAATGTCCAGAATCGCATTAGTCACCGGCGGAACGCGCGGCATTGGCGCCGCAATCAGTATCGCGCTGAAGGCGGCGGGCCACACGGTCGTGGCGAGCTATGCCGGCAATCAAACTGCCGCCGAAAATTTTACCGAAGTTCACAAGATCGAGGCGATCAAGTTTGATGCAGGTGATTTTGACGCCTGCATGAAAGCTGTTGAGCATATCACCTCCCGCCTCGGCCCGATCGAGATTCTGGTCAATAATGCCGGCATCACCCGTGACGGCACTATGTCGCGCATGTCGCGCGAGATGTGGGATCAGGTGATCGATACCAATCTCGGCTCGTGCTTCAATCTCTGCAAAGCCACCTTCGATGGCATGCGCGCAAAAAAATTCGGGCGCATCGTCAATATCGGCTCGATCAACGGCCAAGCCGGGCAATATGGCCAGGTTAACTACGCCGCCGCGAAATCTGGCATCCATGGCTTCACCAAGGCGCTCGCTCAAGAAGGTGCTCGCTTCGGTATCACCGTTAACGCCATCGCTCCCGGCTATGTCGATACCGATATGGTGCGCGCCGTGCCGCCGGACGTTCTGGAAAAAATCATCGCAAAAATTCCGGTCGGTCGGTTAGGCCACGCTGAAGATATCGCCCGTGGCGTCGTGTTCCTCACCGCCGATGATGCGGATTTCATCACCGGATCGACCCTGTCGATCAATGGCGGTCAACATATGTATTAGATCGGTTTCATGGGTTGAGTTCGGATCCGCGGATCTGAACTCAACCTATATGGATCTAAATCGCGATAGTCTCGACCCGTTTGCCACGCGCCACCAGCGCAATTTTGCCCGATTTCAGCCGCAGCGCGTCATCACCAAACACGGCAGCGCGCCAGCCAGTCAGGCAGGGTAAATCGGCACTGTCATCGCCAGCCAACCGGTCAATATCATCTGCCGAGGCAATCAAGCGTGCCGCGACATGATGGGTGTTCGCCCGCTCGGCCAGCAGCACTTTCAACAATGCCACCAAAGCCGGCGAGGGCCGCACCGCATCCTGCGCGTTCGGCACGCTCGGCAAGTCAGCCTCCGGCATCGCCTTCGCCGCCGCAATCACCGCCAGCAGCGACAGGCCGGATTTTCCCTCGGCAAAACCTTTGGTCAGCCCGCGCACCCGGGTCAAATCATCAGGCGTCGCCGGCGCCAGCGCGGCCAATTCAGGAATTTGCTCATCCTTGATCACCCGTTGCCGCGGAATATTGATCCGTGCCGCTTCCCGCTCGCGCCACGCCGCAATCGCCTGCACCAAGGCGAGCTGACGCCGGTTCGAACCCCGTAGTTTCAGCCGCCGCCACGCCGCCTCAGGGTCGGCGCGATACGTGCCCGGCTCGGCCAACTGCCCCATCTCCTCCGCCACCCAGGCCAGTCTGCCATCGCGATTGAGCCGCTCGCGCAACGCCTGATAGACCAGCCGCAGCCACGTCACGTCCGCCGCCGCATAGCTGATTTGCGCCTGTGACAAGGGCCGGGCCTGCCAGTCGGAAAACCGGTGCGCTTTGTCAATAACGCCACCCGCCAACGCCGATACCAGCGTGTCATAGCCAACCTGATCACCAAACCCCGCGACCATCGCCGCCACTTGGGTGTCAAAAATCGGTGTCGGCACCACGCCGAATTTAAGAAGAAAAATCTCCACATCCTGGCGGCAGGCGTGAAACACCTTGGTTACCGCTGGATTGGCGAGCAAGGTGCCCAAAGGCGCCAAATCCAACCCTGGCGCTTGCGCATCGATCACCGCGACATCGTCCTCGCCACCCAATTGGATCACGCACAGCTCGGGGAAATAGGTGCGCTCGCGCATAAATTCGGTATCTACCGTGACAAATTCCTGCCCCGCCAGCCGCGCACAAAGGGCGGCCAGGGCGTCGGTTTCGGTGATCAGCACGGGAGCGGCAAAGGACGGACGAGATTTCATCCTTGGTCAGTGGCACGGGCTGGCTTGACAGGAAAGAGGGTGGCCCGTCATTTGCGCCACCACCCTGATCAGGATTGACGCTCATGCATGATTACCGAACCCATTCTTGCGGCGCTCTGCGGAGCGACGATGCTGGAATCACCGCCCGGCTTTCTGGCTGGGTGCATGCCAAGCGCGACCATGGCGGGCTGCTCTTCATCGATCTGCGCGATCATGCCGGTCTCACCCAATGCGTGTTCGCCCAAGGCTCGCCTTTATTCGCGCAGGCCGAGTCGCTGCGGGTCGAGAGCGTGATCACCATCACCGGCACCGTGGTGCTGCGCGCCGAGGGCACGCTGAACCCTAAATTACCCACCGGCGCCATCGAGCTGCGCGCCGAGAGCTTGGTCGTGCAATCGGCAGCCGAACAATTACCGATTCAGGTCGCTGGCGACGCGCAATTCCCTGAAGATTTGCGCCTGCGCTACCGATTCCTCGATTTGCGCCGCGACAAGCTGCACCGCAACATCATGCTCCGCGCGAATGTCGTCGCCTGGCTGCGCCGCGAAATGACCGCGCGCGGCTTTACCGAATTCACCACGCCGATCCTCACCGCCTCATCGCCGGAAGGGGCGCGTGACTTTCTGGTGCCCGCCCGCTTGCATCCGGGCAAATTTTACGCACTCCCCCAAGCCCCGCAGCAATTCAAGCAATTGCTGATGGTCGCAGGTTTTGATCGCTATTTCCAAATCGCGCCCTGCTTTCGCGATGAAGCCAGCCGGGCCGACCGCGCGCCGGGCGAGTTTTATCAGCTCGATTTCGAAATGAGCTTCGTCACGCAAGAAGACGTCTTCGCCACCATCGAACCGGTCCTGGGCGGATTATTCAAGGAATTTTCCGGCGGTAAATTCGTCAGCGACTGGCCGTTCCCGCGCATTCCCTATGACCAAGCGATGCTCAAATACGGCTCTGACAAGCCCGATTTGCGCAACCCGCTCATCATCGCTGATGTCACCGAACCGTTTCGCGATTCTGCCTTTGGCCTGTTCGCCAAAATCGTCGCCGCAGGCGGCGTGGTGCGCGCTATCCCAGCACCGGGCTGTGGCGCCCATCCGCGCAGTTTTTTCGATAAGTTGAACGAATGGGCACGCGCCGAGGGCGCAGGCGGCCTCGGCTATATTCAATTTGATGCCGAAGGCGCGAAAGGCCCGATTGCCAAAAATCTCGAAGCCGACCGCGCCGAAGCGATTCGCCAAGCCGTCGGCGCCAAGCCGGGCGATGCGGTGTTTTTCGCCGCCGGCCCGCGTGACAATGCCGCCAAATTCGCAGGCGCGGTGCGCACCAAACTCGGCAATGATCTCGGCTTGATCGATCCCAATCGTTTTGAATTTTGCTGGATCGTTGATTTCCCGATGTATGAATATGACGAGGAAAGCAAATCCATCGCCTTCTCGCATAACCCGTTCTCAATGCCCCAAGGCGGGCTAGAGGCGCTGAACAGCCAAGACCCGCTGACCATCAAAGCCTATCAATATGACATTGTCTGCAATGGTATCGAGCTATCCTCAGGCGCCATCCGCAACCATAAACCCGAAATCATGATCCGCGCCTTCGAAATCGCGGGCTACGGCGCCGAGGAGGTCGAAGCGCGCTTCGGCGGCATGCTCAACGCCTTTCGCTACGGCGCGCCGCCCCATGGCGGCTCCGCGCCCGGTATCGACCGCATGGTGATGCTGCTCGCCGACGAGCCAAATTTGCGTGAAATCATCGCCTTCCCTCTCAACCAGCAGGGCGAGGATTTAATGATGGGTGCGCCAGCGGAAATCACCCCGGCACGGCTGAAGGAACTCTCACTCGCCCTCGCCTTGCCGCCGAAAAAAGCCTGATCTTGCTGTCCTGATCGAGACGTCAACTCATCGAGGGTTCACCAGGCATCGGCGTAATCCCTTGCGAGGCAATCAAATCGCTGCATTCGCCAATCGCCGCATCAAGCGCGGCGATGTCGGTGCCCTTCGCGACCATCGCCACGCCCGAGCCTTGCTCGCGGTAAAACGGATAAGAACCCAAATCGAGCGCGGTGTAGCGTGCCTGGATCGCGCCCAAACCCGCCGCAATGCTCCCCTCCAAAATCCCAAACCCGTGCACCGCGCGCATGGTGATCGGCGTTCCCCGCGCGAGGCTCGGTTCAAGTGCGGTGAACATTGATTGCATGATCCGTGGCACCCCCGCCATCACATGCACATTCGCCATCGAAAAACCGGGGGCTACCGAAATCGCATTGGGAATCGGCACCGCCCCGCGCGGCATGGTCGCCATGCGCTGCCGCGCCTCATTGAACCGCTCGCCCAAATGCTTGCGCATCGCCTCAAAAGTTGGCGCATGCGGCTCCCAAGCCACGCCGAACGCCGCCGCCACGCATTCGCTGGTGATATCATCATGGGTCGGCCCAATACCGCCGGTGGTGAATAAATTATCATAGGAGGCGCGCAATTCATTCACCGCACTGATGATCCGCTGCGCAATATCAGGGACCACCCGCACCTCCTCCAACCGATGGCCAAGTGCGGCCAAACGCTGTGCTAAAAACTGCACATTCACGTCCTGCGTGCGCCCGGAGAGAATTTCATTGCCAATGATCAGAATAGCCGCCGTGGGATTATGATGGGTCATCGCAGAACCTTACAGGAAATCGCGCAACATAGGGATAAGCGGTCGATCCGCGGGCGGGAGTGGATATTCATCAAGCCGATGCGGGGACACCCACGCTAATGCCTGCCCCTCGCGCCCAACCGGCTCGCCGTGCCAGCGCCGACATAAATATAATGGCATCAGCAAGTGGAAATCGCCATAAGCATGAGAGGCGAACACAAAAGGCGCCAAATCACGCGCATGCACGCCAATCCCCAGCTCTTCGGCTAATTCGCGCACCAAAGCCGCCTCCGGCGTCTCGCCAGCGGCCAGCTTGCCACCTGGAAATTCCCACAACCCCGCCAAACGCTTCCCCGGTGGCCGCCGTGCCAGCAAAATATCGCCAGCCTGATTAATCAGCGCGCACGCCGCCACCAGCACGACCGGCTTTGCCACCGGCTCCGCATGCTGTGATGCAGCAAAATCCTCGTTCAAATCGCGTAAGAGCGAAAAATGCAGCACGGCGATCCGCTCATTCGGTTTACCGATAAACTGCGCCTGCCCCGCGCCGGTTTGGCGAAAACCCAACTGCGCCAGAAGCCCGCAAGACGCATGGTTGTCCTCAGCGACATCAGCGGTGATCGCACTAATCGGCAATTCGGCAAAACCCCAGGCGATCAGGCTTTCCAACGCCTCGCGGGCAAAGCCTTGCCGCCAATGCGCCCGTCCGGTCCAATAGCCCAAGCTCGCCGTGTCAGCCCCCTTGGCCAGCCGCAACCCGGCACTGCCAATCAACCGATCTTGCGCCACCTCAATCATCGCAAATTCATAGGCCGTGCCCTGAATCCGATCGGTAATCGCCGCATCAACCCAAGCCCGCGCCAACGCTTCGGGGTAGGGATAGGGCGATTGCGGCAAACGTCGGCAAATTTCCCAATCATTGATCTGACGATGAAACGACGCGTGATCCTGCACGGTAAAACCACGCAAGCGTAGCCGCCGGGTGGCCGCAGGTTCAGGATGAAGCGGTCCGACCGCGCGGGGAGACATGCGCTCTCAGATAGCCGTTTCATGCCCCTGCCGGAAGGGCATCGCACCCGTCGCGTTGCCCATATTTTTATCCCTATGGCTCAGCACCCGCCCGCCATGCCCGCGTCAAGCCCGCAGGGAGTTGATTTGCGGCAACGCTCGGCGCACCCTGCGCGCATCATGGACACTGATGTCGCTTCGAACCCGTCAATCGAAACCGTAGCCGCCCGCGCCCGCAGCGCCGCCGCCGCACTCGCCTGCTCAACCACCGCGCAGCGCAACGCGGCGTTGCGCGCCGCCGCAACAGCCTT
>JAKBBY010000063.1 GCA_021808315.1 Pseudomonadota bacterium | reverse complement strand
CCCGACCATCAGCCTGTCAGACCCGCCGTTGAACGCCGCAACGCCAACGATTCGCTGGGCCGGCGAGTGGCGGATCACCTACGTCACCTTCCGCGATATGGGGGGTGCGTTCATCGTGGCACTCCTGGGCATCTATGTCCTGGTGGTCGGCCAATTCCGCAGCTTCAAAATCCCTCTGATGATCCTCACGCCGGTGCCGCTCACCTTGATTGGTATTATGCTCGGCCATTGGCTGTTGGACGCCTATTTCACCGCCACCTCAATGATCGGCTTCATCGCCCTCGCCGGCATCATCGTGCGTAACTCGATTTTGCTGGTCGATTTCATCCGCCATGGCCAAGATGGCGTCACGCCGCTGCGCCAAGTTCTGCTCGAAGCCGGCGCGATTCGTGCCAAGCCGATTTTGCTCACCGCCGTTGCCGCCATGATCGGGGCCGCCGCCATCCTGCCTGACCCGATTTTCCAAGGGCTCGGCATCTCGCTGCTGTTCGGCCTCGCCTCCTCAACGCTGTTGACCCTGCTGGTGATCCCCGCGATTTATGTCGTCCTGCGCGATGACGGTAAACCCGCTACGTAATCGCTGACTGGCTCGCCTCGATCGACTCTGGTGCGGTAACCGGGCTCCCCATGGCCCGGTTGAAGGCGTTGCGGTCAAGAATCCGAAACCGGTGCCGTCCATCAACATGGATCACCCGATCGCGGTGCAATTTCTGCAAAACACGACTAACGCTTTCGATCCGTAATCCGACATAATCGGCGATATCCGCCCGATCCATTGGAATCGTGACCTGCTCATTATCACGCTCATGCATCTGTGGATGTCGATCAAGAAAATCCAAAAATAGCGCAACCCGCTGTATCGCGCTGAATTTCCCAAGCACAATCGCCTGCCGCTGCGCTGCCCGCAATTCATGCGATAATTTGCACAAAAAATGCAGTTGCAAATTCGGATCGCGGCGTAACAGACGCTCTAACGCGTCAATCGGCAAGCTATAGACGGTGAGCGGTGTGATCGCCTGAGCCGATTGCGCGTAGCGTTGCGCTTCAAACATGCCCAGCAAATCATGGTTCAAAAAGAATGCCACCACCGCCTGCCGCCCATCCTCCAGCAAGGCGACCGATTTTGCCACACCCGAAATGATATTATAAACCGTCGTTGCCGGATCACCCTCATGAAACAAAAAATCACCCGCCTCGAAATGTTGGATCGAGGCAAGCAACGCCAACCGGCGCCGTTCATCGGGCGACAAAAGCTGCTGCGCAGACCGGGTTGTCCCCTGTTGCTGCGTGATATAAATCGATGGCCCAAAGGCATCACTCGGTGCGCGGCTCTGATTGCTTTCCATGATTAATCGTCCTTCATCGTTGGACTGTTCAAGCATGGTTCGCCTGCTGCAATCTTTGATCGAGATCAATAAAGCGCCGTATCCATCAATACTGACCGAAACCGGCCGCGCACTTACACAGGCCGCCGATCAAGCCATTCGACACGCACGGTTCGTTGGCTTGGGATCCGCAAGCGCCGATCCTCAAACGGTGCGCGCGAATATCGCTGCGCCTGTTCCAAGCGCTGGTCACGGGCCACCAATAATGTCGCGACTATCGGCGCAAACGCAATCAGTAGATGATTGAGCCACTGCGCAACATCGCGCGGTGCAGCCTCGCGCAGAGCAGGGCGGCGCAGATGCTCGATTAATGATGGTGCGGCCTGCCATGTTTCATTGGTCACCCAGCGATTCGTGGTGAATAATCGCAGCGGCAGGCCGCGCTCATCAACCGACAGCGCGATCAGGTGCGAAAATGCGCCATGCGCTGCGTCCTGGTCCGCCAACGGTCTCGGCACAAAAATATGAAAATGCCCATGCTCGTGCCGCAGTAATTGGGATCGCGGGTGAGCATGATAGTAAAATCGCCAACCCGATTCCGGATCGATCGCGTCGGGCTGCGGATAATGCGCCCATTCCGCAAAACCCGTTCCGGCATCTAGAGGTCCAGAAGTTAAAAGTCGGGCAGGGGCGCTTTGCCCCTGTCGCGACCAATCGATAATCTGGTCAATCGCGGCTCTGCCAGCGCGGGCCTGCGCTTGAAGGGACGGGCTCATCCCCGACATTCTTGGCCGCGCGCCGGAATCATCAACGCGCCGTCTTCGAACGCCGGTTGCCCCGGCGGCATTAGGGGGCGCAGGGGTTCGACGGCTTCTTGCCAGGCGCCTTGGCCGGCGGCTTTGCCGCCGTTTTGCTCGCCGGCTTGGCCGACATTTTCGTCGTCGTCGCCGCAGGCTTTTTTGCGGGCTTCGCCGGGGTCGATGCGGGCGCGCACGGGTTCTGCGGCGTCGCCGCAATGCCTGTGCCAACCGGATTGAGCACGCGCGTTGCGGCAGGAAGAACCGGTGCCACAGCAATGGCCAGCGCCAGCATCGAGGCGCGGCGACGAGATGGTTTTAAGCGAGACTGGGTCATCAAGAAATCCTAATGCTCGGGTTGAATAGAATTGACGGGGGCCGAAACCAGGGCGGACATTGCCCCCGTCGTGGGGCGCTTGCCCCGGTGATCGACAAGCCAGCTGATCGCGACCAGAATGGCCGTCAACGCCACCAAAACAACCCAAGGGGAGACATGCAGCAATTGCGGCACAGTCAACGCATTTGGGCCGGTTTGGGCATAAACCCAGGATTTGATAGCGGGATAAACCCCATTAAACGCCAACGTGCCGCCACCAATCCCCAGCAAAAACACGAGTCCATCGAGCCTGCCTGATGCCATCGCAACCGCCGAGGTGCCAGGACAATAGCCCCCCACCGCCATCCCGATGCCAACGCCCACGCCACCGAGCAGCGTTCCCCAGAAATAGACCGACGGGACAAAAATATCGGACAAATGGATCAACCCCAGCGCCCGGCTCGCATAAAGCAAAATGCCACTCACCACGATCGCGGTGAACATCACCTTGAATACCGCCCAGTTGGTAAAGCGTAGCTGCGCCGTCAGACAGCCAGGATCACCAAATCCAGCGCCCTCAAGAATAAGGCCAAATAACAAGCCGAGGATCAATCCAGACCAAGGGATCATCATGACAGCGATCTCCGCTTCCAAAGAGGTTTGAATAACGTGCCGAAGCCGACGCCAGCCGCGAAAAATCCAATCAAAAACAGAAAGCCAGCGGCGGCGAGCGGCGCTGAACCGGACAGCCCCATGCCGCTGGTGCATCCCATCGCCATGCGCGCACCAAAGCCGGATGCGGCACCGCCCAGGGCGGCAAGCCCCAGTCGGCCATAAGAGCGGACCTGTGGTGGCCCATCAATTTGCGCGCCGAACCGCCGGCCGATCAAACTACCGGCCAGCGCCCCGATCACCACCCCCACAACCTCCCACACGATCCACGAATTAAGACCGGCGCGGGCATAGGCTGCGAGATAGTCATGCGGGCCGAATGCGTGCGGCACGAGGGATGCCACACTAACGGCGGTCATCGACGTCGTCGCCCCGGTCACGCCGAGGCCATGACCGGAAACGAAGAATGTCGAAAACAGCACGAGGCCGAGGGCAATCCCTGAAAGATAGGGATTCCATCGCGGTCGCGGGTTGGTCGCTCTCATCTTGTCACCACCACAGATTGCCTGTTGAAACAAACGATAGGTTAGAAAGCCGATTTACCTTTAACCACCGGCAATGCGGCGTCGCGGGTCCATTCTGACATCGATCCGCTATACAGCTTGACGTCCGGCACATGGGCAATTTCGCGCAACGCAAACCAATCAAGCGATGCAAGGTGCCCCGTGTTGCAGAACGTATATGTCGGCTTGGTTGCCGAGATGCCAGCCTTTTTCATCATCGCATCAACACCCGCCTGATCCATGATGCCTTCATGATCGGCGGTCAAAATCACCGAGAACGGCATATTCATCGCGCCCGGAATCGTGCCCGCTTTTTTATCAACGCCAGGCTTCACTGTGCCATCATATTGTTTGGCTGGCCGCGCATCGACCAGTTGGAAATGATGGGTCTTGAGGTCCGCCTGCACCATGCTGCGAGTCGCGAGCAGGCTCGGATTGAAATGCGGCGTGAAGTGCGCAACCGCTGGCTTCACATCACCGGTTGCAACCGGGTCTTTCGGGTTGGCGAGCCACGCATGATCGCCGCCATTCATGATCGAGACATTATTCATCCCCTCAATCCGTAACGTCCAATAAATCCGCGTCGTCGCCGGGAAATCGCCCTTTTCCGCACCAGCAGGCACCAGGATGACCCGGCTATTATTGCTGATCCCAACGCCGCTAATCACCTTCGCAATCGTCGCTTCCGGCGGCAGCACAAAAGGCAGTCCATTCATCGGTATCCGCCAATGATCGCTCAGAAAACCGGTGAAAACCGCGCCGGGAATATGCGCTTTTTCATAAGCGGGCTTTTGCTTGTCGAAATCATAAACCTCGACCACAACCAGATTGGGTGTGTGCAAATTGGCGGCAAGCCATGCCGGCGTCACCAAAGCCGGTGCGGGCGCCGCCGCGGCCCGTGCCGCGCTCATGCCCAGGGGGGCGAGGGCCAGCAGCGCTGCAATCGCCACGTTGCGGCCCAGTTTGGTGCGAAATAGGTTGGTTGATACAGGTTGCATGCGTAATAAATCTCCCCAAGAGTTGCCGTAAGTTTCCGGCTTTTTTGATCGCTATGGACGCAGTGCCGCATCCTACGCGACCGGTCAGAAACATGCAACAACTATTATATGTCAGCAATTCAGTCGTTGATCGAAATCAATGACGCCCGCGCTTGCGCCCGATAAGGGTAGAAGGCATCGGCGATCCAAGGCGGTGGTCGATAGGCTCTGGTTTGCCGAGGAGAACCCCATGCAGCGGCGTGATTTTCTCAAATTGAGCGCAACAGTCGGCTCCAGCGCACGGCTCGGCTCCATGCTCACGGGCTGCAGCGAACCAGCTGAGTGGCAGCTTATGATGAATGCACCGCCAGCAACCGAAACCGCAACGGTCTGCAATATCTGCTTTTGGTCTTGCGCCGCCCGGGTCCACACCCAGGGGTCGCGCCTGTGGAAAATCACCGGCCAGCCCGGCGACCCCCATTCGGATGGCCGCCTCTGCACCCGTGGCACGGGGGGTGTTGGTGCCTATTACGATCCCAATCGGCTGGTCAAACCCTTGCTCCGGGTTACCCGCAACGGCCAGCAACGCTTCGAAGTGGCAAGCTGGGATGACGCGCTGGGCGTGATCGCCGAGCGATTGACCAAAATGGCCAAAACCCATGGGCCTGATCGCCTTGCCTCGCTGGTTCATGGCCCCGGCGCGCAGCATTTTGCCCATCTCAGCCGCGCTTCTCCGTCGCGGCGGGCAAGGCCCAACATTGGCTACCGATCAAGCCGGGCACCGACATCGCGCTCCTGCTCGCCTGGATCAACGTTATTCTCGCGGAAAAATTATACGATGCCGATTATCTCGCCCGGAACGCTATCGGCCTGCCCGAACTCGCCGCCTATATCGCGCCCTTCACACCGGAATGGGCCTATCCCGCGACTGGCTTAGAGCCTGAAACCATTCGCCGAACCGCCCGGCTGATGGCCGCCGCCGCACCCGCCACCGTCATTCATCCGGGCCGCCATACCGTCTGGTGGGGTGATGACACCCAGCGCGCGCGCCATGGCAATTCTTGCGGGCCTGCTCGGCATTTGGGGACGCAAAGGCGGGTATTACCTGCCCGAAGCCGCCTTGGTGCCGGATTATCCGCTGCCTGAATATCCGCAGCCCAAAACATCCTGGCGGGATATCACACTGCACAAATACCCGCTCGCCGGCGCGCCCGTAACCAATGTTCTCATCGATAACGCGCTTGGCGCCGACGCCCATTATCGGGCGTTGATGATCTATGACACCAACCTGCCAATGACCATGCCCGGCATCCGCGAAAAATTGCAAAACGCGTCGCAATCGCTCGATCTCATCGTGGCTGTCGATGTGCAGCCCTCCGAAGTTACCGGCTATGCCGATGTCGTGCTCCCCGAATGTTCTTATCTTGAGCGTTATGATGGCTTACGCAACGATCCGGAAATGGAACCTTGCATCGCGTTGCGCGCCCCCGCCTTGCCGCCACGGGGTCAATCCAAACCAGGCTGGTGGATTGCCAAAGAAATCGGCAAACGCCTTGATCTTGCTGATTATTTCCCCTGGAATGATTACGCCGAGGTGATCGATTGGCAGCTCAAGCAAATCGGCAGCTCACTGGCAGAATTGAAAACAACTGGGATCAAATTCTTCCCGCGCAGTAAACCACTTTATTATGAACAAGACACGCCGATCACCTTCAACACACCCAGCGGCAAAATTGAGCTATACTCAACCATCCTTGAGCAAGCAGGCTTTGATCCATTCCCGCGCTTCACCCCACCGCCCACCGCCAAACCCGGCTTTTATCGGCTCAGCTATGGACGTGCGCCACAGCATAGTTTCAGCCGAACCCAGAATAATCCGGTTTTATTTCAAATGATGCCGGAAAACTTGGTCTGGATTTACCCTGATGTCGCGCGTCAATTTACGGTCAGGACCCATTAAAATTCTTGCATCGACGCGGTTGGGTATGATTCTGGAGATGGCGGGAGGCGCCTGCCATGGGCGATTTGTTTTGGTTGACGCAGAGCCAAATGCGGCGGATCGAGCCGTATTTTCCGCTGTCGCATGGGGTTCCGCGCCGCCTTGGTCAGCAAAAGCATCAATCCATGTATCCCGCCACGCAAGAACCGTAAAATGCAGCACGCCTACGATGCCACGCTCGATCGCCAGCGCCACAAAATCGAAAACATGTTCGGTCGGATCAAGGACTGCCGCCGTATCGCCATGCGCTACGATCGATGCGCTCATCCATTCATGTCCGCCATCGCTATCGCAGCAACCGTGATTTTTTGGATCAATCAATGAGTCCTGACCGTAATCTGGCCCGATCCGTCGGTGCTGGATCACGATCAAACAGCGCCACAAAGCCCGTTCGCAGCCAAAACCCTCATGGATCGGAAAACCCTGGTGGGTGCGACAGGGATTGAACCTGTGACCCTCGCCGTGTGAAGGCGATGCTCTCCCGCTGAGCTACGCACCCTTGGGTCCGCACGATCTACCGCCCCTCGCGCCGCGACGCAAGCACCCTTATGGCAGCTTTGTCGGTCGGGCGCCCGCAAAGCGATAGCCCAAAAACGCGCACAGGCACGCTACGCTGAACCCGTTCAGCGTCACCAAATCTCGCTGCGCTGCCGCACTCATCCGCATCAACGGCCCCATCGGCGCATAGCGCAGCACCCCATAGGCCAAAAAGGGCAGGGCGGTCAGCCCCAACATCAGCCGCCGTTCCGCACGATGAAACCCCAACGTGGCCAGTAAAATGCAGGGGATCAAAAACAGCGCAATGCCGGTATTAAATCCCAGCACCACCGCGCACCACAGCGTGTTGAGCACGCCAATCACTGTCAAAAATACCCGCGCCGCCACACCGCTGCGCCGCGCCAGCATCGGCACCGCACACCAAAAGGGGAGCGAGCATAATGTCAGCAAGATCATCGGCGTCGCATCCCGCCCCAACACCACATATAAATAAATCGGATAAAACGGCGTATTACCCGCCAGCACCGCCGCCACCGTGTTCATCGCCGCCGTCAGCGGGTCCGGATGATCCAGCGCCCGCCCGAGGGCCGTCAACGCCCGACCAATCATACCCTGATCCTAAGCTGCGGTCAGCCGATAATGGCTAACCCCCCATGCCTCGCCATCACGATAGCCGAACAGCCCCTCCGTCGCCAAGAAAAACAACCGCCACCGCCGCCGCCAAATCCCCGCCTCCGCGCCATAAACCCGCTCCAACACCTCGGTAATCGCCGCGGCTTCTCGATCATAATTCGCGAGCCAATCGCGCGCCGTCCGCGCATAATGCGCGCCGCTCCAGCGCCATTCCGCCTCACATCGAACCAAATCCGGAAATTGTTTGATCAGCCCATGGCTCGGCATCAGCCCGCCCGTGAAAAAATGCTGTGCGATCCAATCGGCCCGATCATCATGATCAAACCGATACGCCCCCTGCCGATGGGTAAACACATGCACGAACAGCTTGCCGCCCGGCACCAGCCAGCCCTTCACCCGGCTCAATAAACCCCGCCAATTCGCCATATGCTCAAACATTTCAACCGATACCACGCGGTCGAACCTCTCATCCGTGGCGAACTGATTCATATCCGCCGTGATCACCTTCAAATTCCGCAACCCGCACTCCTGCGCCACCTGCTCGATATAAGCCCGTTGCGAAGCGGAGTTCGAGACCGCGGTAATCCGGGCGGCGGGATAATGCTCGGCCATCCAAAGGCTCAGCGAGCCCCAACCGCAGCCCAGCTCCAAAATCCGCTGCCCATCCGCCAGTTCCGCATGCGCGCAGGTCTCGCTTAACGCCCGCTCCTCGGCCTGATCGAGCGTGCAGACCGCCCCATCATAGAGGCAGCAAGAATATTTGCGCCGCGCCCCCAGCGTGAGGCCAAAAAATGCTGCCGGCACCTCATAATGCTGCGCGTTAGCCGCATCAGTATGCAACGCAATCGGCAAGGCCGCCATCTCTGCGGCAAAGCGTCGCTCCGCCTCGGGCCCGACCCGCGTCAATGCCCGGTCGGTGCGCCCTACCAACTGCGCAACGCCAAATCGCAAAAGCCGGTCGGGAAGCACGAACCGCTCGGCCATCCCCGTCATCGCCGCAACCGGAAAATTCATCACGCCCTCCAATCAACTTAACCTTGATTGAAATACGCCCCCGATCCGCCAATGGATGCGCTAAGCGCGCCGTCGCGGTGGGCGCGGAAAAAACGCGCTCACCCGCGCCTGATACGCGGCATAAGCCACTGGCCGCGACTCCAGCATCTCGCGCTCCAACGGCGGAATCCCCGAAATCTTGGTCAACAGCCACACCATCCCCAACGGCCCGATCAGCGCCAATAATCCCGGCGCCCATCCCCCCGCCAGCCCGATCAGCGGATAGGCCAACCAAATCGACGCTTCGAAAAAATAATTAGGATGGCGGGACCAGCCCCATAATCCACGATCACAAACCTGCCCCCGATTGGCCGGATTAGCGCGAAACGCATGCATTTGCGCATCCGCCACCGCCTCTCCCCAGAGCGAGCCCGCAAAAACCGTAAGCCCCGCCAGGGTCCAACCCCAAGAAACGCCGGTCATCGGCGCGGGATCATGAGCGGCAATCATCACCGCGATCACCAACACCCACGCCACAATCGCTTGGATCATCAACAGCCAAAACATCCGCTGCTCGAACGCGGCCCCCCAATCGGCGCGAAACCGCGCATAGCGCGCATCCTCATGCGTGATCGCGCGCGTGCGCCGCACAATATAAAAACCGAGCCGAAACGCCCAAACCAGCACCAAAGCCGCCACCAAACCCCGACGCGCCAGCGGTGCCGAGCCCAACGGCGCTAACGCACCCAACGAAGCCGCCCCGCCCGTGCCAAACGTCCAAAACGCATCAACCCAGCCCGAATTGCCGGTCCGCCTTTGCGCAACCCACGCCCCGGTCATCACCAGGCCAAGCAAAACCAGCAGCATCACGCTCAAAATAATATATCCCATGCCCCCGGATGTTTCCCTCACCCCGGCAAACGTCAAGACCCTCTTTCAGCCATCGCGCATTAATCCTATTCTGCGCCATCACCCGTCTCAGGAACCTGCCATGTCGCGCATCGATGAATCCCGCCCGTTCGTCCCCGTCGCCATCGCTCTGCTCACCGTATCGGACACCCGCACTGCCGCGAATGACACATCCGGTGACGCCCTCGCCGCGCGCATCACCGAAGCCGGGCATCATCTGATCGACCGCACACTCCTGCCCGATGACGCGGATCGCCTCACCACCCAATTACGCGACTGGATCGCCAATCCAGCGATCGATGTGGTGATCACCACCGGCGGCACCGGCATCACCGGGCGCGATGTTACACCCGAAGCCTTCTCGCGCGTGCTCGATAAAACCATCGAAGGGTTCGGCGAATTGTTCCGTATGCTGAGCTACCAAAAAATCGGCACCTCAACCATTCAATCGCGCGCCATCGGCGGCGTTGCCAGCGGTACCTATCTCTTTGCGCTTCCCGGCTCGACCGGCGCTGTCAAAGATGGCTGGGATGATATTCTCCGCTGGCAGCTTGATATCCGCCACCGCCCCTGCAACCTCGTCGAGCTTATGCCCCGCCTGATGGAGCGTTAAACCAGGCGCGCGCCGCCTCCGCATCGCGGATAATTTGCCCGCGCAATGCCTCGAAACTCTCAAATTTGCGCTCCTCGCGAACAAAATGATGCAGCGCCACCGCGAGCGTCACGCCATATAAATCGCCATCGAAATCAAACCAATGCGCCTCCAGCCGGGCAATCGCCCCCTCGGCCACGGTCGGTCGTCGGCCAATATTGGCAACCCCCCGGCGTAAAATCCCATCTGGGAATAGCGCACTCACCGCATAAACCCCGCGCGCCGGCTCAAGATGCCGCCCCAGCGCAATATTCGCGGTGGGAAACCCAATAGTGCGCCCGCGCGCATCGCCATGCACCACCTCGCCGCGCACAACCGGGTCGCGCCCCAGCAACGATGCCGCCCGCTCCGGATACCCGTCTTGCAACAACCGGCGGATCCGCGTCGAGGAAATCGGCCCCTCCGCATCGTCCAAATGCGGCACCACACTCAGCCCGATTCCCAATTCAGCGCAGCGCATGGCCAGCAAGCGCGCATCCCCGCCGCGCCGATGGCCAAAGGCAAAATCCGCCCCGCACGCCACATGCGCTGCCCCCAACCCACGATGCAGCACCTCATCGATGAAATCACCCGCGCTCAACGTCGAAAAAACCCGGTCGAACGGCAATTCAACCAAAATCTGCACCCCCAACGCCGCCAAAGCTTCGGCGCGCTCAGCCTCCAAGGTCAGGCGAAATGGTGGATCATCAGGGCGAAAAAACTCGCGCGGATGCGGCGCAAAACTCAACACCGCCCTCGGCGCGTCCGGTCGCGCCGCATGGGCCGCACGCAGCACTTCGGCATGACCGCGATGCACCCCATCGAAATTTCCGAGCGCCACGCTTGCCCCGCGCGCGCGCTCTGGCACCGCCCGCCAATCGCGCAGAATGATCAACGCACCCACAATCACGCCCTCCTTCTCAACCCGCTCTGTTACCGCTCACGCCACCACGCCAGCGCCACCAGCAGCAAAACCAAAACCGCGATCGGCTCAACAGGCAATAACCGCACTCGCCGCAAGCCGGTTACCATCACGGCATGCCGATCACGAAACAAACCACGCCATGAGGGCGCCGGGTCACGCCCCAACCACACTACGCGCCCGCCGGTGCGCTCCACCAACGGCGTCAATATCCGCGCGCTCGCCGCCAAATCCCGATATTCCGGCGCATCGCTGGTCGCTGCCCCGGCATAGGCGGTCAAGCCCCCCGCCTGCGCGCGCCAAACCCCTGGCATGGTGGCGGGCAGCACCGCCCGATAGCGCCCCGGCCCGGTTTTGGTCATCATCATGATCTGCTGGCGCCCATCCGGCGCAGTCACCCGCACCCGCCCGGCAGCGCCGCCAATGATGCGCCGCTGCGTCACCTCAAACTGCTCATCCACGATCCGCGCCGACAGGAAATTCCCTGCCAAATCCGGCGTCCCCAACAACCAATGCACGGTCCGCCGCAGCAACGGCAAAGCAGGACCCGCCAACGCACGGTCATCCCCCAAGCTCCCGCGCGCCCAAATCCAAAACTGGTCGGACATCAACATCGCCACCCGCCCGCGCCCAACATGGCCCAACACCAGCAACGGCGCTGCCCCCGGCGCACGCAGCACCGTTCGGCCAAATTGCCGCTTGCCTTGCTCAAACCGATACCACGGCCCCATCGCCGCATCCGCCAGCGCCGAGGTCACCGGATGCCGCCGCCCAACTGCCGACAAGTGCGGCACAAAGGCCTCAACCACGGTTCCGCCCATAACGGGTGCCACCGGCAGCACAGCACGCAACGGCGTGCCTGCCAAACTATTGGGCCCATCATAGCTTGGCCCGGTCTCGACCAACAAAGCGCCACCCTTGCGCACATGCGACGCGATATTCGCCAGGGCAAAATCCGGCAGCACCCCGTCCGCACCGAATTGATCCAAAATCACCAAATCAAACCGGTGCAAATCAATCCCGAATAACCGGCGAACCGGAAACGGGATCAACGCAACATCTTGCTCCGGCGCCGCCAACGGCTCATCAGGCTCGCGCAAAATGGTGAAATTCACCAGCCGCACCGCAGGGTCAGATTTCAGCAGCAACCGCCAACTGCGCAATCCTTGATTGGGCGATCCGGCAATCAGCAACACATTCAAGCGCCGCCGAATGCCATGCAGCGCAAACACGGCCTGATCATTCAGCGTGGTCACCGCCCCCGGCAGGGGCCGCGCTGCCAAATCCACCACCACCCGCCCGGCATGGCGCACCATGATCGGCACGGCGGATGGCACGCCGATCTGGGCCGCCACGCGCTGCACCACATGACCATCCACACTCACCCGCACCGTCACCGCGGCACCCGGATCA
>JAKBBY010000062.1 GCA_021808315.1 Pseudomonadota bacterium | reverse complement strand
GCGCGACTTGTCGCCTTGCGCGCCCCGGAGGCTGCTTTGCGCCCGGCGGGTTTGAGGGACGCGGGTGTGATTGTGATCGGTTGGGTGGGGTGGTGCGGAAAATTAGCCGCCGACACCGGGGCTGGCGCCATTATTCGCGATGTAGCGAAAATCTTTATCGGGGAACTTGGGGGCTGCATGCAAATCATAGAGGCTGACTTGGGTTGTGGCGCCTTGCGCGTCAGTGACCCGCCATTGGCGGAGTTCCAGAGGATCGGTTGAGAAAATCAGGGTCAGATGGCCCTGAGCGGCTTTGCCGGTGCGGATCAATGAAATTTGCACTTCGCCGGGCGGCTGGGCGATTTTGGTCACCGTGATGTTGCCGGAAAAATGCACGTGCGGTGCGAGCAAAATGCCAAGCGGGGTGGAGGAGAGCGGCAAATTGGTGGTCTGGTTGAGTTGGGGATCGTGATAGACCAGCAAACCGAAGCCAGCGACCAGTAATTGCGGATCGGGCTTGTCATATTGGAAGCGCATTTTACCGGGGCGCTGCAAAATGGCGGTGCCTGAGCGCACCGAGCCATCGGGCGCGACTTGCAGGAATTTGGCGGTGACGGTTTTCAACCCATCGAGATAGGTTGCGACTTTGGCGAGGATCGCCGCGTTTTGGGTGGTGAAGGCGGGGGCGGCGACGGGTGCTGCCGCCGCCTTGGCGCTGACCGCGAGGATCGGCGCGAAGGGGCTGAGCAGACCGGACATGATGACCGCCAAGGCGACGGCGCGCAGGGGCGGATGGCTGATGGCACGGCGCATGGGCATCAACGCGCGATCGGCGTGGATGTTATGCCGCCGACCGGCGGCGCGATGCGGGGCGCTCCGCAGCGGGCGCGGGGGCGGGTTTGGAGACTTCGCCCAGCACGGCGCGAATATCACGCAGGAACGCGTTGCCTTTGGAGGTGCGCTGGACCAACACGCTGCGACGATCCGCCGGATCCACCTTGCGGCGGGCGAGATCGAGGTCCGCCAGACGGTCTAACGCACGGGTGATCGCGGGTTTGGAGACGTTGAGCTGGTGGGCGAGGCCGCGCACCGTATGCGCACCATCATCGAGGTAGCAGGTGAGGAATACGCCGAGTTGACGGGCGGAGAGATCAACCCCATCGCGGCGCACCAAGGAGACCACGGTGTCACGCAGGATGGTGATGAGATTATCGGACGAGATTTCTGCAGCCATTCAATTTGCCCTTTCGTCGATCGATCGATCAGAGGCGGGGTTTGACCGGATTGGTGCCGGTGCAGACCCATCAGGTTAAAACAAGGACAATGATGGCGAGACGTTTGGGCATCTCACACAACATCGACCGGCGGCGTCGGCGGTGCCGCACGATGATGGCATCGTGCAACAATCTGTTTCAGACGGATCATGACTTCTATTACTGAATTAAGAATGAATTGGATGCGCTACAAGCATAAAATTATCTAAATTCGTTGCAACATTATCCGACGGTTCATTGCGTTACAAATAAATGGTCAACCCGTCACAGAAACGAGAGTTTCAATCGCGGCGAGGCTGGCGCGCAGGCCCAACGCTTCGCCGCCCTCGGGGCGACCGGGGCGGTTGGTTTCGTTCCACGCATAGGTATCGATATGCGCCCAGCGTGTTGATGCTGGAACGAATCGATTGAGGAATAAAGCGGCAATAATGGCGCCAGCGTGGGGTTTTCCTGACACGCTGTTCAGGCTT
This sequence comes from Pseudomonadota bacterium, assembly GCA_021808315.1. Lineage (GTDB taxonomy): Bacteria > Pseudomonadota > Alphaproteobacteria > Acetobacterales > Acetobacteraceae > Acidiphilium. Next base: position 11,095 of record JAKBBY010000062.1, on the reverse strand, counting down.
GCAATCGGGCTATCGAGCCAGGGCGCGTAATCCTGCCAGAGTGGCAGGCGCCAGAGCGGGTCGGAAACGGCGAGGCCCGCGGTGAGGAGGTGATTTGCCAACCCGTCATCATTGCTGAACAAAGCGGGCAGGTCTGGGCCGAGCGCGGTGCGGGCGGCGCCGGTCAGGGTTGCGAAATTGATCAGCCAGTCCGGTTGGGCGGCCACGGCGTCGGTCAGCAGATCAGCGAGCACCAGCCGGCCTTCGGCATCGGTATTGCCGACTTCGACGGTGAGGCCGGCGCGGGTGGTCAGCACATCGAGCGGGCGCATGGCGTGGCCGGAGACGCTGTTTTCAACGCAGCCGATGCGCAATTCGAGGCGGACCGGCAGGTTGAGCGCCATGATTGCCTCGGCGAGGCCGAGCACGGTGGCGGCACCGCCCATGTCTTTTTTCATGCGCAGCATCGCTGAGCTGGGTTTGAGATCATAGCCGCCGGTATCGAACACGACGCCTTTGCCAACCAGCGAGATCAGCTTGGCGTGCTTGTCATCGCCCCAGCGCAGCGTGACCATGTGGGGCGGGCGGTCCGACCCCGCGCCGACGGCGGCGAGGGCGGGATAGCCCTCGGTGAGGGCGTCACCGCTGATCCGTTCGACGCGTGCGCCGTGCCGATGGCCGAGGGCGAGGGCGGCATCGGCCAGGTCGGCGGGGCCGAGCAGGTTGGCGGGGGTGTTGATCAGGTCGCGCGCGTGATTGATCGCGCCCGCGATAATGGTGGCGCGGGTCGGGATCGGGCCCGTGAGTTGGGCGTGTTTGCGGGTTTGCGGTTTGAACCGATCATAGCGATAGGCGCCGAGCAGGGCGCCGAGATGGGCGGCTTGTGCATCATAATCGCCGGGCATCAGCGACCAGAGCGTATCGGGCGGCAATCCGCTGGCGATGGCACCGAACGGGTAGGGCGAGCGATCATCGCCAAGGCCGAGCAGGGCGCCGCCGAGCGGGTTTGCCGCTTTATCAGGGTTGGGCGGGAGCAGGATGATTTTGCCCATTTTGGCATCAAAGCCGGCGGCGCGGACGAAATCGGCGGCTGGGAGCTGGCTGAGCAGGGCGTCCAGCCCGTTCGGGCGAACGGGGAACAGGGGGAGTGCGATGGGTTGGGTCATTCGGCCTCGGTTTTGAGATGACGGTTTGGTTTCGGGTCGCGCCGCGCATCGGGGTGGCGTGCGGGGTGGCGTGCGGGGCGGGGTTGGGGGCGATGATCGGCGGTGGCGGGCATGCCGCTTGGGAATTGGTCCAGATAATTCATGATGAGGTCACTGAGCCAGTTGCGATAGGGGATCACCCGTTCGGCATAGGGGGTGTTTTGGGGGCCGGTGAGCATTGATCTGCCAAAGATTGCAGCGCCAATCGCTGAGGTGGCGACGAGGAGGGCGATGCGGCGGGAATCTTCAAAGGGCGGCGGTGGTGCGCCGCGTTGGCTGGCAAAGGCGACGCGGGCGAGCTGCACCAGCCGGGCGATTTCGCTGAGGGCGTCATGGATTGAGGAGGTGCCGGTTTCGCCTGCGGTGGCGAGCCAGGCGAGGCGTTGGGCGAGGCCGTCGCCGAAGGCGCTGAACACATGGTCGAGCGTGGTTTCAACGAGGTTGCGGTTGGGGGCGGTGGCACCGGCCAGCAGAGCGGCCATGGATGATGTCAGTTGCTCAATGGTGCGGGCGTTGAGCGCGTCGATCAGGCCTTCGCGCGAGCCGAAATGATGCAGAATGACGGGATGCGACAGGCCGAGTTCGGCGGCGATGGATTGCAGCCGCAGGCCGCCTGGGCCAAATTGGGTGAGATGGGCTTCGGCGGCGTCGAGAATTTGGCGTTTGGCTTCGGCGGCCGAGCGACGGATGCGCACGGGGCGCGGTGCGCCGCGACCGGAATCGATCTGCTGAGCCATAGAAGCGAACAAAGTCGTTTCCGCCTGCTTGTCAAGGCATAATACGCTGGAATTACAATAATTGGGAAAAGTTTTCCACGCGGCGGGCGGTGGGCGATGGGGATGGCAGGCTGTCATGGCATTGTCATATTGAATCGGTGGTGAGGAAGTCGATATGAATAATATCAATGGGTTGTCAAATTAAGGCGGGAAAGGGCGGATTTCGGGCGATGCTTGACCGGGGCGCGAAATGCGCGATTGCGCGCGGGTTGCGCACAGAGTTTTCCACAGGCGGGGCGCGTCGTGGATGGTTCAACCTCAAAGGGGCTATGATTGGTGACTGACGGGCGGGTTGCGGTGGAGATGGGTGGATCGGTGGGGCCGATTGCGGCGGCGTTGGCCACGATGTCGCAGGCGCCGGGGGTTTATCGGATGCTGGATGCGGCGGGTGACGCGCTTTATGTGGGCAAAGCGCGGAATTTGAAGCGGCGGCTGGCTTCTTATACCCAGCCGGGGCGGCTGCCCGAGCGGTTGCGGCGGATGGTGGCGTTGACGGTGAGTTTGGAGGTGATCACCACCCACACCGAGGCGGAGGCGCTGCTGCTCGAAGCCAATTTGATCAAGAAATTAAAGCCGCGTTTCAATATTTTGCTGCGCGATGATAAATCATACCCGTGGCTGATGTTGACCGAGGATCATGCGTTTCCGCAATTGGGCAAGCATCGGGGCGCGCAGACCCGCCAGGCTTCCTATTGGGGGCCGTTTGCGTCGTCCTGGTCGGTCAATCAGACGGTGCAGGGGTTGCAGCGGGTGTTTTTGCTGCGGACCTGCACCGATGCGGTGTTTGCCAGCCGCAGCCGACCTTGTTTGCTGTATCAGATCAAACGCTGCGCGGCGCCGTGCGTCGGGCGGATCAGCGCGACCGATTATGCGGCTTTGGTGGCTGAGGCGCGGCGGTTTCTCTCCGGGCGGGCGGGGCATGTGCAGCGCGATTTGGCGGTGCAAATGGAGGCGGCGGCGGCGGCGTTGGAGTTTGAGCGCGCCGCGTCGCTGCGCGATCGGATCCGGGGATTGACCCAAATTCAGGGCAGTGACCTGATTAATCCGGCCAGTATCGAGGATGCCGATGTGATTGCGATCCATCAGGCGGCGGGGCAATTTTCGGTGCAGGTGTTTTTCATTCGCAGTGGCCGCAATAATGGCAATCGCAGTTTCTTTCCCGCGCAAAGCAAAGGGGCGAGCGTGGCGGCGGTGCTCAGCGCGTTCATTGCGCAGTTTTATGATGATAAGGAGCCGCCGCCGTTGATATTACTGAGCGAAAAGGTGGCGGGGCAGGATTTGCTGGCCGAGGCGCTGAGTTTGAAGGCGGGGCGGCGGGTGGAGCTTGCGGTGCCGCAGCGCGGTGAGAAGCATGAGGTGGTGTTGCATGCGCTGACCAATGCGCGCGAGGCGTTGGAGCGGAAATTGGCAGAATCGGCGGGTCAGGAGACGTTGCTGGCGGCGACCGGCGCGCTGTTTGGCTTGAGCGAGCCGCCAGCGCGCATCGAGATTTATGATAATTCGCATTTGATGGGCAGCGCCGCCTATGGGGTGATGGTGGTGGCGGGGCCGGAGGGGTTTCAGCGCGCGGCTTATCGGAAATTTGCGATTAAATCCGCACTGACGCCGGGCGATGATTTCGCAATGATGCGCGAAGTCTTGACGCGGCGCTTCACCCGCGGGTTGAGCGAGGTGGCGGCTAAGGAAAGTGGCGCGCGCGAGCGCTGGCCGGATTTGGTGCTGATTGATGGTGGGGCAGGGCAGCTTTCGGCGGCGCAGGCGGTGCTCGATGGGTTGGGGGTTCACGATGTGACGCTGGTGGCGATTGCCAAGGGGCGGGATCGTAATGCCGGGCGGGAATGGTTGCATCAGACGGGGCAGGCGCCGTTTCAACTGCCCGAGCGCGATCCGGTTTTGTATTTTTTACAGCGTTTGCGCGACGAGGCGCATCGTTTTGCGATTGCCACGCATCGGGCCGGGCGCAGCCGGAAAATCGCGGAGAGCGAGCTTGATTTGATCGCGGGGATTGGGGCGGCGCGCAAACGGGCGTTGCTGCATCATTTCGGCTCGGTGCGCGGGGTGAAAGGGGCGGGATTGCGCGATTTGGAAGCGGTCGAGGGGGTGAGTTCGGCGATGGCGCGGGCGATTTATGCGCATTTTCATCCGGGCGTGAGCGTGTCGCCGGAGGGGCGGACGGATTCGGCGGTCTGATTCGCGCAGAGGTTGTTTATTTTGAATGACTCTCCTTAAGATTTATGCCTTAATGCACCCCTAGATTGTATTTGGCGCCATATAGGCGCCGCTAGGGGGATTTGATGTCAGGAACCATTAGTGGCGTGCGTTATGGCGGTGTCACATTATCGAGCACGGGCGCGTTTGGCGATCCGCTGACCGTGACCGGGACCATCGAGGCGGCGAGTGGCGATGGGGTGCTCGCAAACCAGGCTTGGACGCTGGATAATCAGGGATTGATCGCAGCGAGCCTCGGGGATGGGATTTTGCTCAATGGCGGTCTAATCGGGATGGATTCCGTGCTGAACCAAGGCGTGGTGACCGGCGGTAGCTATGGGGTGCGCTTGGCCGGCGTGGGTGGTGGATTTGATAATGCGACGCTGGCCACCGTGTCGGGCAGTTTGGGCGGTGTGTATTTCTCCGGCCAGTCCGCGAATTATAGTCATTTTGTCAATGATGGTTTGGTGAGCGGCGGGGTGGATGCCGGGCTGCATGGCAGCGACGTGATGATCAGTAATGGCGTGTCCGGGGTGATCGAGGGGGGCTCGTTCGGGGTGGAGCTTGGGATTGGCGCGGGATTGGTCAATGCCGGGTTGATCAGCGGCGCCATCGGGGTGGCGGCGACCTATGGTGGCGGTAGTGGGGGTGTGGTCTCGCTGCTCGATGCCGGGACGATTATCGGCACCAATGGCATTGCGGTGTCGTTCAGCGCCGGGGAGGGCGGCACGCTGGGCTTGTTGGCGGGGGCGAGCTTCAGCGGGGTTCTGGATGGGGCGAACGCGACTTTGGCCTTTGAGGGCACCAGCCTGAGCAGCTTTGGGCAATTTGCCTCGGTGAACGGGTTTGCCGAGATCGCGGTGGCGGCGGGGGCGATGTGGGATTTCACCGGCTCGGCGACGCTGAATGCGAGTTTGGGGCTGGATAATCAAGGTGTGCTGGTGGAGACCCAGGGGCAGCAAATGCTCATCGAGCATGCGCTGAGCGGTGCGGGCACGCTGGTGCTGGGTGGCGGCGCGTTCGGGCTGATCAGGGGGGCGGCGGCGGCGGCGCAGACGGTCTCGTTTGGCATGGGGGGTGCGACGCTGGCCCTGGTCGAGCCGCAATCTTTTGCCGCCACCCTGGCTGGGTTTGCGTCCGGTGACACGATTGAACTGGTCGGTTTGGCGCAGAATGCGGTGGTGACCGGCTCGATGGTGGGCTCGGTGTTGGAGCTGTCAGGGTCGGTGCCGACCGGCACGACCCTTGCGTTTGATAACCCGCCGCCGGGGATTGAATTGCAGCCAGTGGCGGGGCCGACCAAGACCTACGACATTGTGGTGCCGAATAATGGGGGCGCGCCTTGCTTTGCCCAAGGCACGCGCTTGCTGACGCCAGAGGGGATGCGCCCGGTGGAGAGCCTGCGCAAGGGCGATTTGGTGATTACCCGTGCCGGGGCGGTGCCGATTATGTGGCATGGGCGTAGGCGGGTGGATTGTGCGCGGCATCCGCAGCCCGCGAAAGTGTGGCCGGTATGCGTTGAGCGCGATGCGTTTGGGCCGGGTTTGCCGATGCGCCCTGTGTTTTTATCGCCCGATCATGCGCTGTTTGCGGAGGGCGCGCTGATCCCGGTGCAGTTTTTGGTCAATGGCGTCTCGATCCGTCAAGAGCCGGTCGCAACGGTGATCTATCATCATATCGAGCTTGAGCGGCATGATATTGTCTGGGCGGAAAATTTGCCGGCAGAGACCTATTTGGATTGCGGCAATCGGCATCAATTTGGCGGGCGTGGTGCGGTGCAGGCGTTGCACGCGGATTTTGCGCCGCCGGTTTGGGCGGCCAGCCGAGCCTGCGCCCCCTTGGTAACGCAGGGGCCGGTGCTGGCTGCGGCGCGGCGGCGTGCGCAGGCGATGCTGGTCGCGCAGGGCTATCGGGCCGAGCCTGCGCGCTTGATGCTGTTTGCCGGGGGCGAGGTGGTGCCGGTCGCGTCGTTGCCGGGTCGGTTTTATCGCGCGGCCATCCCGATGGGTGTTGAGGCGCTGACGCTGCGCTCGCGCGCGGCGGCACCGGTTTATGCGGATCCATGGTCGGACGATCGGCGTTGTTTGGGCTTGGCGATTGAGGCGGTGACGCTGGATGATCGCCCCGTGGCGGCGGATGATTTGTGTTTCGGCGCAGGGTTTTACCCGCCCGAGCACGGGGCGCGCGCGTGGTTTCGCTGGACCGATGGCGCCGGGACGTTGCGCATCAACGGCGCGCGGGCGCTCGGCTTTCGGCTGCGCGGGGCGGCGCTCACGTGGCAGGGGCCGCCGGTTTTGGCGGCGCAGGCGATGCGGGCTTGAGCTTGGCGTTCAGGATCACTTGTTGCACGCCGCGCGCCGCTTGCTCGGCGGCGGCGGCGGCGACATCGCCCCAATAAGGCACCATGTCGCTCGGTTTCAGCGCGTGTAACTGGCTGACTTTGCCGATGAAATGATGATTACGGTCGCGCACCACCCAATCGAGCTCGACCAGATCGCGGCCCTTGGCTTGCGGGGTGACCCGGATATGGCCGGTCACCAGGAAATCCGCGCGGTCGGTATGATGCGCCACCACGATGTTCAGCTTGGGGAGCGCGCGGCGGAAATCGAGGGCGAGGGCGTGGTCACCATCGCCAGGGGCGCCGGTGACCAGGACGAGCTTGACCCGGGCAGGGCGGTTTTCCAGCGAGGCCGGGTTGGAATGCTGCACTTGGGCGTTGATTTGCGCGAGGCGCTGGGCGAGCGGGGCGGCGGCCTGGTTGGCGCTGGCTTGCAGGCTGGCTTGGGTGCCCGCGGCCCAATCTGCGGCGGCGAGCGGGGCGGCCTGATAGCGGCCATAGGCTTTGCCGTTCGGGCCGATCAGGGTGAAATGCGGGATGATGGTTGCGCCGACGAGGCTGGCGGTGATGTGCAGACGCCAATCATTTTTATGGGCCGGGCGGGAGACGCAGGGCACGTTTTGATCCACCAGGGCGCTGGCCAGATCAGCGGCGTATAGATGGGCCGCCTGATCGCCGAGCATGGCGGTGCGCGGCGGGGGCACGATCAGGATCGGCGGCGGCGGGATGGCGAGCGCCGCGCCTTCGCGGCCCGGCTTGCCGAGGAAAGGTTGTGGCAAGGTGCCGCAACCGGCGAGCAGCATCGTGAGGGCGACGATGGTAAAGCGGGTGAGGCGGCGCGGCGTGAGGATCATGTGGCGGTCCGGATGATCGAGATTTGATGGCCGCCGGGGCCGCTTGCTTCATGGGTGCGGCGGCGATGGGAGAAAAATCGCGCGGGATCGGCATAAGTATCCGCAGGCAGGATGGTGGGTTTTGCCCCGGCGCGGGCGAGGCGGGCAGCGCAATAGCCGGGCAGGTCGAACTGCCAATGGTGGGGTTTGACGCCAGGGCGGAAAAATTGCCGGTCGGGCGGGTGACCGGCGCAAACGGCCTCATGCAGATCAGCACCGACTTCGTAGCTGGCCTGATGGATGCAGGGGCCGATCACCGCCTCGATCGTGCTGGCGCCGAGCTGGCGCATCGCCTCGATGGTGGCCTCGAGCACGCCGAGCTGGGCGCCGCGCCAGCCAGCATGGGCCGCGCCGACGATGCGCCCGGCCTCGGCGCTGAACAGCACGGGGGCGCAATCGGCGGTGATGATGCCCAGCGCGAGGCCGGGGGTGGCGGTCACCAGCGCATCGGCCTGCGGGCGGTGCGACGGGTCAATCGGCTGGGTGATCGCGATGGCGCGGTTGCCATGGACTTGCACGAGGCCGCTCAGGGCGGTGGGGTCAGCCCCGATGGCGCGCGCGGCGCGGGCGCGGTTGGTCGCGACGTGATCGGGCGCATCAGCACCGTTCAGGCCGCAATTCAGGCTGGCATAGGCGCCGGTGGAGACGCCGCCGATGCGGGTGAAAAACCCGTGGGGCGGGGCGAATTGATCGGCGACCAGCGGGGTGGGGATGAGTGGCGCAGACATCATGCGGGGAATCCGGGCAAGGGCAGCAGATCGGCGGGGGCGAGGGCGAGGGCTTTGAACAGGCCGCCCATGGCCTCGGCGGCGGTCAGCCGACGGGTGGCGGCGAGCAGGGCGGCGGCTTGCGGCGCCGTGGCGGTGCGGCCCAAGGCGGCGGTGCGTTGATGTATCCCCAAAGCGGCAAGGAGTTTTCCTTGGGCGATGGGCCCGGCCGTGGCGCAGCCTTGGGCGATGGCGCAGGCGCGCAGGGCGGCGAAATCAACATGGGCGGTGAGGTCAGCTTGCCCCGGGTCGGCCAGCGGGTCGGCGTGGATTCCGGCGCGAATCGCTTGCAGCGAATCGCCGGGGCCGCTGTCCAGCGGGCCATAATCGATCAGCAAGGCGGCACCGCCATGCGTGACCAGACGCTGGGCCAGGGCTGCGGTGAAGGCACGGGCGGCTGCGTTGATTTCGCGAATCGCGCCGGGCTCGGTCTGGGCGGTGAGCGGGGCGAGCAGGCTATGCTCGGTTTGGGTGATGGGTTGGTTCTGCCAAGTGCCTGCACACACATAGCGCTCCTGCCAAATATGGGGCGGGGTGGCGCGGACAAATTGGCGGATCGGCAGCGCATCCAGAAACTCATTGGCCAGTAGCAGGATCGGGCCATCGGGCACGTGATCGAGCGTGGCGTGCAGCTGGGCTTGGGGGAAGCGGGCGCGCAATTGGGCGCTGAAGCGCGGCGAGGTTTCGATGAAATGCAAATGGAGGGCTGGCAGCATATCGGGGAGCATGGCGCGGATGGCGCGCAGCGCATCGGCCATCAGAGCGCCATCGCCCGGGCCGGCTTCGATCAGGTTGATCGGGGCGGGTTCGCCCATGCGGCGCCAAACCACGCCGCACCAGAGGCCGAGGATTTCGCCGAAGATTTGGGAGATTTGCGGCGAGGTGGTGAAATCGGTGAACGGATCATGGCCCGCATAATAGAGCGCATTGGCGCGTGCCATGAAATGATCGAGCCGCTCGCCGCAGGCGGGTTCGAGCGCGGTGTGATCGGGTGCGAGCGGCTTGATGGGCGTTTGGGTCACGCGCGGATCAGGGGGCGGGCGCATCGACGGGTGGGGGGAGCGAAACCGGGCCTTTGCGCTTGGCGTAGTACATCAGCCCGCCGCCGATGAAAATCATCGGGATCGAGAGAATTTGGCCCATGGTCAGGCCGAAAATCAGATAGCCCAGGAACCAATCGGGCTGGCGGAAACATTCGGCGGTGGTGCGCGCGACGCCATAGCCGAGGATGAATACCCCGGCGATAAAGCCGGGATGGCGGCGCAGTTTTTCGCTGCGCGAGACGGTGATCATCACAATGAACAGCACGATGCCTTCGAGCAAAGCTTCGATCAGTTCCGAGGGGTAGCGCGGCACATCCGAGCCGGATTGCGGATAGATCATTCGGATCGGGAACCAAGCCGGGGCGGGGCGGCCCCAAAGCTCGCCATTGATGAAATTGGCGATGCGCCCGAGAAACAGGCCGATGGGCACCGGCACGGCGACGCGATCCGCGAAGCTGAGCATGTCGATGCCGTTGCGCCGCGCATAGAGGGCGATGGCGACCGAGACGCCGAGCAAACCGCCATGAAAGCTCATGCCGCCATCCCAGACCGCATAGGTGCGATCCAGATGATGCAGGAAATAGACGGGTTGATAAAAAATAATGTAGCCGATGCGCCCGCCGAGCACGACGCCGAGTGTGGCCCAGGCGAGGAAATCATCGACTTGGGTGGCGGTGGCGATGGGCGGGGTTTCGCGCGCGGTGTAGCGCATCAGGCGCCAGCCGATCAGCAGGGCAGTGATATAGGCCAGCGCATAGTAATGAATGGCGAAGGGGCCGATTTTTACCAGGATCGCATCGAAATGCGGCCAGACATAGACATGGTTCATCGGTACGGGTCCGTTTGGGTCAGGAATTCTTGGATATAGCGGGCGATGCCTGCTTCGAGCGTGGTGAAGGGTTTGGTGTAACCACTGGCGCGCAGCCGCGTGATATTGGCCTCGGTAAAGGATTGATATTGGCCGATCAGGCGGGCGGGCATCGGCACGAAGTCGATGCGCTCGGCCTGTTGATGGGCGGCGCAGACGGCGCGGGCGAGATCGAGATAGCTGCGCGCGGTGCCGGTGCCGACATTGAACAGGCCATTGGCTTTGCTGGCATCGAGCAGATGCAGCATGATGTTGATCACATCATCGATCCAGATGAAATCGCGCTGTTGGGCGCCATCGGGGATGGTGGGTTGGTCCGAGCGGAACAGGGTGATCGGCTTGCCGGCGCGCAGCTCGTCATGTTTGACTTTAACGACCGAGACCATCGGGCCTTTGTGATATTCGTTGGGGCCGTACACGTTGAAAAATTTAAGCCCGGCCCAGTGCGGTGGGGCTTTGCCAGCCGCGACCTGGGCGAGGGCCCAGAGATCGAATGCGTGTTTGGACCAGCCATAGAGGTTGAGCGGGGCGAATTGGCGCAGCAGGGCGGGCGGGGTGGCATCATCAAAACCCATGCGGCCATCGCCATAAGTGGCGGCGGAGGAGGCGTAGAGGAAGGGAACACCGTGATTGGCGCACCAATCCCAGAGCGTTTGGCTGAGGGCGACATTATTGCGCCAGACCAAATCGCCGTCACGCGCGGTGGTTTCGCTGATCGCGCCCAGATGAATAATCGCTTCGAGGGGCGGGTACGTATCGAGAAAATCGACCAGATCGTCAGGATCGATCAGCCGGGTTGGCGGGTGGTGGCGGAGATTGCGCCATTTATCGCCCTCGCGCAGCCGATCAGCGAGCACGGTCTCGGTGCCGCGCGCCCAGAGAGCTGCGTGAAGATTCGAACCAATAAAGCCAGCGCCGCCGGTGACCAGGATCATCGGCGCGCTTATAGTGAGATGGATCCGATCCGTCATCAGGGCGCGATCGGTTGCTGCGTTTATTGCCAAGGAAGTGATCCATG
>JAKBBY010000061.1 GCA_021808315.1 Pseudomonadota bacterium | reverse complement strand
CCTGTGGCGGCGCACGAGCCGCGCGGATGCCCATCCGGACGGCGATTGCCGCAGACAAAGACGTGATGTTGAAAATAGGGTAATGCGGTGTCGGTCATGCTGTTCTCGTGGTGGCGGTGTGACCATCTAGCGGCGGTGCAAAAATTTAGGAAGCGCACGATGGCTCGAAATGCTTTAGCGGATGCAACCTCCCCGTATTTGTTGCAGCATGCTCATAATCCGGTGGATTGGCTGCCCTGGAGTGCCGAGGCGCTGGCGCGCGCGGCGGCGGAGCAAAAATTGGTGCTGCTCTCGGTTGGGTATGCGGCGTGCCATTGGTGTCATGTGATGGCCCATGAGAGTTTCGAAAATCCGGCGATTGCGGCGCTGATGAATGAGCATTTCATCAATATCAAGGTCGATCGCGAGGAGCGGCCCGATATCGATCATATCTATATGCAGGCCTTGCAGGCGATGGGCGAGCAGGGCGGTTGGCCGTTGACGATGTTTTTAACGCCGGAGGGCGCGCCGGTGTTTGGCGGAACCTATTTTCCGCCCGAGCCGCGCTGGGGGCGGCCCGGATTTCCGCAAATATTGCAGGGTTTGGCCGAAGGCTGGGCGCAGGATCGCGAGCGGATTGCCCAGAGCGGGGCGGCGTTGCTGCGCCGGGTGCTGGCGCGCGGCGAACCGGCGGTGGGCGGGGCGTTGACGCGCGCGGATTTGATTGCGGTCGCGGATCGGTTTGTGGGCATGGTGGATTGGGAGGATGGCGGGCTGAAAGGCGCGCCGAAATTCCCCAACCCGCCGATTTTCCGGTTTCTCTGGAGCGAATATGCCGGCTCGGCGCGCCACGAGGCGGGGGCGGCGGTCGGGCTGCTCTTGGCGCGCATGGCGCAAGGCGGGATTTGGGACCATCTGGGCGGCGGCTTTGCCCGCTATGCGACGGATGGCGAATGGTTGGTGCCGCATTTTGAAAAAATGCTGTACGATAATGCCTTGTTGCTCGATTTGCTCGCGCTGGTGCAAGCGGCAGAACCGGATTTATTGTTCGCCGCGCGGGCCGATGAGCTGGTCGGCTGGCTGCTGCGCGATATGCGCGCCGAAGACGATGCGGCGGCGGACGGCTCGGTGGCGTTCGCCGCCTCGGAAGATGCGGATAGCGAAGGCGAGGAGGGCAAATTTTACGTCTGGACGCGGCGCGAGATTGAATCGGTGCTTGGCAAGGATTTCGCAAGTTTTGAGGCCCATTATCCCTGCCCAGCGCGGGGTAATTGGGAGGAGAAATTGATTCTGACGCGCGCGACGCACCCGGAGGATGCGGCGATTGAGGCGCAATTGACGGGCTTGCGCGCGCGGCTGCTGGCGGCGCGCGATCAACGGGTGCGGCCAGGGCGGGATGATAAAATTCTCGCCGATTGGAACGGCCTCGCCATCGCGGCGTTGGTGCGCGCGGCTGCGGTGTTTGAGCGGCCTGCGTGGCTCGCGGCGGCGTGGTCCGCCTATCGGGCGGTGCAGGCTTGTTTGGGCGGCGCGGATGGCCGGTTTGGCCATGCGTTTCGGCGCGGGCGGATTTCCGCCGTCGGGCTGCTTGATGATCAAGCCGCGATGCTGCGGGCCATGGTGAGCCTGTATCAGGCCAGCGGCGATCCGGCGCTGCTAGCATCCTTGGAGCGCACCCTCGCCGCGACCGAGGCGCGGTTTGGCGATGGGCGCGGCGGATTTTATCTGGTGGCGGATGACGCCGAGGATTTGCCGGGCGGAATGCGCCCGCATGGCGGGTTCGATGGCGTGACCCCGGCCGGCGCCGGGCTGATGGTCGAAATCTATGCGGCGCTTTATCTCTTAACCGGCACGCCGGCGCATCGCGAGCGCGCCGAACAGATTATCGCGACCATGAGCGGTGAGCGGCGGATTTTGTCGGCCTACCCGACCATGCTGGTCGCCGCCCGGATGTTGGAGGCCGGCGGCTGCGTCGTGATCGTCGGTGATCCGGCGCGCGCTGATTTCCAGGCCCTGCACCAAGCCGCTTTGCGCGGGTTCGATCCGGCCCTGGTGGTGCTGCCGGTGGGCGATGCGCGCGGGCTGCCCGTGACCCACCCCGCCCACGGCAAAAAACCGGGTGCGGATGGGCAAGCCGCCGCCTATCTGTGCCGGGCGCAAAGCTGCGCGCCGCCGGTCTATCGGGCGGAGGATTTGGCGGCGCTGATCGTGCAGCCAGGCGGTGGCCGCGCCAAATGAGGGCGCGCGCGGATTTTTCTGAAGACCACGTTCTTCCGTGACGCTTCCCGCACATCTCATTTTTTCACCAGATATCCCAATAAGCCGCTGACCAAGGCAATGAGGATCGTTTGAGCTGTGTGCTTATCATCAGCGCTCGCCGAAGGTTCCACCATAATCCATCCAGACCAGATGAAAGCGGCGAGCAGCACGATAAGGGCGAAGCTGAACACAGCCAAATCTTTGCCCAACCGTATCCGGCGTTCGCCGCCCGTCTCCTTCTTGCTGAGGGTCGCCTGAAGATCGTCCGGGAGATTGTTCAGGTCGAGATTATTCAAGTCGGTTAGATACCGACGATCTCTGACTGAACTTCTCTGGTTTTGGGGTCAAACAATCCAACACGCAGCCCCTGCTCCCGTTGGGCTTTCGCGGCAGCGAGATACAGTGCCAAAGCTTTTCGAATGACCGAGGATTTGGTCTCGGGGTCAGCGGCGACCTCATCAACCTGCCGGTTCATTTCGTCTGACAAGACAAGGTTAAATCGCGCGGACATGGTGATCTCCTGAAGCTTCTATGCGTCTTATATGTGCTATTTCAGCGCAGATTACAAGCGTCGATTGACCCTATCGCCAAGGGGATGGTGATGATTCGCTATTACGCGATGCCGCATCGATTCCCCTTGCCATTCTTACCGCCGATTTCGACCAAAGCTCATAAAATCTTAACTTTTTGCAGGCTTTACCACCAGGATCGAAAAACTGCCCGGCACGAATTCGGGTTTGCCATAGCTCTTGCCCGGCTTGGGCGGCAGGATTTTGCGAATGGTGGCGGCGGCGAGAAAGGCGGTTTGGGTTGCTTGATCGAACGCCATGGTGCGCGCGCTCGGCGCGGTGTGGAGGGTTTGGATGATGCTGTAATGGGTTGGGTCGGTGGCGCCGATGATGGTGAGGGTGCCGTCAATGCTCGGGGCAAAAGCGATGTTGGCGCGCGGATCATAGCGCATCGCGTCGCTAAAGGCGGGAATTGGCAGGGTCGCGAGGCTTTGGCCGGTGGTGGCGGCGATAATATCGACGCGGTGGTTCACGCAGGAGACGAACAGGCGCTGGCGGGCGCGATCAATCGCGAGGCCCACCGGGCCGTGGCAGGCGGCACCGAGATTGATGCGCCGCGTCAAGCGCAGGGTGCGGGTATTGATCACCGCGATTTGGTCGGCGGATTTCAGATTGAGATAAGCGTGGCCGCGGCCATCGGTAACAATGAATTCCGGATCGGCGTGAAACCGAATAGATTTCAACAGGCGGCCCGTGCGTGCATCGATGGCGAACAGGCGCTGGCTTTTCTCGTTCGGCGCAAACACCCGATTGGTCGCCGGATCAAACGCGATGGCGTCCGGGCCGGGGCCAACCTTGATGGTTTTCAGGATATGTAAATTCCGCAGATTGAACATGGTCACGGTGCCAGCAAGGCCCGCCGTGGCAAAGCCGCGATTGAGCGCGGGCGCGAGGGCAATGCCGTGCGCGCCATCAATCGGCGCGATGGTGGCAATCGGCTGATCGCGCGCCGTATCGATCACCGCGATGCGGTCGCCCTCCGCCACGAACAGGCGGTGCGCGCCCGGCTCGGTGGTCAGATAATCCCATTTGACCGGGCCAGGGACCGCAATGCGGCCTGCCACTGCGAAATTCGGCGTGTGCGCCGCCGCGCGATGCGCCAGCACAGCAAGGCTGGTGAGGAGAGCAAATGGGGCGAGCACGGCAAAGCGGACGATCATGGCGAATCCTGGGTTGAGCTGATGGCCCGGTTTGGAATGAAGCGCACCGCGATGCAATCGCACGCTGGCGATGTCATTAATTTATCATTTTTCGCGCCCGCCCGGCGGACGCTCTGCCGTTGCCATCGGGCCGGACTCGGTCGGAGGTTGTGTCCCGCCCATCAGCCCACCGCGTCAAGCGTGCAGCCCCGGCGCTTCCTGGCCGGTGCGCGCAACATACTCGGTATAGCCGCCGCCGTAAAAATGAATGCCCTCGGGCGTTAGCTCCAGCACCCGGTTCGAGAGCGCGGCAAGAAAATGCCGGTCATGCGAAACAAACAGCATGGTGCCTTCATACTGCGCAAGTGCCGTGATCAGCATTTCCTTGGTGGCGATATCCAAATGGTTGGTCGGCTCGTCCAGCACCAGAAAATTCGGCGGATCGAACAGCATCAGCGCCATCACCAGCCGCGCTTTTTCGCCGCCGGACAGCACGCGGCAAGGCTTGTCCACCTCATCGCCCGAAAAGCCGAACGCGCCGGCCAGCGTGCGCAGCGTGCCTTGGTTGGCATGTGGAAACGCGCTGTCGAGCGTGTCAAACACGCTGGCGCTGCCATCGAGCAAATCCATCGCATGTTGGGCGAAATAACCAAGCTTGACGCTGCCACCAAGCTTGACCGTGCCCGCATCCGGCGCGGTGCTGCCGGTCACCAGCTTCAGCAAGGTGGATTTGCCCGCGCCATTCACGCCCAGCACGCAGCAGCGCTCACGCCGGCGCACCAGCAAATCCAGCCCCTGATAAATCACCCGGTCGCCATAGGCTTTGGACACGCCGCGGAGCGAAACCACGTCATCGCCCGAGCGCGGGGCCGGGGCAAAATCAAACGCGATGGTCTGGCGGCGCTTCGGTGGCTCCACCCGGTCGATCTTTTCGAGTTTTTTCACCCGGCTTTGCACTTGCGCGGCGTGCGAGGCGCGGGCTTTGAACCGTTCGATGAAGCTGATCTCTTTGGCCAGCATCGCCTTTTGCCGGTCAAACTGCGCTTGCTGTTGTTTTTCGGCCAAGGCCCGTTGCTGCTCGTAAAATTCGTAATCGCCCGCATAATCGGTCAAGCTGCCGCCATCGATTTCGATGATTTTATTCACCACCCGGTTCATGAAAGCCCGATCATGCGAGGTCATCAGCAGCGCGCCATCATAGCCAGCCAGAAATTGTTCAAGCCAGATCAGGCTTTCCAAATCAAGATGGTTACTCGGTTCATCAAGCAGCATGACATCCGGGCGCATCAGCAAAATGCGCGCGAGCGCCACGCGCATTTTCCAGCCGCCGGAGAGATTGCCAACATCGCCCTCCATCATCGCCTGGCTGAATCCCAACCCATTCAGCACTTCGCGCGCCCGGCCATCAAGCGCGTAGCCGCCCAACTCCTCAAAGCGCGCCTGCACATCGCCAAAGCGCTCAATAATCGCATCAAGCTGATCGGCCTGCTCCGGGTCGGCCATCGCCGCTTCAAGGCGGGACAATTCGGCGGCAATTTCGCTCACCGCCCCCGCGCCATCCATCACCTCCGCGACCGCGCTGCGCCCCGCCATCTCGCCAACATCTTGGCTGAACAGGCCAATGCTCACGCCGCGTTCCACCAGAATCTGCCCCTCATCCGGCGCTTCCGCGCCAATCATCATCCGAAACAAGGTGGTCTTGCCCGCGCCATTGGGGCCAACCAGCCCAATTTTCTCGCCCTTTTGCAGGGCGCAGGAGGCTTCGATAAAGACCAAGCGTTGGCCGTTTTGCTTGCTGATATTGTCTAGGCGGATCATGGAGCCTCGGTGGGGTGAAGGATAGGGGCGGTGAAGGGACAAGGCCGTGTACAGCGTTTCCCCGTCTGCGAAAATGGGCGGCACCAAAAGGCCGAGGCGCGAACAGAGGAGCGATTATGGAGAATGTGGCGTATAAAATTTTTCTGGCGTCCGAATGGGCGCAGTTTCAGCGCGCGGGTCATTTTGCCGGATCGCCCGCCGATCAGGCGGATGGGTTCATTCATTTATCCACCCGCGCACAGGTGGCTGGCACGCTCGCCGCGCATTTTGCCAGCGCGACGGGGTTGGTGCTGGCCGCGATCAACCTGGTGCCGTTGGGGGCGGCGGTGCGCTGGGAACCGGCGCGCGGCGGCACCTTATTTCCACATTTTTATGGCGTGCTGACGCCTGATTTGGTGTTGAGCGTCGAGATGCTTGCGCCAATCGGCCCGGCGGGCAATGGTGCCGCGCCAGCGTGATCGGAATTGGCGCAGAAAATTGGAGCGAATAATGGATGAGCAGCAGATACGGTCAGTGGTTTTGGGATTTCCGGGGGTTGGCGCGGACCGGCTCGATTCGGTCTCGGTGCGCGACGGGTTGGTGCAGGTGGCGCTGCGCGTGGAGCGCGCCGAAGCGGCCCGGTTCGAGGCCGTGCGGGCCGGGCTGGAGGGGGCCCTCAGCCAATTAACCGGCGTGCGCAATGCCACAGTGGTGCTCACCGCACAGCGCGCAGCAGAGCCCGCACCGCCCCCCGGCTCTGCGTCCGCCGCGCCGTCATTATTGGCCAATGTCGGCGCGATCATCGCGGTCGCGTCCGGCAAAGGCGGGGTGGGTAAATCCACCGTCGCGGTGAATTTAGCGGCGGCGCTGGCGCAAACCGGGCTGCGGGTCGGGCTGCTCGATGCCGATATTTACGGGCCGTCTTTGCCGCGCATGCTGGGCCATCAGGGCAAACCGGCGATGGAGGGCAACCGGCTGGTGCCGATGCAGGCCTGGGGCTTGCACGCCATTTCCATTGGGCATGTGGTCGATGAAGAAACCGCGATGGTGTGGCGCGGGCCGATGGTGCTGAATGCGCTGATGCAGCTCATGGGGCAGGTGGCGTGGCCCGCGCTCGATGTGATGGTGATCGATTTGCCGCCCGGCACCGGCGATATTCAACTAACCCTGGCGCAGCGGGTGAAATTGACCGGCGCGGTCGTGGTTTCAACCCCGCAGGATATTGCGCTGGCGGATGCGCGCCGGGGCGTTGCGATGTTCCGGCAAGTGCGGGTGCCGATTCTGGGCATTGTCGAGAATATGAGCTTTTTCGCCTGCCCGCATTGTGGCGAGCGCAGCGAAATTTTCGGCCATGGCGGCGCACGGGCCGAGGCGGCGCGCATCGGCGTGCCGTTCCTGGGTGAAGTGCCGCTGTTACTGACGATCCGCGAAACCTCGGATGCTGGCACGCCGGTGGTGGTCAGTGCGCCCGAGAGCGAGGCGGCGCGGGCGTTCAAAGCGGTCGCGGCGGCGGTATCGGCCCAAATCAGCGCGGCACCGGTCCAGGCGGGGCCGCGCATCGTGATCGAATAGCGCGAGGATCGGCGGAGATGGCCGCCATCGGGTTCTATCACCTAACCCGCACCAAATTGCTCGCGGCCTTGCCGCCCTTGCTCGGGCGCAGCCTCGCCGCCGGGGCGCGAATATTGCTGGTGGCGCAAGACCCGGCTTTGCTCGCGAGCATCGATGATGCGCTGTGGCGCAGCGAAAACCCCGATTGGCTGCCGCATGGCATGGCGGGCGGGGCGGATGATGCGGCACAGCCGATTTTGCTGAGCATGGCGGATCATCCCGGCAATCAGGCGGGTTTTTTATTTCTGGCTGATGGCGCGCCGATCAATCTTGATCGGTTCGAGCGGGTGTTTGATTTGTTCGATGGCACCGATCCCGACCGGGTGGCGGCAGCGCGCAGCCGCTGGGCGGCGGCGAAACAAGCCGGGCACAGCCTTACCTATTGGCGTCAGGACGAATCCGGCTGGGTGAAGGCGGGATAGCGCCGGGGCGATTACCCGCCGAGCACGCGGCCCGCCACCGCATCGAGCTTCGTCACCAATTCAGGGTCGCGCGCGCCCGGCGGCGTAATAATCGCGTGGTCGAGCGCGTGGTCGCACCCGGCGGTGCAATGATGGCGCGGGGTGGCAAGGGTCGGGGCGATGGCACGCACCAAGGCCCGCGCCCGGTCAGCATTGCCGAGCAGAATTTTCACCACCTGATCAACCGTCACGGCGTCATGCTCATCGTGCCAGCAATCGAAATCCGTGACCATCGCCACGGTCGCGTAACAAATTTCCGCCTCGCGGGCGAGTTTGGCTTCCGGCATGTTGGTCATGCCAATCACCGAACAGCCCCAGGAGCGATAGAGTTGGCTCTCCGCACGGGTGGAGAATTGCGGGCCTTCCATCACCAAATAGGTGCCGCCACGGGTCACCGGCAAATCAAGTTCGCGCGCGGTGCGTTCAAGCGCGTCGCCCAGGCGGGTGCAGACCGGGTCCGCCATCGAGACATGCGCGACGCAGCCGACCGAGAAAAAGCTTTTGTTGCGCGCAAAGCTGCGATCAATGAATTGATCGACAATCACGAAATGACCGGGCGGCAAATCGGCGCGCAGGCTGCCAACGGCGGAGAGCGAGAGAATATCGGTCACCCCCACGCGCTTCAGCGCATCGATATTGGCGCGATAATTCAAATCCGACGGCGAACGGCGATGGCCGCGACCATGCCGGGGCAGAAAAACCAGCTGCACCCCGCCGAGTTTGCCAAACAGCAGCGCATCCGAAGGTTCGCCCCAGGGCGTGCTGATATGGTCCCAATGCTGGTCTTCCAGCCCTTCAATATCATAAAGGCCGGAGCCGCCGATAATGCCGATGATCGGGGTTTTGGCGGTTTGGGCAGCAAGGGTCATGGGGCGCGGTCCTGTCTGAGGGCGAAAAAGCCGATGAGGCCGAAAATGGCCAGATAGATCATGGCGCGTAGCATGATGGATTTACGCTGGTCGAGGGTGGGGTCCGCCGACCAGGCGAGGAATTCGGCAACATCATGCACCATCACCGCCGATTTGAGCGGATGATGGACGCGCAGGAGCGATACGATGCTGGCCGCGCCATGCGGCAAGGCGGTGGCGATGAGCGAAAGGTCGGGTGCGGCAGGCTGTTGGGGCGGGCGCAGGGCGCGCAACCGCGCCATGGCGGCGGGGCTGACGCCCAAGTCCGCAAGCGCGCCCGCGCGCACCGCGCTGATCGTATGGCACGCGGCGCATTGGGCCTGATACACCGCAAAGCCGGCTTGCAGCGTGGCCTTGTTATAGGTGCCCAAGGGGGCGGTGAAAGCAAAATGCGGTGCCGCGCGCGCCACCGGGCTGACCGCCAGGACGGCGAAAAACCAAGCGACGCGCCTCATTTTTTGGCTCCGCGCAAACGGGTCGGCACGGGCTGCGGCGCTTCGAGCAGGCTGATCAGCGGGGTGACGAGCAAAAAATGAGCGATCACATAACAGGCGCTCAGATCAATCATCAGCGTCCACGCACCGCGCGGGTCCGCCGCACCGATGGAGAGCAAAACCCAGGCGCCGGCGAGCAGCCACAGCGCCCGGCGGTGCCATGGGCGATAGCGCGCAGCGGCGGCGGGGCTGCGGTCAAGCCAAGGCAGGGCCGCGAGCAAAATCAGCACGACCGCGATCAGCGCGGTGCCACCGCCCAGGCTTTGGCCCGCTTGGGCAAGCCCTGCAAAGCCGAGCAGATACCAGGGCAAATCAAGATGCAGCGGCAGCGCCAGCGTGCCCGCCGGAATCGCGTTCAGCCGGCTCGATTGCCCATGCGGGGCGGCAAGGATCAGGCCGAAAAAGATCAAGCCCGTGATGATCGCGGCGGCGAAGAGGCGCGGCGAGCCATAAGGGTGGAACGCCACCAGATCGCGCGGATCAAGCCGGGGCAAGCCATCGCGATTGGCTGGCGGCGCCAAGCGCTGGGTCAGGCTGGTCAGCCCCGCGATCAACAACAGCAAAAACCCGATCGCGATATGCGCCATGGCGATACGGGTGAGATCGGGGCGGGATAAGTCGCTGGCCGCACCGAGAAAGGCTTGGGCAATAGCGTGGCCGATCAGCGGGATGGCGGCCAGATGGGCGGCCAGATCCAGGCTGAGGGCAATACTCGCGGCACCATCGATCATGATAAAGCCGAGCACGCCGAGGAACAGAAACATCGCAAACCGAACAAGGCTGACAATCCAGGCCAGCTCACGGCCATCGCGGTATAGGCCCAGCCGCAGGGCGCGGAAGAGTTGCAAATAGGCAAGGGCGAACAAAATACTGACGCCGGTGCGATGCAAATCGCGGATCAGCCAGCCAAACGGCACGGCGCGCATGATGGTTTGCAGCGAGGTGAAGGCGTGTTGCGGGGCGGCGTGGTAAAACAGGCCCAGCCAAATGCCGGTGAATGTCAGGGTGATGAGCGCGCCCCAGATCAACGGCTCGACGCAAGCACCAAGGCTGAAATCGGCGGGGATTGGCGCAAAAATCAAATGATCGCGCAGCATCCGGCCTATCGGCAGGCGCTGTTCGAGCCAGGAGGGCGGCGCGCTAGGATCGCTGGGCGGGGTCATCGGCGTGATGAAGCGAGGTTGGTGGCAACAGATGGTGCGGCTGCGGGGCGAATCGGGCCGAGGGCGGCGATGAACACCCAAGCCATCGCCCCGAACCCCACGGCGGCGAAGGCCAGGGCCAGGATGGTGAGGAAACGGATCGGTGTTTGGCGCATGGAGAGGCTGGCATGGCGCGAATGGCGCGCGGATTCAAGCCATTGGCGCGGTTTTGTGATGTCGGGCGGTTCGGCGCTATAGGAGGGTTGCTGTTAAGGAGGCCGAAATGACTGCCGAGAGTCCGGTGTTGGATATGCCGCGCCATGAGGCGCTGAAGCCGCGCGCCCAAGCGTGGTTCGCCAGCTTGCGCGATCAAATTTGCGCAGCCTTCGAGGCGATTGAGGATGAGTATGCTGGCTCGGATCTGCCCGCCGGGCGGTTCGAGCGGACGGCGTGGAGCCGGGAGTCCGGCGGCGGTGGGGTGACCAGCGTGATGCGCGGGCGGGTGTTTGAGAAGGTGGGGGTGAATATTTCCACCGTGTGGGGCGAATTCAGCCCGGAATTTCGCAAATCGATTCCAGGGGCCGCCGAGGACCCGCGATTTTGGGCGGCGGGGATTAGTCTGGTCGCGCATATGCGCAGCCCGCGCGTGCCGGCGGCGCATATGAACACCCGGATGATCGTCACCACCAAAGGCTGGTTTGGTGGCGGGGGGGATTTGACGCCGCTGCAGCCGGGCACACCCGCCGCGGCGGAGGATGGGGCCACGTTCCATGCGGCTTTCAAGGCGGTGTGTGATGCGTATGATCCTGAGTATTATCCGAAATATAAAAAATGGTGCGATGAGTATTTCTATCTGCCGCATCGCGGGGAGACCCGCGGGGTGGGCGGGATTTTTTATGATTATCTCGACACCGCCGATCTTGAGCGGGATTTCGCCTTTACCCGCGATGTCGGCCTTGGATTTTTGCGTGGCTATGACGCGATTGTGCGGCGGCGGATGGGCGATCCTTGGACGCCAGAGGAGCGCGAGGCGCAGCTGGTGCGCCGGGGCCGCTATGTCGAGTTCAATTTGCTCTATGATCGCGGGACGATTTTTGGCTTGAAAACCGGCGGCAATATCGAGGCGATTTTGATGAGCCTGCCGCCCGAAGCGCGCTGGCCGTGAGATTATTGGTCTAATGGACACGATTTATCGCGGTGATTTGGTGAGCAAGGCCGGGCGGCGCAACGCGTGGATTGATGCGTTGTTCGTCGATCATGCGGTGCTGCGGCTGGGCTGGACCAATTTTGCCCCGGTGCAGCCGGGTGTGTTGTATCGCTCGAACCATCCGCTGCCGGGGCATTTGCAGCGCTATGTGAACAGAGTGGGGCTGCGCAGTGTGATTAATTTGCGCGGCGCTTGCGCGAATGGCTCGGACGCGCTCTCGCGCGAGGCGGCGGGGCGGTTGGGGCTTGAGTTTTACGATATGGCACTGGAATCGCGGGGTGCGCCGCAGCGCGCACGAATCCTGCGGCTGGCGGAGATTTACCGCACGATGGCGCGGCCCGGCTTGATCCATTGCAAATCCGGCGCTGATCGCGCCGGGCTGGCGGCGGCGCTGTACCGGCTGATCGAGGGCGGCAGTTCGGCGCAGGCGCTGGCTGAGCTGAGCTGGCGCTATGGCCATATCAAACAATCCAATACCGGGATTCTTGACGCGTTCATTGAAACTTACGCGCGCGAGGCGGAGGGGCGGATAGGGTTTCTGGACTGGGTGCAAACTGCGTATGACGAGGCGGCGTTGCGGGAGCGGTTTCGCGCGCGCGGGGTGGCCCGGTTCGTCAATGATCGGATTTTGCGGCGGGAATAATTAATTTTCGGGCGGCACCGGGCTGATTGGGATTTCGCGGGCTTCGATGATCGGTTGCTCACCATAGCCGGGGGTGCGCAGCTCGGCGCCAATCGTGTTGTTCAGCTCGGCTTCGATTTCGTCGCTCGCTTCGCGGGCGCGGTAATTTTGGCTGTTGCCGTTATGATGCTGGCCATTATTCCCGCTGGCATTTTGGCTCGCATGCGGCTGGGTTTGCGGGGCGGTGTGGCCGCCTTGCGCCTGGTTCATCGCGAGGATGATGCGGAAATAATGTTCGGCATATTGGTAATAGCTCTCGGCCAATACCCGATCACCGCTGCTTGAGGCATCGCGGGCCATTTGCTGATATTTATCGTAGAGCTGTTGGGCGGTGCCGCGCACGCGCTGCTCCGGGCCGTTGCTGTCGAACACATGGTTGCGATTGAGCGGCGCGCTGTTTTGGAAGCTGCGGAAATTGCCGTTACCGCCGCCATTGGGGCGATTATTGCGGCTGCGCATGCGTTTAATATTCATCGAGTTCGATCGTCCTGTCATGGTGTGGTGGAGCGGCGGACGCGGGCTCAAACTAGGCCCCCTGTCTTCCGCGCCGATCGTCCGCGACCGAGTCCTGCCTTCGAGCGGCGGGATGTTGTGATGGCGCAGCGATGTCGGCGAACTCCCATCCGGTCAGACCCATGAGCACATCGCACGGACGACCAGGGGCGGGAGGTTGATCGGCATGAGCGGGCCAGAGGCGCGATTCATGATCGAACGCGCACTATATAGCGCAAACATTCGCTGGTGCCAAATTG
>JAKBBY010000060.1 GCA_021808315.1 Pseudomonadota bacterium | reverse complement strand
GGATCGGTCTGAGCACTTTGTTGAGCCGACGATAAAGCGGGTACAGCGCCGCGGCGTCCGCCTGAGGCGGCGATTTCAGCGGCGAGATTTTTAGCGTATCATCACTCGTATCAGGAACGGTGAGCGAGCCGGGCTGATAGATCGATGGACCGTACGGGTTTGGTTCGTCACCCGCCTGAATGGTCAGACCCCCCGCATAGCGGCGGAGCGTAAAGCCCGGCCCCAACGCCGCCTCAATCGCCGCCGAACCGCCAAGCTTCCCCGCCCAGCGATCCGACAAGGCGGTGAGAAAATTACCCTCGCGAATCCCATGCGAGAGATGTCTCGCTTCAAAATACCCATTTTCGATGATCAGAAACGGTGCCTGCACCGCCAAGCGATACACCAAAGGTTCCATCAAACGACGATCACTGAGATCATCGACATAGGCGAACCCGAGACCGCCAAAGCCATGTTCCGGCTGCAAGGTGGCGGCAAACCAGGTAAACAACTCCGGAAATATGTCAGACCGGGTGCTAAAAAAATTCCAGGGGAGCGTAAAACTCAAAATATCCTGCGCGTGCTTCTGCTCCTGTTCCCATTGCGCATTGAGAATAAAATAGCAAAAATACGGCGTGGCCACCTCCAACTGATCGCCGCCCATCACCGTGCATTCCACGATGCTGCCGTTATTGGCCAGGATTTTGTCAGCCGCGATGGAGGCAAAGTCAGGCCGATACCGCGCCCAGCGCCCCTTGCCATCGCCGATTGTCAGGCCAGCATAATGCAACTGATCGCCGCACAATTCGATATAGCGATTGAAGCAGGCAAGGACTTGACGCCGCTTCTCCTGCCGAAACCCATCGCGGAAAAATAAATTCACCACCAACGCCAAATCCAGCATCGGCTTGTCATCGATCATTACTGGGAACGGGGTCATGGTATGTCCTTTAAGAGGCGATCACATTTGCGGCTTCATGATGGAGTCGGGTTGCGCGGCGCTAGGGGATGGGTGGGAAAGGCACCGGGATCGGCTCGGGTTCCACCCATGGCGGCGGCGCCGGGTGCCGTAAGGCTTGGAGGATTGATTTCTCAACCTCCTGCCAAATGGGCTTCACTTGTGGCAAATAGGCTTGAACTTTCTGTTTCATCTTCTCTTCATCGCATCCACAGTTTTCAGCATTGAGCAAGGACGCCTTTTCCTCGCCGCCGGCAATTTCAGCATAAGCTTCCATTTGCCTTTTATTAACACGATCACCCGGAAACTTCATCTCGTAAACATGATCGATATTGGACTGGATCGGCGGTTGGGCCGGGTTGCTGACCACCACCACATCGGGTCGGCGGACCAACCCCGCACCGGCCGTAAAATTCGGGATTTCAGTGCGGGCGCGCGTGATCCAATTACGCGATGGCTCAGTGGTATCCAGGCCACCATCGCGATGCATGAACGGCGATGGCGGATTGGTGCTCATATTATAGCTGATCTCCGGCTTGAACCGGCTTTGATATTTGGTGAGCCGGTTCGCGTCGCGTAGCGCGTCTGATACGCATTGTTGCCTAAAATCAATGGCTTTTTTGGGATTAATCAGGTCAGTCGCTACTGGTGGCACAACGAAATCACCGATGCCGCTGATTTCGGCGAGGATTTGCTTGGAAGGGTTGGCGTTGCAACAGCAAAATAGCAGGCAAAGCGCCTCTCGATCGGTGAGTTCTTGCTCTGGGGATTCCACCGGCGCACAATTTTTACAGCCAGTATGAAGCGCATCAGATGAGTCGGCTGTAAACACACTCAAACCGCTCATCGCGGCAGCGCACGGGCTGGTGGTGCGATTTGTCATTGTTCGCCCGGCCTTTCGGTCCAATCCTGCGGATAGGTCGCGGCATCCGCCCAAATCATGAAATATTTGCCTGACCGCAATTCCCTGTTCTTCTCGTCACCGGACATGACAGGATCAGCCAGCACCGCCTGAATGGTCGGCTGTTGGTCAAAATTCGGGCTGAGCACAACCATCCGATAAAAAAAGCGAATGAAGGCGTCGCCACTTCTGAGGCCGTAGCGCCACCCCCGAGAAACCGCGAGCCGCACCCGCCGGTTCAATTCAACGTCCGACACCGGATCAGACCAAGCGGGCAAATCGGTCCAATATGGCATCGTCCGGCTCGCCCATTCGGGCAGCTCACGGATGCGCGCCGATATCCCGAGCGGGGCAAACGCATCCAAAATAATCTGAGGCATGGGAACACCGCTCATGCCGAAACTGAGGTGCCGCGCGTTGAGATCGGGCGGCGTTGCATTATGAAAGCTGCGGGCAGGGCCAAATTCAGTGGCTTCGACGTTAAAAACCTCAATCGGGCCAAAAAACGCCGCCCGATCAACCTCACTGCACGCCGACAGATAAAACGGCAGCACACAAGGGTCGTAAAACCGAAACAAACCCAAATCGCCGTTGGTCAACCGCGTCCGGAGCAGGGTTTTCAGATGCAGGCGCACCCGCTCGGCGGGCGCGCGGCTCCGCAAAGCAATGCCCCATGCCCGGCCAAGGCCCGCATTGCGAACCCAGTGCAGCAACGCGCTTGGCTCGGCCATGGCCACCAAATAGGGGGCTGCGGCGCGAATATCCGGCGCGAGGGTCCCGCCATACAGGCATTGCGCGTCTGGCGCATAATGCATCAAACCCGGATAAATTTCAGGCGCACGGGCCGTATCGATAACGGCATAGAGGGGCGACAAATCGGCCATCACGGCAATTTGCAAATCGCCACAAACGGTAAATGCCGATGAGCGGCTTCGCGCACCGCATCAGACTGCGCGGACGAGGTTGCCCCAGCCCCGAGTTCAGGCGGTAGCGCGCCCTCGGCAGCGCCAACGCCAATCAGCACGGTTGGGCACCCCGCAACAATCATGCCACCATGCGCAGTCGGATCACCCTGCCGGGCCGCCATCAGACCATTAATCAACACGCTGGGTGATCCCATCATGATTTGATCGGGTGGCCCAACGCAATTAACGCTATCGGAAACACGCGCTGCCGGCAGCCCGCCAATCAACACATTCGGTGAACCCGACAACACCGGCCCGCCGACATGCGGCACCGGGCCGGAACTGCCGGGGCAGACATGCAAATCAGAAATCCGAGCGGCTGGTTTTTCGGCGGCCATGCGCCCCCGTTAGCAAAATAACCGGCGATCAAAAAGTTAAATTTACTCTATTTAATGTTATAGAATTAAAATCCGTGTGGATCGCAACAGCGAAGCCACGGCGCAACAAAACGATGGCGCATCCCTGCGCCATCGCTCAGCCGTCCCAATCCATTCGCGCATGGGCGCAATTTTCGTTACTCCCGCGCCACAATCGCCCGCGCAAAGGCAAAATGCAGCGCGGTCGCGAATGCGCGTTGACCCGCATCCGCGCCACTGCCATGGCCGCCTTCATCTTGCTCGTAATACAGCGCGTCATACCCCATCGATTGCAGTTTTGCCGCCATTTTGCGGGCATGACCGGGATGCACACGATCATCGCGGCGGGTGGTCATAATCAAGGTCGGCGGATAAGGCTGGCCTGGTTGCACCAGATGATAGGCCGAAATTTTTTGCAAAAACGCCCAGTCCGCCGGATCATCCGGATCGCCATATTCAGCAATCCAGGAATGGCCGGCGAGCAGCTTGGTATAGCGCCGCATATCCAGGAGCGGCACTGTGCAAAGAATCGCGCCAAAATGCTCGGGAAAGCGGGTTAACATGTTACCCACTAACAAACCGCCATTGCTGCCGCCATACCCCATGATCCGGTTCGGCGTGGTCATGCCAGTGCTAACCAAATCAGCCGCCACAGCGGCAAAATCATTCTGAGCGATGCGTTTTCCCGCGCGAATGCCCGCCTTATGCCAATCCGGTCCGAATTCACCACCGCCTCGGATGTTAGCAACGGCGTAAGCACCCCCGCGCGCGCACCATAGCGCGCCGGTCGCGCCCAGATAAGTAGGCTCCAGCGACACATCAAACCCGCCATACCCATATAGGATCGTCGGCCAACCCGTTGGCGGTTGCGCCGTGGTCGGCGTAATCAGAAAATACGGGATCGCCGTCCC
The DNA here is from genome assembly GCA_021808315.1 of Pseudomonadota bacterium. Taxonomy (GTDB): domain Bacteria; phylum Pseudomonadota; class Alphaproteobacteria; order Acetobacterales; family Acetobacteraceae; genus Acidiphilium. The sequence goes on along the minus strand of JAKBBY010000060.1, from coordinate 9,030 downwards.
ATCATCGGCGATGGCGGCGTGCTGTGCCACATGCAAATGGCGCGCATCAAAGCGCGGCGGTGCGATTTTCAGCGTCTCAAGGTCACGCTCCGGCACGGCGAGAATCAGGCGTCCCGGATCAAGAAAGCCACTCACGCTCAACAGCGCATCGTGCGATTGCGGGTCTTGCGGGGCGAGTTTGCCCATCGCGATGGCACTATGGGACGGCAACCCCTCAACCGGCGTGAGGGTCCAGACCGGCGCGGGATGGCCCGCATAATCCGTATCGGGATCGGCGCGCAGAATGCGGGTTTGCACATTATCGAGCACACCGATCAAAGCGTGATCGGCAAACATGATGAAACTATCCAGCGCCGTGCGTGGCTCCGGCGTGAAAATCCGCGCGAAATGGCGCTGACCGGCCAGAAAATCCGCAAGCCGGATCGTCACCAAGCTGCCGGCGGGCCAAGTATCAGGCCCGATGCTCCATGCCGAACGGGTGCGCACCGTGAGCCGACCATACGCGATATCAACGTCACAATCTTCTGGCAGATCGAGCCGTTGCGCCGCCTCGCCATCACGCTGGAAAAAATACTGATATTGGAAAAACGCAATACCACGCATAAACAATGTATAAGGATCAGACGGATCGATGCTGCGATCCATACTCAAAAACGTATCCGACGCGTTGATTTCAAAAACCAGCTCGGCCTTTGAATAGGCGGTGCCGCGCCGCCAGCGCCGCACCGTGCGCGCATAGCCGGACGCGGTGACATCGCCGTCATGCGCGGTCGCGACCAGGATGGTGTCATGATCGATCCAGGTGACTTGGGTTTTGGCATTGGGGAGCGAAAACCCGTCGGCCACGAATTCGCGCCGCGACAAATCGAACTCGCGGATCTCAACCGCATCCGCACCGCCATCCGACAGGCTGATTAATGCCCGGGAGAAATCCGGCGCCAGCACGCTCGCCCCCGCCCAAACATAGCTCTTCTGCGCCGCCGCCCCCAGCGCATCCAGGTCCAGCAGAAGGTCCCAATCCGGCGCATCTGTGCGATAATCAGCAAGGCTGGTCCGGCGCCACAGGCCGCGCGGATGCGCTGCATCGGTCCAAAAATTATACACAAACCCGCCGCGCTGAATGATCGCGGGAATGCGGTCATCGGCGTTGAGAATATCAAGCACCATGGCCCGATCCGCCTCGAATTCGGGCGTGCAGAGCCGTTCGGTGCTGCGCTGATTGGCCACCGCAACCCAAGCAAGGGCATCGGCGCCATCAATCTCTTCAAGCCACAGAAACGGGTCGGTCTGGTCTTGGCCGGTGCGATCCATCACTATTCTCCGCTTAGCGTTGGCACGAAATTCGTGCATCACCTGGGAGTATCACACAGGCCGGGGCGATGGCGAATAGGCGCACGCCGCGCCGCGCCCAGCCTGATGACCAATGGCGGCCTTGCAACAAACTGTATCGCCCCGTCCTCGCGCCGATTGACCCGCGGGTGACAAATTAGTAGGGTTCATAGGACAGGATAGTTGCCGTTTCGGCGCGATCCGGATCAAAATAATGGTGACAAAATCTTGGACGAAGCTTGCCAGAATTGGGTTGGACCCAATCATCAGCTCCACTGAAATATCTGCCTATGAGGTTGTCGATGCGTCGAATTTGGCTTGATCCTGCGCTTCGCCGAAGCCGTGCGCACCGCACGGCGCTCAGCTTCATCTCGGCGCTCTCGACCATAACCCTCTCGACCCTGACGGTCGCGTCTGCCGCCCCGCCGCCGCCTGCGGTCAGCGTCGTGGTGGTCACCAAGCACAAAATCTATCAACAACAATCCTATATTGGCCGCATTCAAGCAACGCGGATTGTCAATCTGGTGCCACGGATCACCGGATATCTGGAAAAGCGCCTGTTTCACCAAGGGGCCGAGGTTAAACAAGGCCAATTGCTCTACGTGATCGAACCTGGCCCCTATCAAGCCGCGTTCGACCAAGCCAACGCCGCCGTCGCCGCCGCCAAAGCGACCTTGGCCAACGCCCAAACCACCCTCGGACGCTCGGTCGCCCTGCTGCACACCCCCGCCGGCCAGCGCTCGACCATGGATAATGATCGCGCGACCGAACAGAGCGACGCGGCAAATCTCGAAGCCGCCCGCGCCCAGCGCGAGACCGCCGCAATTAATCTGAGCTACACCCAGATCCGATCACCGATCAACGGACGGATCGGCGCCACGAACATCAATATCGGCAACGTGGTCAGCCCGACAACCGGCACGCTCGCCACCGTGGTCAGCCAGAACCCGGTCAACATCACCTTCTCAATGCCCGCACGCGACGCGCTGAAACTCCGCCAGGATTATGCGACCCAAGGCGGGCTTGACGCCGTCGAGCTACGCCTGCGCCTGCCCGATGGGCGGATGGACCCGCAAATCGGCACGCTCGATTTCACCAGCAACCAGATCAGCCAGACGACGGACAGCCTCGCGATGCAAGGCACGATTGCGAACCCGCGGATCACAGGTCTTGGTGCCGCCAAGCTGAATGATCGCGCGCTGACCAGTGGTGAATTCGTCACCGTGGTGGTGCGCGCGAAGCATCCGGTGGAGCAGATTATCGTGCCGCGCGATGCGGTGCTGTCCGATCAGCTTGGCAATTACGTTCTCACCGTGAACGCCCAGAACAAGGTCGTGCGCACCAGCGTCAAACTCGGCCAAACGACACCCGCAACCGCAACCATCGCCAGCGGCCTGAAGCTGGGCAGCCACGTCATTATCGATGGGATCGAGAAAATCCATCCAGGCCTTACCGTCAAACCCGAAATCGTAAAATCTCCCGTGGACAGCGCGCACACGGCGCAGGGATGATCGCATGATCCCGTCATTTTTCATCGACCGGCCCCGCTTCGCCGTGGTGATCGCCATCGTCATCACCATCGCCGGCGCCATCGCGATGACGCGCATCCCGGTCGCGCAATTCCCTTCCATCGTCCCGCCCTCGGTGCAAGTCAGCGCAACCTATCCCGGCGCATCCGCCAAGGTGGTGAATGACACCGTCGCCGAGCCGCTTGAGCAGCAAATCAACGGTCTATCCGATGAAATCTATTATTCCTCGACCAGTGCTAACGATGGCACCTATGGCCTGACGGTCACGTTCAAGCTCGGCAGCAACCCCGATATCGATGAGGTCAACGTCACCAACGCCGTGCAGCAGGCGCTAACGCAATTGCCGGCCGAAGTCCAAAAAGAGGGCGTCAGCGTCACCAAAAAATCCTCCTCGGTGCTGCAATTCGTGTTTTTCTACAGCCCGGATAACAAACTCACCCCGCTGCAAATTTCCAACTATGTAAAAATCAATGTGCTCAACCCGCTCGCGCGCGTCCCTGGCGTTGGTCAGGCGCATATGTTCGGCGAGCAAGATTACGCCATGCGCGTTATCTATAACACCAACCGCCTCGCCGAGCTTGGGCTGACGCCCGCTGATTTGATCAGCGCCATTCAGGACCAAAACACCCAAGCGCCGGTCGGCACCATCGGCTTGATGCCGATTGGCGGCAACCAGCAATATCAGCTCTCGGTCGAAACCCAAGGGCGGCTCAGCACCGTCAAGCAATTCGGCAATATCGTGATCCGGGGCAACAAAAACGGCGCCCTGCTCCGGCTCAAGGATGTCGCGAAAATCGCGCTCGGGCCGCAAAGCGAAAATCAGATCGACCGGATCAACGGCCATCCCGGCGTCGCCATCGGCATTTTCCTCTCGCCCGGGGCCAATGCGGTCGCAACATCAGCGCGGGTCGAGCACGAAATTGCCAAGCTCAAAGCGCGGTTTCCCAAAAGCCTGACCAGCAAAACCGTCTATAATTCCAGCTCCTTCGTCCGCGATACCATCGCCGAAGTGATCAAAACATTGATCGAGGCCTTCGTGCTGGTCGTCATTGTGGTGTTTTTGTTTCTGGGCTCCTGGCGCGCAGCACTCATCCCCTCCATCGTCGTGCCCATCGCGCTCCTGGGCAGTTTCGCCTTCATGCTCGCGCTGGGCTATTCGGCCAACACAGTGACGCTCCTCGCTTTGGTGGTGGCAACCGGGCTCGTTGTCGATGACGCCATCGTCGTCGTCGAAAATATCGAGCGCGTGATGGAAGAAAATCCGGATATGACGCCAAAGCAGGCGGCGAAAGTCGCGATGGCGCAAATCCAAGCGCCGATCATCGCGATCATGCTGGTGCTGCTGTCGGTGTTCGTGCCAACCGCCTTCATTCCCGGCCTGTCCGGTTTGCTCTTCACCCAATTCGCCGTGGCGATCAGCACCGCGATGCTGATTTCAGCGCTCAACGCCCTAACGCTCTCGCCGGCTCTGTGCGCGCTGCTGCTGCGCCGCGAACAGCATCATGGGATCATGGCCAAGATCCTCGCTTTCATCGACCGTACCCGCAACGGCTACGCCAATTTCGTCAGCCGGGTGGTGCAGCAATCCGCTTTGGCCCTCTTGGTGATCATGGTATTCGGCCTCGGTGCCTTTGCGCTGTCAAGCATCACGCCCGGCGGTTTCCTCCCCGATGAAGATCAAGGCGCGTTCTTCATCCAGGCAACCTTACCGCCCGGCGCCTCACTGCAACGCACCGATGCGATGGGACGAAAACTCACCAAAATGATCCACACACTGCCCCAGGTGCAGGACGTCATCGCGATTAACGGCTTCTCGATTCTGGATTCGGCAACCGAACCCAACGCGCTGTTCATGGTCGCGCATCTCAAACCATTCCCTGACCGGCCCGGTGCCAAAAACGCGGTCAACGCCGTAATCGCCAAAGTGTTTCAAATGGGGGCGCAACTCAAAGGCGCGCGGGTGGTGGCCTTCAACCTGCCGCCGATTATCGGTCTCTCCACCAATGGCGGCTTCACCTATGAGCTTGAAAATGTCCAAGCCGCGAGCCAGCAAAAATTCAACTCCGTGCTGAAAGCCCTGATCGTCGCGGCCAATGGCGATAAAAAACTCAGCCGGGTGTTCACCACCTATTCCGCCAATACGCCCTCGATCTATCTCGATATCAACCGCGCCAAAGCCCAAGCGCTGGGTGTGCCCATCGCATCGATTTTCCAGGCGTTGCAAGCCTCGCTTGGCGGTTTTTACGTCAATCAGTTCAATTTATTCGGGCAAGTCTGGCAGGTGAATATCCAAGCCAAACAGCGGGACCGCGATACCAGGGCTGGCATTTGGCGGATCTATGTGCGCAGCAATTCCGGTGCGATGGTCTCGATGCGCTCGCTCGCCACCGCCCACACCGTGCTCGGGCCGCAAATCATCAATCGGTATAATGATTCGCAATCCGCCCAAATCATCGGCTCGCCCGCCCCTGGCGTTTCGTCCAACGCCGCGTTAGTCGAAATGGCGAAGCTCTCCAACCGGGTGCTGCCCGCCGGTTTCGCCTATGATTGGACCAGCACCGCCTATTTGCAAGAACAGGCCAAGGGTCAGGCAATTTACGTTTTTGCGCTCTCGCTCACCTTCGCGTTCCTGTTTCTGGTCGCCCTGTATGAAAGCTGGATCATCCCGATCCCGGTCTTGTTATCGGTGGTGGTTGGCGTCTTCGGCGCCATGCTCGGCATCGTGATCGTCGGCCTCACCTTTGACCTCTATGCCGAAATCGGGCTTGTCGTGCTCATCGCGCTGGCCGCGAAAAACGGTATTTTAATTGTCGAATTCGCCAAGGAGCGCCGCGAAGAAGGCATGAGCATCCATCAAGCCGCCATCGCCGGGGCCAAAATGCGTTTCCGCGCCGTAATGATGACCTCAATCGCCTTTGTCTTTGGCTTGCTGCCCCTCGTGGTCGCAACCGGTGCCGCGCAAATCACCCGCCGCTCACTCGGCACGCCGGTCTTTGCCGGCATGATTGCCGCAAGCGGCATTGGTATTTTCGTCATACCGCTTTTATTCGTGGTGTTTGAAAATCTGCGCGAACGCGGCTTGCGTCGCCGCGTGCGTCAGCCACGGATCATGGATGCGACAGGCGATGATTGATCGAACCCCCGCGCTCACCCCCCCCTCGCCCATCCCCTCACTGGGCCCGGCGGCGCAGCAGCCAAAGCGGCAGCGGTAAAGCAACGGCGAGAAACACCCAGAGCAGCGGAAACGTGGCATCAAGGCCGCTATCCTGCAAATTAACCCAAAGCCGGATCGGCATGCCTTGCGGGAAATAGGCAAAAATCAACACAATACCAAGCTCGCCCACACCGCGCACCCAGGCCAAAGCCAGCGCCGCGCCGATCCCATCCGCCGCTAAGGGGAGCAAAATATAGCGAAAAATTTGGCTACCGCGCACCCCCAAGGTGCGGGCCGATTCGGCAAGTTCCGGTGGAATTTCAGCAAAAGCGCTGCGCGCCGCAACCACAAAGGTTGGCATGGCGGCATAAAAACCCGCGATCAAAAACGCCGCCGGGTTATTACTGATGATCATCCCGAACCGGTCCAGCAAAGCCCCTGCCGGGCCGACCGGGCCGAAAAATGCGGCAAGCAAAATACCCAAAGCGAGCGGCGGGGTTAGCAAAGGCAGCAGCAGAAAAAACTGCGCGCCATTGCGCAACCGGCTGCGCGCAGTTGCCAACCAAAAAGCGAGCGGCGTGCCCAGCACCGCAATAATCGCCAAACTCGCGAGACCATAGAGCAACGAGGTCGCAATCGCCGCAGCATCGCTGCCAGAGAGGTGAAAAGCCCCCCAATCGGTCAGAAAAACTAACCCCAAAAAAGGCGCGGCGAGCAGTGCCAGAACCGCACCGCTCACCGCTGAGGTGGGGAGGCTGGACCGGTTGGTCAGAGAACACCGCCAAGCGGTGGATTATAGCCATAATCCGCAAATATTTTCTGACCAGCGGCACTTTGCAGCAGCGCTAGAAATTTCTGCGCATTCGCCTTGTTCGGCGCATCATGCGGAATGCACGCATAAAACACCAACGGCTCGGTATGCAGCGTCTGGGTTTTGCCTTTGACATCCAACGTAATCGCCGCCTTGGAATACCAAGGCTTGATCATCGTCGGGTCGCTCAAATTGATTTGTTTTGGTAGCGCGATGAACGGCAATTTCAGCGATTTCACCGCACTCTCATAGCCCGAGGTCGCATCCAACTCGCCGGCATCCAGCCGCGCCAACAGCGACGGCTCGGTGAAAATCTGCGCGGGGTTGATCGGCTTGCCCAGAATTCGTGCTGACAAGCCCGGCTGATGATAGAATTTCTCGGCCAGATCGAAGGTGAACAAGATATTGCGGCCTTGCGGGTCGGTGCGCGGGTCGGTGCGGCCAAAGCGCAGCCCTTTTGTCTCCAACACCTTATACCACGGCCTCTTGCCCGCGGCGGCAGCCGCCAGTTCCGGCGCAAACCGCGATTTTGAACTATACGCAATCACCATGGCCGTGCTCGCCACCGGCACCGCATGACCGACCAGACCCGCCTTTTGCAACACCGCAATCGGCCCCGGCGTGATCGAGACAAACACATCGGCGCGCATGGTTTTTGCCGCAATCAAATGCGCCAACGCAAAAGCGCCCTGACCAATGCCATGAAACGGCGTGCTGGTTTGCTGGGTGAAAGCCGGGCCGATGCCCTTATTCATCAACACGCCCATTGAACCCGCATACGCCACCGTCAGCGGCGCGCCGGCAGCCTGCGCGATTTCAGGGCCAAGCGCCGCAGCACCGGCACTCGCGGCGGCGGCAAACGAAAAGGCGCGGCGTGAGATGGACATGAGTTTCTCCGTTTCGGTTGTGCGCATCGATATGTCCGTTTGGCTATATCGTCAAGCCCGCTCGCCGCGCCACGTCAATTATGGTTCAATACGCCATGGCAAAGCTGCGACACGAGGATCAAATCGGCCTGCGCATCCGAGTTGTGCTCGGCGATGGGCTGGTGATCGGGCCGGGCCGGGCCGATTTGCTGCAATTCATTCAAGAAACCGGCTCCATCGCCGCAGCCGGTCGGCGGATGGGCATGAGCTATAAGCGCGCCTGGCAGCTCGCCGAAGCTCTGAACGACTCGTTCGCCAGCCCGCTGATCGCTGCCAATAAAGGCGGTGCCGCCGGCGGCGGCGCAACCTTAACCCCGCTCGGTATCTCGGTTTTGCAGGCCTATCGCGATTTGCACGCCCAAGCGCTGACCAACGGTGCCGCCTCACTCGCCCTTTTATCGGCGGCGATGACCAAAATTTCCCCTGGCGATCCCGCGCCGGAGCGCATAGATAAACCTTGATCAAGGAGATACGTGTCTTCCGCCAGCCACCGCACCCGGACCGGTCCTACGCCCATCAGCACCCGTATTTAGTGCTGCTGGGGTTCTGCGCCCTGTGCCTTGCGGTCGGCATCTCCGATTCGGTGATGACCATCCCGAATATTCACTCCTGGTATGATCTTTTGCCCCACCCGCCGGCAACCCCGCCGAACGGCGTGTTCGGCCCGGTTTGGACGGTTTTATACGTAGCGATGGCGGTTGCCGCCTGGCGGGTTTGGCAGCGGCCGAGCCATGCGGCGGCGCTGCGGCTCTGGGGCTGGCAATTGGGTGTCAACGCGCTGTGGTCTCCGGTATTTTTCGCCCTGCACCGTCCTGGCTTGGCCACGTTGGTCATCCTGGCCATGGACGCGCTGGTCGCTTTGACCATTCGCGCCTTCGCCCGTCATGACCGATGGGCCGCGCTGACGCTGATGCCCTATTTGGCCTGGGGCCTGTTCGCCACCTATTTAACCGCCGGGTTCTGGTGGCTCAATCAGTGATCAGCTATAGGCTCATGGGTCAATGAATAGGTTTGCGGTGATGATGAAGCGGGTTTCGATCGCGATTGTGATGGGTGCATGGCTCGGCGGCGCGTCGCTGCTCGGCGTGGCCAACGCCCAAATGCCAACGCCAGGGGCGCCAACCATTGGCCCCACCATGCGCCCGCCCTCGGATCAGCAAGCGGCCCCACCGCCTGCTCTACCCGGTGCCACCGGCGCGGATCAGATCAGCGCGAGCAGCGTCGCGATTGACAATGAAAACCCCACCAAAGTCCTGTTTTCCGCGATTAATCACGGCAATT
>JAKBBY010000004.1 GCA_021808315.1 Pseudomonadota bacterium | reverse complement strand
AACTGCAGCTCGAGCGAAACTATCAATTCCGCTTGATCCATCGCCCCCGCATGGCGCTTGGGCGCTGGGGCCTGGGCATCCCTTCCCGGCGGGTGCGAGCCAATATGCTTATGAGTTGGCTGGGCAAAAACCGCCCAAAGCCAAGGTCGCGACCCGTGCGGGGGGATGACATCATGACACGCCTCGCCACGCGATTGAATGGAACGGCGCCTTCGTGGCGGCTTGCGCCAGACATCGATATTATCGGCATTACCGCCGATAGTCGGCAGGTGCGGCCAAAAATGATTTTTGCCGCCTTGCCGGGAACGCGCGCTGATGGCCGTGACTTTATCGCAGCAGCGGTGGGCCAAGGTGCAGCCGCCGTGTTAGCGCCGCTCGGCACGCAATGGCCTCCTGGCACCCCCCCGCGCCCCCTTCTGCTCGACGCTGATCCCCGACAGCGTCTTGCCGAAATCGCTGTTCATTTGGCGGGGCCAATGCCGCGCCGAATCAGAGCAGTCACGGGCACGAATGGCAAAAGTTCAAGCGTGGATTTTCTGCGGCAAATGAGTATCGCCGAGGGGCGCAAGGCGGCATCCCTCGGCACACTTGGCGTAATCGCCTCAGGTTTTCCGATCACCGAAAGCCTGACGACGCCTGATCCCGTCGCCCTAGCCGGTGAATTAGCGCGACTGCGCGCCGCTGGAATTGACGACGTGGCTCTAGAAGCCTCATCGCATGGTCTAGAGCAAAGGCGCCTTGATGGGATCACGTTGATAGGGGCTGCTTTTACCAATCTCACGCGTGATCATCTCGATTACCATGGCGATATGGCCTCATATCGAGCGGCAAAGTTACGCCTATTTGATACGCTTCTGCCGAGCGGCGCGCCGATGATTGTGATGAGCGATTTGGAGCCGACGACGCGGGCAGCGCTGGAGATGATTGCCAAAACGCGTCGCTTGGAGCTGCTGAGTGTTGGCCCCAAGGGCTCGGCAATCGATTTGATTAGCGCAACCCCGACGCCAGATGGTCAAATCCTGGACATTACCGTCGATGGTGTGCGCCGCATGATCGATCTGAAACTGGTCGGGCGATTTCAGGCCGATAATGCGCTCTTGGCGGCGGCTTTGGCGCGCGCGACAGGTATCGACCGCGCGCTGGACTATCTGTCCGGCTTGCAGCCGGTTCGCGGCCGGTTGCAGCTTGTTACCAACTTGCCGAATGGCGCCTGCGCTTATGTCGATTACGCCCACACACCCGATGCGCTAGAACGGCTCTTGACCGCGCTCCGCCCCCACACGCGCGGGCGCTTAATTTTGGTGTTTGGCGCGGGGGGCGATCGAGATGCGGGCAAGCGCCCGTTGATGGGCGCCGTCGCCGCCCGCCTCGCCGATTTGACCATTATCACCGATGATAATCCAAGAACTGAAGATCCAGCCTTGATCCGCGCAGCAATCAAGGCATCGTGCCCGGCTGGTATTGAGCTTGCGGATCGGCGTCGGGCCATCGCGGAAGCGCTCAGCCTCGCGCAGTCAGGGGATGTGATTGTGGTTGCGGGTAAAGGCCATGAGCAGGGACAGATTATCGGTCGGACAATTATTCCGTTCGACGACGCTGCGGTAATTACGGAGTTGGTTGGATGACCGCGTTATGGACGGCAGATGAACTGCAAATTGCGACCAATGGATCTTTTGTTGGGCCAAGGTTTGAGGCCGATGGAATCGCGATCGATTCGCGAACATTGAGTGTGGGAGATCTTTTTTTTGCACTCCAAGATCAACGCGATGGTCATGATTTCGTCAAATCCGCCTTGGCCAATGGTGCGGCAGGCGCCGTGGTATCGCGCAACGATCTATGCGCCGATCAGCCGTTATTGCAAGTGTCCGATACGCTTGGGGCCTTGGGACGGTTGGGCGAATTTGCCCGGGCACGCTCATTAGCGAAAGTTACTGCTATCACCGGCAGCGTTGGCAAATCAACCACCAAAGAAATGCTGCGCCGAATTCTCGCAGCATTTGGCCCTACGCATGCAGCCGATGCTTCCCATAATAATCATATCGGGGTGCCGCTGACATTGGCAAGAATGCCGCGCAATGCGGCATACGCGGTCTTAGAAATCGGCATGAATCATCCAGGGGAAATCGCACCCTTGGCGAAAATGGCCCGTCCTCATGTCGGTATCATCACCACAATCGCTGCAACGCATATTGGCGCGATGGGATCACTTGAAGCGATTGCCGAAGAAAAAAGTGACTTGCTGCGTGGGCTATTGCCTTATGGGACCGCCGTGCTTCCGCGCGGACCGTTTTTGCCGATCATGGCGCGCCGTGTTGGCCCGACCATGCGGACCATTACCTTCGGCACCGACATGGCCGACGAGGCGCGTTTACTCGATGTCGACAATGATCCTGAAGGCGTTGATATCACCGCACGAATTTTGGGAACGGTGGTACGGTGCCGATTGCGCGCGCCGGGTCACCATATGGCGCGAAATGCCCTCGCGGCACTGGCAGCAGTTGCCGCGATGGATCTTGACGTAACCGAAGCGGCGGCCTCTTTGAACGGGTTCGCGCCCCTAGGTGGCCGTGGCGCAAAACTAAAGCTGCAGCGCCAAGGCCTCGATATCACAATTCTTGATGAGAGCTATAACGCGTCGGGAGCTTCTGTCCGCGCCGCATTGGACGTTTTGGCACTACAGCCAGGCCGCCATGTGGTTGTGCTCGGCGACATGCTCGAACTCGGCGACTTCTCCGAGGACGAACATGCGGCTTTGGCCGAACCCGTGGCCGCTCAGGCGGAAATAATCTTTGCGTGCGGTCCTGAGATGCGCGCGATGTTTGAGCGGTTACCAGCCGACCGGAAAGGCGGTTGGGCGGCGAATGCAGCCGCCCTTGCCCCGATGGTCTGTGCGGCCTTGCGCGATGGCGACGTGGTGTTAGTAAAAGGCAGTAACGGAAGCGGGATGCGCACAATTATCGCCGCATTGGCGGAGGGCAATTAATGTTATATGCCCTGCTATTGCCGCATATTGCTGCATTTCATGCCCTCAACCTGTTTCGATACATCACCTTCCGGGCGGGCGGCGCTGGGCTGACCGCGCTGATTGTCAGCTTCATTTCGGGGCCACGACTGATTGCCTGGCTCAAATCACTCCAGCGAAATGGCCAACCGATCAGGACCGACGGACCAGAACGTCATTTGATCGAGAAAAAAGGCACCCCCACGATGGGTGGTGTGCTTATCCTGATTGCGCTCACGACATCGACATTGCTGTGGGCCGATTTAGAGAATGGCTATGTCTGGGCAGTATTATTCGTCACTTTGGGTTATGGCGCGCTCGGTTTTGCCGATGATTTTTTGAAGCTCACAAAGCGCAACACCAAAGGTGTTTCTGGCCGCATCAAGATGATTGTTCAAGCCATCATCGGCTTGGGAGCCGCTCTTTGGATTACCCGCTTGATGCCCTCAGCGATCGCCAATGATCTTGCGGTTCCTGTTTTCAAACATTTGCTCATCGGGCTTGGACTTACCTTTCCAGTTTTCGCCATGATTGTCATGGTTGGCGCCTCCAACGCCGTGAATTTGACCGACGGGCTTGACGGTCTTGCCATTGTGCCCACGATCATTGCCGCGGGTGCGTTCGCCTTGATCGCTTATTTGGTCGGCAACCGGATTTTCGCACATTATTTGCAAATTAATTTTGTGCCCGGCGCCGGTGAACTCGCGGTATTTTGCGCCGCTTTGATTGGCTCGGGGTTGGGGTTTTTGTGGTTCAATGCTCCGCCAGCCGCCGTGTTCATGGGAGACACGGGTTCACTGGCACTCGGCGGTGCGCTCGGGTCAGTTGCGGTTGCGACAAAAAACGAGATTGTTTTGGGAATTGTCGGCGGCCTGTTCGTTGTTGAAACTGTTTCAGTAATTGTACAGGTATTTTGGTATAAGCGCACGGGGCGGCGCGTGTTTTTGATGGCGCCGCTCCATCACCATTTCGAGAAAAAGGGCTGGGCGGAGCCAACAATCGTGATCCGATTTTGGATTATCGCGATGATCCTGGCGTTAGTGGGTCTCTCGACCCTGAAAATCCGATGACCGCTCATAATCCTGCATGGCCTGCCGTGTTCGCGGGTGATGTGTTCGCCGTGCTCGGCCTGGGGCGAAATGGCCTGCCAGCAGCGCTCGCTTTGCGCTCGATGGGCGCCGTGGTAACCGTCTGGGATGATCAGCCAGAGGCCCGCGCCGCTGCAGCGCGCGAAGGGTTGCGGGTGGCTCTCCCCGCGCATACGGCCTCATTGACCGCGCTGATTTTGTCGCCGGGCATTCCGCACCGCTTACCCAAGCCACATCCGCAAGCAGCACTGATCCTGGCGCGAGGGGTGCCGATCTGGTCTGACGCCGAGGCGCTTTTCATCGCTGCGCGGCGCGCGGGATCAGAAGCAAAATTTCTCGGCATCACCGGCACCAACGGCAAATCGACAACCACTGCCCTCACCGCGCATATTTTGCAGCGCGCCGGCATGTCCGTGGCCGCCGGGGGCAATTTGGGGCCTGCAGCGCTCGCTTTGCCACTGCTCGATAAAACCGGCTTTTATGTGCTCGAAATGTCCAGCTACATGTTGGAGCGAATCGCAACGATGCGCTTCAATGCAGCGGTAATGCTGAATCTAAGCCCCGACCATCTCGACCGCCATGGGAGTTTCGCCGAATATGCCATTGTAAAGGCAGGGATTTTCGCGCGTCAGACGCAGGCTGATACGGCGGTGGTCGGCGTTGATGATCCGGCATCGGAACTCATCGCGACGCAAATGGCGAGCCGTCCGGTGCCGTTGGTTCGCATCTCCGGCGAACGGGTCGCTGACCTTTATGCCCAAAATAAGGTGTTGCAGGATCAGCATGGCGCGCTCGCTGATCTGGGCATGGCCCGGGCCTTACCCGGCACACATAATGCGCAAAACGCCGCAGCAGCGAGCGCTTTGGCCATGGCCGTTGGCGTGCCGCGCACCATGATCGGCCCAGCTTTGTTAGATTTTCCGGGTCTGCCCCATCGTCAAGCTTTGATCAGGGAAATTGATGGAATTTCCTTTATCAACGATAGCAAGGCAACGAATGCTGATGCAACAGCACGCGCTTTGGCTTGTCATGAACGGGTGATTTGGATTGCGGGCGGTGTTGCCAAATCCGGTGGCATTACATCGCTGGCGCCGTATTTACCACGCGTGGCCCATGCTTTGTTGATTGGCCAAGCTTCTGCCGATTTTGCCACCACCCTTGCCGCAAACGGTGTCGCGCATTCGGTGGTGGACACGTTGGATCGCGCTGTTGAGAGCGCATTTGCTCTCGCGCGAGCACAAAATGTGCCGATTGTGTTGCTGGCACCCGCCTGCGCGAGTTTCGATCAATTTGCGAATTATGAGGCGCGCGGCGAGAGATTTGCGGCGCTCGTGCAACAATTGGCTGAGCATCGCACCGGGGGTGCCGCATAATGGCCCGGGTGTCACGTGCGGATAATTCGGTGGTGGGTCGGTGGTGGTGGAGTGTTGATCGCTGGACCTTGGCAGCCTTGGTCGCACTGATCGGGATTGGTTATTATATGGCATTGGCGGCCACGCCGGCGACCACATTATCGCTGGCGGATCCGCACACGCTGATTATGGTCAAGCAGATTTTATACTTGATGCTGGCCGCCGGAGCGATGATCGGCGCATCAATGCTCGATCTGCAACAGGTGAAGCTGACAGCCCTTGGCGTGGGCATTGTGTTTCTGCTCCTGACAGCTTTCACGTTGGTTCATGGCGTTGTCATTGCTGGTGGGCGGCGCTGGATTGCCTTGCCGGGCTTCACCATACAGCCTGCGGAATTTCTAAAACCGGCGCTGATCGTGATCAGTGCGTGGCTTTTGGCGGAACGACGGCGCACACCGGGCTTTGCTGGCATGTCGGCAACTCTCGCGCTAAATGGGCTGGTTTTGTTGATATTGCTGAAACAACCCGATATTGGCTCCATGTTACTCGTTGGCAGCACCGCATTTGCGCAGTTGGTTTTGGATGGTATCGCTCTGGGTTGGGTTGTGGCCGGTGGTGCGGGGTTGATTGGAGCCTTGGTTGCCGCGATCATTTTTATCCCCCACGTGCATGCGCGGTATGAATTATTTATGCATCCCGCACGCGATAATGCTTATCAGGCCATCACCGCGCTATCGGCTTTCGGTAATGGTGGATTATGGGGCCGGGGCCCTGGCGAGGGTCAGGTGAAGCATTTTCTACCGGATGCCCGCGCCGATTTTGTGTTCGCCGTGGTCGGCGAGGAATTTGGACTGATTGTCTGCCTCGCCATTGTGGGGTTGTTCGCCTTTGTGGTGCTGCGCGGATTGTTGAGGCTGCGGCGTGAGAATGATTTATTCGTCGCCTTGGCTGCATCAGGATTATTGGTAAGCTTTGGCTTGCAAGCATTCGTCAATATGGCCTCATCGCTCTCGCTGATTCCAACCAAAGGAATGACGCTCCCCTTTATTTCTTATGGTGGTTCTGCGGTTTTGGCGATGGGGCTGCACACAGGATTATTGTTAGCCTTGACGCGCAGGCGGCAAGGGGTTTTCGCGACCAGCAAAATTTTGGACGAGCCACCTTTCGCGCCGCCGACGCGCCAACGCGGTGCGGCATGAATGAGGTCAGAACACCACCGGTCGTGATCGCCGCCGGGGGCACGGGTGGGCATGTGTTGCCGGCTGAAGCCCTGGCTGATCGCTTGATCCAGCGTGGCCAACGCGTGATTCTGCTGACGGATTCACGTTCGCGCCCGCAAGACAGTGCTGTATTCCGGTCTTGTGAGCAGCATATTATTGGTGGTTCCGGTGTTGTTGGGCGATCTCCGATTCGGGCCGCGCGCAGCATCGCGCGGATCGCTGGTGGTGTGCTGCAGGCGCGCCGAATTATGGCTGCCGCAAAGCCCCGCGTCGTGGTGGGGTTTGGTGGTTATCCATCGGTCGCACCCGTGTTAGCCGCACGGACATTATCGGCCCGGCCCAAGATTGTCCTGCATGATCAAAATGCCGCATTGGGTCGGGCTAATCAACTACTCGCTCGTTTTGCGGATGTATTAGCCTTGAGTTTTGCCGACACGCAGGGCGTGCCACCAGACTGCGTCGCGCGGGTCACCGGCAATCCCGTGCGCACCTCGATTATCGCGAAGGCCCGGTCGCCCTATCATGACGACGGCACCCAGCTCAATCTCCTGGTGATGGGCGGGTCACTCGGCGCGTTGGCTTTTGCGACATTGGTGCCTGAGGCCTTGGCGTTATTGCCGGAGCGACTGCGCTCTCGGCTGCAGATCATAATGCAGTGCCCGTCCCCCGGTTTGGCATCGGCGCAGGAACGGCTCGCGCAAGCCGGAATCAAAGCGGTCTTGGCTCCATTTATCGAAAATGTTGCCCTCGAAATGGCCCGTTCGCAATTGGTCATTGCGCGCGCTGGCGGTTCGACTGTTGCCGAAATCGCGGTGATCGGACGACCGGCCATTTTGATTCCGCTGGCCATTAACGCGGACCAACGGGCAAACGCGCAATCTCTGGTGCGCGCTGGTGGTGCGATCAGGTTGGATCAAGCCAACCTGACAGCCTCTGCTTTTTCTGAAGTTCTCGCTGCCGTGCTGGGCGATCCACAAAAACGATTTGATATGGCCCGTGCGGCAGCCTCATTCGGAATCACCGATGCAGCGGACCAATTGGCGGCCTTGGTGATGGCGGAGATTGTGCAATGAGGGCCATGCCACTCTCGATTGGGATTATCCATTTCGTTGGAATTGGCGGAATTGGCATGTCTGGTATCGCTGAGGTATTGCACACACTCGGATATGCCGTGCAAGGATCAGATATCGCGGAAAACGCCAATGTTGCGCGATTGCGGGCGGCGGGTATCCCGGTGAT
This sequence comes from Pseudomonadota bacterium, assembly GCA_021808315.1. GTDB lineage: Bacteria > Pseudomonadota > Alphaproteobacteria > Acetobacterales > Acetobacteraceae > Acidiphilium. The sequence goes on along the minus strand of JAKBBY010000004.1, from coordinate 43,076 downwards.
GATCGGCCATGATGCTGCAAATTTGGGGGCTGCGCAGGTCGTGGTGGTTTCGACGGCGGTGCCCCGTGATAATCCTGAAGTTGCGACGGCTCGGGCGCGACTGATCCCAGTGGTCCGCCGTGCAGAAATGTTAGGCGAATTGATGCGGCTGCGTTGGTCGATTGCGATTGGCGGGACGCATGGCAAAACGACCACGACCAGCCTCGTTGCGGCGGTGCTGGAGGGGGGCGGGTTTGATCCGACCGTTATCAATGGCGGTATTGTCAACGCCTACGGCACCAATACCCGATCCGGTCAGGGGGATTGGATGGTGGTCGAAGCAGATGAGAGCGATGGCACCTTTTTGCGGCTCCCCGCTGTTATCGCCGTGGTCACAAATATGGATCCCGAACATTTGGATCATTGGGGATCGCATGCGGCGATGGAGGCGGGCTATCGGCAATTCGTCTCTAACATTCCGTTTTACGGCTTCGCTGTTCTATGCGTCGATCATCCCGCAGTTCAGCAAATGATCCCCGATCTGTCCGATCATCGGATCATGACCTATGGGTTTTCCCCACAGGCCGATGTGCGCGCTGAGCGGATCATGGCCGACCGCAACGGGGCGACGTTTGAGGTTCGGCTGTCAAATCGGCTTGGCGGGCGTGAGCGTCGGATCAATCGACTGCGATTGCCGATGCTGGGCAACCATAATGTGCAGAATGCCCTGGCCGCAATCACAATCGGCGTTGAAATGGGCGTTCATGAGGATCATCTCAGGGCTGCTCTGAGTAATTTCCGCGGCGTAAAAAGGCGTTTTACCAAAGTTGGTGAACTTGGCGGGGTGACCATCATCGATGATTACGGGCACCATCCGGTGGAGATCGCCGCTGTGTTGAAAGCGGCACGGCAAGCAGGGGCGCGCGATGTTATTGCGGTCGTGCAACCCCATCGTTATTCACGTTTGGCGTCCTTGTTCGAGGAATTTTGCACCTGCATGAATGATGCGGGAACCGTCATCGTTGCCGATGTATATCCCGCCGGTGAGGCACCCATTGAAGGCGTGAACCGCGATGCGCTGGTCGATGGGCTGCGGGCGCATGGCCATCGTTCGGTTGTTCCACTCGCGAATTCTGAATATTTGGCCGAGATGGTCAAGGCGATTGCCAAGCCGGGCGACTATGTTGTTTGCTTGGGTGCTGGCAATATCACCGCCTGGGCGCAGGCTTTGCCGCAACAATTACAAGCGCTCAGTGATCCAAGCCGCCGCGGTTTGGGGGGCGCTGCATGATGCACGCGATGGCCGCCCCTTGGTATGCCGCGCTACCGCCGTTACGCGGGCGGGTAATTGCTGATGCGCCGCTTGCTGCCGCGACCTGGTTTCGCGTGGGTGGCCCGGCTGAATTGCTGGTGCGGCCTGCCGATATCGAAGATTTGGTAACCTGCCTGAGTGCAGCCTCGCCAGAATGGCCGGTGACTATTTTGGGCGCGGCATCGAATATCATCATTCGCGATGGTGGCATACCCGGTTTGGTGGTCAAGCTGGGCCGTGGTTTTAGCACCATCGGCATCGAGCCAGACGGCATCATCGCCGGTGCCGCTGCGTTGGACAGTACGATTGCTGAACACGCGGCGATGGCAGGGCTGGGTGGATTGGAATTTTTATCGGGTATTCCAGGATCGTTGGGTGGCGCCATCGCGATGAATGCGGGCGCCTACGGGAGCGATATCCGCTCTGTGCTCGATTGGGCCGAGATTATTGGACCCGACGGAACCTTGGCGCGCTATTCGGCAGGCGAATTAGGCCTTGATTATCGCCATGCGCGCTTGCCACCCGGTGGCATTGTCGTGCGGGCGCGGCTGCACGCCCCTCCTTCAGATCGGACATCAGTTATCGCCCGGATGGATGCCATTAAGGCGCAACGCGAAGCGACCCAACCAGTGCGCGCACGCACTGGGGGATCGACTTTTCGGAACCCACCCGACCATAAGGCGTGGCAATTGATCGATCAGGCCGGTTGCCGGGGCATGGTCCACGGCGATGCACAAGTTTCTGAAAAGCATTGCAATTTCCTCATCAACCGAGGAAACGCCTCTGCCGCTGACCTTGAAGCATTGGGCGAAGCGGTAAGGCAGCGTGTTCAGGCGACTTTCGGCGTTGACTTGATGTGGGAAATCAAGCGCATTGGTGTGCCGGGCGGTGCCGCATGAAACGGATCGCGGTATTGATGGGTGGCATTTCAGCCGAACGCGACGTTAGTTTAGCAACAGGTGCGCAAGTGGTTACCGCCTTGCGTTCTGCAGGATACCAAGTAACGCCGATCGAGGTCAACGCCGACCTTGCTGCATTGATTGCAGCACTAACACCAGCCCCAGATGCCGTATTTAACGCGCTTCATGGCCGCTTTGGTGAAGATGGCACTATTCAGGGCGTGCTGGACTATATGGGTATTCCCTACACGCATTCGGGGGTGCGCGCCTCGGCAATGGCGATGGATAAAGCCGCAGCGAAGGCGGTTTTTGCGGCAGCTGGATTGCCGGTTGCGCCCCATCGGATCGTGCCGGTTACTGAGCTGGCCGAGGCCGACCCATTGCCGCCCCCTTATGTGCTCAAACCGATTAACGAGGGCTCATCGGTCGGTGTGCATATTGTCAAAGCGCTCGATAATCGTCGCGCTTTGATCGCACGCGAATGGGCCTATGGCAACTTGGTTATGGCCGAGGATTATGTGGCCGGCCGGGAACTCACTGTGAGCGTGCTTGATGATCGCGCTCTGGCGGTGACCGAAATTTTCGCTGACGGGTTCTATGACTATCAGGCAAAATATGCTGAGGGTGGCTCGCGCCACGAGGTGCCTGCGCAAATCGATCCAGAATTGGCCGAACAGGCAAAGCATATCGCCCTGTCAGCGCATCGTGCATTGGGATGTCGGGGCGCCTCACGCGCTGATTTTCGTTACGATGTTGCACAGGGACGTCTTGTTTTGCTGGAGGTCAATACGCAGCCAGGAATGACCCAAACCTCGCTCCTGCCTGAGCAAGCCTCCTTATGCGGTATTGATTTCCCCACTCTCTGTGCTTGGATGGTGGAGCGCGCAACATGCCGCGAATGAAGCCAAAAAGCCGAAAAATCCAGGATCGACCTAGCGAACGTACATTGCTGATGCGGCGAGCACGGCGTGTGCTCAAGCCCTTAGCGCTACTCATGCTGGGCGGCTCGTTATTGTTAGCCTTGCCTATTGGTTGGCGCATGATGGAAGCTGGGTCGCATAATGCCATGCGCCAAGCGGCCGTGGTCACCTTGGCTGATATGGGATTCCGTGTCCAACATGTGGTCATTGATGGCGCCATCACCACCCCGAAACCGGCGATTGAGGCGGCGTTAGGGTTACGCGATGGCATGCCGATTTTTAACGTCGCACCCCGCCGTTCGGCGCGAACGTTGGAGCAACTCGGCGTGGTGCGTCAAGCCGTTGTCGAACGCCTATTACCGGCGACGGTGCGTATTCGGATTGATGAGCGCGCTCCTGCTGGAATTTGGCAACGACCAGATCATGGATTTGCCCTGATTGGCACCGATGGATCGGTAATCGAGGCGCGTGGCGGCACGGCTGCGCACGCGCGTGACCCGGGCTTATTGTTGTTTGTTGGCGCGCAGGCGCCAGCGCACGCTGGAGCGTTGTTAGCATTACTGCAGCGCCACGCAGCCATTGGTGCGGCGGTGATTGCCGCTGAATGGATCGATAATCTGCGCTGGAACTTGATTTTGCGCGATCATGCCGTGGTTGAACTACCATCGAGGCATGTCAACGCAGCCCTGGCACTTTTGCACCGGGCCAATGATAAAATTGCCCTCCTTAATCGGCCGGTGCGGACGATTGATTTGCGGTTGCATGACCGTTTGATCGTCAAGCCCTATGTCGAACCCGCCGCTGCCACCATCAAGCCGAAGCATTCATGAAGGAGGTCTGTCCATGAACGACCTATCCAATCGCACCGGCATCAACCCGCCGCCGCCGCGCAATATCGAGATGCGGCCGCGCCCGACTCGCACGGGACCATTCGGCGTGCTTGACATCGGCTCATCGAAAATTGCCTGCATGATCGGTCGCGCAGAAAGCGATGGACGGCTCAGAGCCTTGGGTTTTGGCTGGCAAAAGAGCCGCGGGATTAAATCAGGTGGTATCGTTGATTTGGATGAGGCGGAGCGGGCGATTCGTGCCGCCGTCGGCGCGGCGGAGGATATGGCCGATACCAGGCTGAAATCGGTGGTGGTCAATTTGTCCTGCGGCCAGCCGGAAAGCCGGTTATTCAATGTGCAATGGCCCATCGATGGTCGGCCAGTGATGGAAGACGACATCCGCCGGGTCGTGCGCGAGGCGCGCGCACGAGCGAATGCCGAGGGACGCTGCACCATCCATGTCCTGCCGCTCGGATTCGCCACCGATGAAACCGATGGTGTTGCCGATCCGCGCGGGCTATTTTGCGAAACACTAACGGCGCGGTTGCATGTGGTGGATGCGTCCCGCACCGCGATCAAGAGTGTGGCGGCCTGTTTGGCACGTTGCGAGCTTGAAATTATGGCGATGGTATCAGCACCTTTCGCGTCGGGATTAGCGACACTCGTTGAAGATGAACGCACCCTAGGTTCGATTGTGATCGATATGGGAGGCGGCACCACCACGCTCGCAGTGTTCGCCGAAGGTCAGGTTTTGCACACCGCGCAATTACCCGTGGGCGGCCAGCACGTCACCAATGATGTGGCGCGGCTGCTCTCCACGCATGTTGCGCACGCTGAGCGGCTGAAGACGCTCTACGGCACCTGCCAGCCCAGCCCCGATGATGCGCGCGAAATGCTCCCGGTACCCATGGTCGGTGAGGCTGAACACCAGATTGCGAAAGTGCCCCGCAGTGCTTTGGTTTCAGTGATCCGCCCACGGCTCGAAGAGATTTTTGAGTTGGTGCGCGACCGAATTGATACCTCAGGCCTTGGTCGTGCCGCAGGCAACCGCGTGGTGTTGACCGGCGGTGCAGCGCAGCTCGTCGGCGCCCGTGAACTGGCTGCAGAAATTCTGAAGCGGCAAGTGCGCATTGGCCGGCCGTTCGGCGTGATTGGCCTGCCAGACAGCGCGACTGGCCCAAATTTTTCGACCCTGACCGGCTTGCTGGCGTTTGCCACAGGTGATGGTCAGACCTTGCATGATCTTGATTTGTCGCGTGAACCCCGGCGTGGTCCGATCGGCAAAATCAAGGCGTTTTTGCAGGAGCGATTGTGATGTGCGCTCCGGCTCTGTGGTTTGTTGTTTTGCTATCCCTCAATCTTTTCTAAGGAGTTTCCCATGACCCTCAATCTAACAGTACAAAAAACCAATCATACCGACTTCACGCCACGGATTGCCGTGTTCGGCGTCGGTGGTGGTGGCACCAATGCGGTAAATAACATGATCGCGTTGAATTTGCCGGGTGTCGAGTTTGTTGTCGCCAACACCGACGCGCAACAGCTTTTGCTGTCCCGCGCTGAACGGCGGATCCAGCTCGGGCCGCATATCACTCAAGGCAACGGCGCGGGTGGCAAACCCGAAGTTGGCCGCGCTTCAGCCGAGGAAGCCGAAGATGAATTGGCCCGGCAGCTTGATGGCGCACACATGGCCTTCATCACCGCTGGTATGGGCGGTGGCACGGGCACCGGCGCAGCGCCGGTGATTGCGCGGATGGCACGCGAGCGCGGCATTCTAACCATCGGTGTGGTGACCAAACCCTTCGCGTTTGAAGGCAAGCGGCGGATGCGCGCCGCCGAAGAAGGCATTGCCGAGCTGCAAAATTTTGTCGATACCTTGATCGTTATTCCGAACCAGAATTTGTTCAAGGTCGCCAATGAACGCACCGGCTGGAAAGAGGCCTTCGCGATGGCTGACCATGTGTTATACATGGGCGTTCGCGGCGTTACCGATTTGATGGTGGTGCCCGGCGAAATCAATCTTGATTATGCGGACGTCCGCTCGGTGATGTCTGAGATGGGCAAAGCGATGATGGGCACCGGCGAAGCCGAAGGCGAAGACCGGGCAATGCGCGCTGCGGAGGCCGCAATTTCGAATCCGCTGCTGGAAGAAACCAACATGAAAGGTGCGCGCGGCCTGCTGATCAACATTACGGGCAGCTCCGATTTGACGTTGTTTGAAGTCGATCAAGCCGCGAACCGGATTCGTGAAGAGGCGGACGAAGACGCCAATATCATGTTTGGCATGGCGCTTGATGAGAGCTTGGGCGGTCGGGTGCGGGTTTCGGTGGTGGCAACCGGCATTGACACAGCAACCCCGGCCCAGGCCGAGCGGCCCCGGCTGGTCGCGGTGGGTGGCGGCAACATGATGGTCGATGCCGTCGCCGGAACAATGCCTCAAGCCCATGGCCAGCCGATCGGCATGGTGCCGCAGGGTGGCGGCCAGCCCGGCATCGCGCCGCTGGGCTTGCAGCAAACGATGCAACCGCAAGGCCCGTCCCTCAGCGTGGTCGGCGAAGCGGCACCGATTGTGCTTGATCAATCCGCCGCCATTGAAGAGACGCGTCAGCCCGCGCCGATGAGCCCCTATGGCATGGGCCCCGCGTTGCGGGCGCCAGCGGCTGCGGTTCCCTATCGTGAGGCGCCGCGTGCGCCCGCGCCGGAGCCGGCCAAGCGTGCGAGCCTGTTCTCACGGATGACCAGCGGCTTTCGCGCAGCAGAGCCAGAGGCGCCCCGCGCCGAAGCACCTCGCTTAGAGCCGTCACGGGGGGAGCCGTCACGGGGCTACATGGCCCCTGCCCCGCACCCGCAAATGGCAGCAGCACCGCATGCCGCACCGATGATGCAGCAACCGACCTACCATGCGCCGCAAGCTCAAGCGCCGGCGGCACCGCGGCCCATGGTCCGGCAGGCCCATGCTGACGATGTGGCGTTGGAGATTCCGGCGTTCCTGCGCCGTCAACAATCCTGAATGCGTAAAATGGCGCGGCGCCCCCCTAAGCAAGCCGCGCCATTTTCTGCCGATGTGCTGCGCCGGATCGAGCGGCGCGGCCTCGCGCGGTCAGGCCTTGGTGATGTGTTTCATGGGTTGATGACCATGCGGCTGCCAGCGCTGTTAGCGCTGCTTGCTGGCAGTATCGTGGTGATCAACCTGCTTTTTGGCGTCATTTATGCACTCTCGGGCGGCATTGGTGGCGCAAGGCCGGGCAATTTCGGCGATGATGTGTTTTTCTCGGTGCAGACATTTTCCACCACCGGCTATGGCGCGCTCTATCCACAATCGATCCTGGCCAATTCAATCGCGAGCGTTGAAATCATCATCGGCCTGCTGTCGACCGCCTTGGCGACCGGCCTATTATTCGCTCGGCTCTCGCGGCCCCAGGCGCGGGTGCTGTTCTCCCGCATTATGGTGGTGCATCGCTTGCGCGGCGAAAACGCCCTGATGTTTCGCGTGGCCAATCAACGACGCAACCAACTCACCGATGCCCGCATGACCCTCACATTGATCCGCGATGAGGTCGATGAAGACGCCAACGCCATGCGCCGCCTGATCGATATCCCGTTAGAACGCGCCCATTCGCCCGCATTCGCACTATCCTGGACCGTCATTCATCGTCTGAGTCCAGAGAGCCCGCTTTACGGGTTGGATACCGCCGCAATGCTCGCCCAGAATATGGTATTTCTGGCGATGCTCACCGGGCTTGATGACACGCTCCTGACCAATGTTACCGCACGGCATGTGTACGGACCCGCCGATATTCGGTTCGGCGAACGCTTTGCCGATATTTTTGATCGGGCCGATGATGGCACATTTGCCATCGATTACACGTTATTTCACGAGATTGATGGCTGAACGGGCTTGAACCCGCCCTGCCCCAACAAAAATAGCAAGGATCAATAAGGACCGGCACGATGAAATTATTTTATTCAGCAACTAGCCCCTATGTGCGCAAAGTCATGGTCTGCGCGATGCTGCGCGATATTGACCAGCGGATCGAGAAAATCCCGACCAATCCGCATGAAAGCCCTGCCGCCTTAATCGCCGAAAATCCACTCTCAAAAGTGCCCTGCTTACTCACCGAGGATGGATTTGCGGTGTTCGATAGCCCGGTGATCTGCGAATATCTAGATCGGGTGGGGGATGCGTTGCCCCTGTTTCCGCAAGCAGGCGCAGCGCGCTGGGTGGCGTTGCGGTTACAAGCGGTCGGCGATGGTATTTTGGATGCGGCGGTGGCCCGGCGGATGGAAAGCGCCAAGCCACTTGATGCTGCGCGCGACGCCTTCATGGCGCGGCAGAAACAGGCGGTGGACCGCGCACTCGCGATGCTTGAGCGCGAATCCCTAGGGTCGCTGGCCGATATTGGCGCCGTAAGCGTGGCGTGCGCCCTGGGCTATTTGGATTTCCGGTTCGGCGCGGAGAATTGGCGGCCCGATCATCCGAAACTGGCCGATTGGTTCGCCCCGATCGCGGAACTACCGGCCATGATCAACACAGCACCGCCTCCTGGGTAAGCACCGGCAGCACCGCGAGAAATTGGCTGATCGCGCGCGCACGGTGACTGATTTGGTGCTTTTGCTCTGCGGATAATTCGGCAAAACTGGCGGCTTGGCCGGAGGGCACAAAAATCGGGTCATAACCAAAACCCTTGGCGCCACAGGGGTGGTCGGCGATTTGCCCATGGCAAAATCCAAGATAGGTCGCGGTTTCGCCGGTCGGCATCGCCAAACACAGCGCGCAGGTGAACCAAGCGCGCGGATCGCCCCGGCTCGCCGCGATCAACCGCGTCATCGCCTCAGCGTAGCCGCCGCACTCTTGGGCAAAGCGCGCAGACCGCAAACCTGGATCGCCACCCAAAGCGGCAAGCGACAAGCCAGAATCATCGGCCAAAGCGGCCAAGCCGGACGTGCGCGCCGCACTCAACGCCTTGATTTGCGCATTCTCTGCGAAATCCGCGCCGGTTTCCGCCGGTTCGTCCAGATTGAGCGCCGCCGCATCAGTGCAAATAATCCCCGCCGATGCCAGAAGCGTTGCAAATTCCTGGCGTTTACCTTGGTTATGGGTGGCGATCACCAACGGGCTGCCCGGCACGAGACGCAGCATGATTACGCCTCAAGAGCAGCGCGTTGGGCGGCAAACAGCGCATCCGTGCCGATTCGCGCCAACCCCAATAATTGGGCGAACGCCGCATCGTTGAACGTCGCTTTCTCGGCTGTTGCCTGGATTTCAACAATGCCGCCGCCAGCGGTGAGCACAAAATTCGCATCGGCCTCAGCGTTCGAATCTTCCGCGTAATCAAGATCAAGCACGCCCGTTGCCTCAATGATCCCGCAAGAAACCGCGGCAACCTGGCCGATCAGCGGGTTGGCTTTCAGCACATTCTTGCTCTGTAAATGGCGGATCGCGAGCGCCAGCGCCACATAGGCGCCGGTGATTGCCGCACAACGGGTACCCCCATCGGCATTCAGCACATCGCAATCGAGGGTGATGGTCATTTCGCCCAATACCGCCCGGTCCACCACGGCCCGCAAGGAGCGGCCAATCAAGCGCTGGATTTCCTGGGTGCGGCCCGATTGCTTGCCACGCGCGGCTTCCCGATCGCCGCGCGTATGGGTGGCGCGGGGCAGCATGCCATATTCAGCCGTCACCCAGCCTTGCCCCGAATTGCGCATAAAACCTGGCACCTTGCCCTCCACGCTGGCCGCGCACAGCACTTCGGTGCCGCCCATGCGGATCAGGGCCGAACCTTCGGCATGGTGCGAAAAACCCGTGATGATTTCAACCCGACGCAGGGCATTATGGGCGCGGCCGGACGGGCGCGTGAAGAGGGTCATGATTGGCTCCTGCGGTTGGGGGTCTTGATGCTTGATTTCCGCGCTGCGATAGCCGACTCTAGGCTCATGGACCAGAGCCAATCACCCAAGCGCCCTTCCTATGGCGCGCCCGGGCGGATTCCACCCGGGCTGGATGCCCGCTCCGCCGCAATTTTGCGGGAAATTGTCGAACAATATGTTGAAACCGGCGAGCCGGTCGGCAGCCGCACTTTGTCACGCCGCTTGCCGCTGAACCTATCGGCGGCGACGATTCGCAACGTCATGGCGGATTTGACCGATGCCGGGCTGCTCTTCTCGCCGCATGTCTCGGCGGGCCGCCTGCCCACTGATCGCGGGTTGCGATTATTTGTCGATGGGCTCCTGCATTTCGGCGAATTATCCGATGATGAGCGCGACGTGATCGAGCATGCGCTCAGCCAATCCAACCGCTCAATGCAGGATGTGCTCACCGAAGCCTCGACCTTGCTCGCCGGGCTGTCCTCCGCAGCCGGGCTGGTGCTCGCGCCGAAATCCGAAGGACCGATCAAGCATATCGAATTTGTCCCGCTCGGGCCGGGCCGGGCACTGGTGGTTCTGGTCACCGCTGATGGGCAAGTGGAAAACCGAGTGATCGAAATCCCCCCTGGCCTGCCGCCATCAGCCTTGCAAGAAGCTGGCAATTACTTGAATGCCCAACTCTCGGGTCGAACCTTGCCGGAATTGCGCGCCCGCGTGGCCGAAGACCGGGCGGCGAGCCGCACTGCGCTTGATGCGCTGGCGAGCAGCGTGGTGGAGGCCGGCCTAGCCACCTGGTCCGCCGAGGGCCGTGGCGGATCGCTAATCGTGCGCGGGCAGGCGCGCCTGCTTGCGGATATCGATCAGGTGGAGAAGTTGGGGTCGATCCAAACCTTGTTCGATCAGCTCGAACATCAGGAAACCATGCTGAAATTGCTTGAGCTGGCTGAAGGGTCCGATGGGGTGCGGATTTTCATCGGCGCAGAAAGCAGCGTGTTCGGCACCGCCGGCGTGTCGATGATCGTGGCCCCTGCCCGCAATCGCGATGACCGGATCGTCGGGGCCATCGGGGTGATCGGGCCGACGCGGATCAATTATGGCCGGATCATCCCCGTCGTTGATTACACCGCCCGCGTCATCGGGCGACTATTGGGATAAAACCAAACGATCAGCGCAGTGTGCCGTGCTGGCGCAAAAATCCCAGCAAAGGCAAAATCGGCAAACCAAGGATCGAAAAATAATCACCATCGATGCGCTCGAAGAGCTGAATACCGCGCCCTTCGAGCCGATAAGCACCGACGCTGGACAGACAATCATCGCCCTCAGCCGCCAGATAATCGGCAATAAAATCATCCGGCACGGCGCGCATCGTCAGTGTCGGCGTGGCAACATGCTGCCAAATCATCTGGCGATCACGCAGGCAACACACCGCCGTATGCAGGGTGTGGGTCTGGCCGCGCAAGCGGCGCAGATGATCAGCAGCCTCGGTCACTGATTCCGGCTTGTCCAACCAAACATCACCCACCGACAGAATTTGATCGGCGCCAATCACCAGCGCGTCTGGCAAGCGCGCCGCAATCCGTTGCGCTTTGAGCCGCGCCAAGGTTTGCGCCACTGCACCGGGTGCCTCGCCTGCCGCGGCCCCCGCGTGCTTGATCGCTGCTTCATCGATATGCGCGGGCATCGCTTCGAATTCCACGCCGGCATTGCGCAAAATTGCCGCGCGCGTGGCCGAAGCGCTGGCCAGAATAATCATGCACCGATCCGAAGCAACGCCGGGCCATGCGCCGCCAACCATTGCGTCGCCGTCTCGCGATGCGGGGTCAGGCGCTCGGCGAGCGACCAAAAGGCCGGGCTGTGATTCATTTCCCGCAAATGCGCGACTTCATGACCAACCACGTAATCCTGGACAAAATCAGGGGCCATAATCAGGCGCCAGGAAAACATCACCGTGCCATCCGGCGCGCAACTGCCCCAGCGCGAGGTGGTATCCTTAATCCGCAGGCCGGTGATGCGGCGATTAATCAAGATCGCCTTGGCGGTGGCCTTGGCGGTGAATTGCGTGCGGGCACGGGCAATCAGTGCGTCGCGCAGGCGCCGCGTCAGGAACTCGGCACCGCCGCCAAGCGTGATGCTCGGCTCTGGGCGGAGCGCAATGCGCGCCGCCCCCCGCCAGAGCGGATCATGGATAATGCGGTGCGGAATATTGTTAATTGGCACCGTCCCACCCGATCGCCACTGGCTGGGTTTGGGCAAGGCGGCCAGCCGATCCGCAACCCAATTTTCATGCGCCCGCAGCAGTGCCAAACCGGCATGGCGCGACGCCCGGGGTGGGAGGGTAATGATAATCTCGCCATCCAGCGGGCTGATGCGCAACGCCACCCGGCGGGCGCGACTATTGCGGCGCCAGCGCAGCCCGGCGGGCCGCCCGGCAACCAGAATTTGTTCTTGATCGGTCTGGTCCGCCCTCATCGCCGACGCCCGCGATGCGGCACGTTACGTTGCGGCCAATCGACCAGATGATACGCCAAATCGCCCGCATGCTCCTCGCTGATGACCCGCCCTGCAACACTCACCCCCGCCGCCTGCGGACTCGTTTTATCGCCGGTGATCAGCGGATGCCACGGTGCCAATCCGCGCCCTTCGGCCAATCGGCGATAGGCACAGGAAGGCGGCAGCCAGTCTAATTCCGCAATCATTTGCGCGGTTAGGCTCATGCAATCGGGCACAAAATCACGCCGATGGGCGTAGTTGCTGCATTGACAGCTCTTGGTATCCAGCAAGCGGCACGCGACATTGGTGTAGGACAGCGCGCCGGTATCCTCATCGCGCAATTTATGCAGGCAGCAACGCCCGCAACCATCGCATAGCGACTCCCATTCCGCCTCGGTCATTTGATCGAGGCGCTTGGCCTGCCAGAATGGTTCCGCGTCGGCCTTGGGCATGCACCCATGGTAACGCGTGTCGCTACGCGATGGAAGTGACGATTAACCGCCGAAGCGTCCCAACATCGCACGGAGCGGATTGGCCCCAGCATTCTGCGCGGCCATATTCACCACGATCTGCCGTGGCCCAACAGCTTGGCCGTAATATTGCTGATCCAACGCTGAATCGTTGGAGAACACCGAACCCGAGAGTGAAACCCCGCCATATAAGCCGCGTGACTTGGTGAAGGTGACAATATCCGCCCCCAGCGCCGTGCCGGTCGATCCGCCAATGCCTGCCCCAATCGTGGCCACCGATAGCCCGGCATCAGCCCCGACTTTGAATTGGCTGTTCAGGAACGCGTTGAGTGCCGTTTGGTTCATCAGCATCATCATGACCTCGGCATCCTGCGCGCCGATTTGCAGGCCAAAACTGCCGCTGCCCATCGAATAGAAAGCGGGGTCCGACCAAGAACCATTGGCCGCGCGCGACACCAGCACGCAATCACCGCCCTCACCCCCGATGAAAAAGCCCGCTTTGAAAATACGCGGACAAATCACCACCGCCTTGGCACGGCGCAGAAACTGCGCGGCCTGATTGCCCGCCGCGCCGCCGCCACCAAGCATGGTTTCAACAGTCAGCGTCGAACGATCGACCAAGACTTGCGCGCCATTGCCATTCGCGGCGGATGCCCCGGTCGAACAGGCGGCGAGTGGCACAGCCAGCATCACGGAAGCAAAGCCAAGGCGGCTGAATTTATGGTTGAACAAACGGCGTGTCGCGGCTTTCGCGGCGGAGCGTATGGTCATGGTGTAAATCTCCTTTCGGCTAATCGATCATTCTTCTGAAGCAAGTTCTTATGGAGATTGTGTGGCAGCGGACGAAAAACGACTTATATGGCCGAATGTTCATTAATTGTTACGATTCGCCAAGCCCCTTCGGCAATCGCCTTGGGTGTGGCCGTCGGCGTCGGATGCCAGCTCGTGTGGTGCTCCAGCACGGTCAGCGACAAATTTTCAATCGCAAGGCTGAGCGCCTGATGCGCCGAGAGGCTCAGCGCATGGGCAATGGCCGCGCGGATCGCGCCCCCGTGGGAAATGGCGACAATATCACGGCCCAGATGGTTTTCGGTGCGCCGCGTCAGCGCCGCCCCGACGCGCGCGCGAAGTTGAACAAAACTCTCCCCGCCCGGTGGTTCGGCATCGCCGCCAATCGGCCAGAACGGGTGCTCGGCCCGCGCGCCGGCAAACTCGGTCATGCTGCGGCCCTCCCATTGGCCGAAGCTTTGCTCAATCAAGCCGGGTTCGACGACCGGATCGGTTACGCCATAGCCAGCATGGCTGATCGCCTCGGCGGTGCGGTGGGTGCGGCTTAGCGGGGTGACCAGCCAATCCGCGTTGCGGGGCAAAACGCGGGCCAGATACGTATAGCGCGGCCCATCCGTCAGCATCCGGTCACCGCAAACCGGTACATCACGTTGGCCATAGAGCACGGCGAGCGCCTCGGGCGCGACCGTTGCATGACGGATCAACCAGAATCGGGTGGTGGTGCGCTGCATAGAGCGCAAACGCCCTATTCGCCGATGGAAATCAAGGCGCCGGTGCGGCGTGCGGCGCGGAACTGAGCTGCAAAAACCAGCACGGCGATCAGGCTCCACATCATATTGAGCGCAAAGGCGCTGCCAAGCGGCCCCCAGGCGGGCGCGTGCTGGGCCAAAGCCGCGCGCATGCCCGCGAAAATATGCTCAGCCGGCAGCGCCACCGCGACCGGCCGCAGCCACACCGGTAAAGCGGTGATTGGATAAAACACGCACGCAACTGGCGTCAGACCAAAAGCCAGCGTCCACGCCAGCGCCTCAGCTGAGGCGCCGTAGCGAAATAACAACGAAATCACCAGCAACGCCATCCACCAGCCCATCAGGAACAAATTGAGCATCAGCAAAATCAACATCGGGCCGATGGCAAACACGTTGAAATGATAGAGCAAAGCCGCCAAAATCGTCGCCGGGGTCAAACCAACCAACGCTCGCATCACCGACACACCCAACAAGCTGAGGATCAGCTCATGAGGCCGCAGCGGACTGACAAACACATGCCCCAGATTACGCGACCAAATCTCCTCCAGGAATGACAAAGTCACCCCGATTTGCGCGCGCAGCGCCACCTCCCACAACAAAACCCCACCGATCAATGAGGCCCCAATCGCCATCACCGGGCCAGGATGCTCATTTGACAAAAATCGAGCGGTGAAACCCCAAATCAGCAATTCCAACGTGGGCCAATAGCCAAGCTCCAACAAACGCGGCCAGGATTTTCGATAGAGGCATAGATGGCGATACATCAATCCCCAAACCCGCCGCGCTGATTGCATGGGCCGGCTCATGCGCCAACACCGTGCGCGCCAAAACGGGCAATTTGCAAAAACACATCCTCCAAATCGGCGCGACCATAACGCGCAATCAAATCGCCAGGCGTGCCATGATCAACGATGCGGCCTGATTTCAGCATCAACACATCAGTGCAGAGCCGCTCGACCTCGGCCATATTATGCGAGGCCAGCAAAATCGCCGCACCACTCGCCCGCTGATAAATCTCAAGGCGTGTGCGCACATAATCAGCCGTGTCCGGATCAAGACTCGCCGTCGGCTCATCAAGAAGCAGCAAATCTGGCTGGTTGATCAATGCCTTAGCCAGCGCAACCCGGGTTTTCTGCCCGGCAGACAAAGCACCGGCTCTGCGATGCAAAAAATCACCCAGATTGAATTCCTCAACCAAGTGACGGATCCGCCGCTCAAGCTGTGGCACATTATATAAATGCCCATAAACCCGCAGATTTTCCGCCACCGTGAGGCGCATCGGCAAAGCGACATACGGCGAGGAATAATTCATCCGCGCCAACGCCGCGAACCGATCCCGCGCCATATCATGGCCCAACGCCCAGATGCGGCCCTGATCGGGCAGCAAAATGCCAAGCAACATCGAAATTGTGGTGGTTTTCCCCGCCCCATTGCCGCCAAGCAACCCAACCGTTGTGCCCGGCGCAAGCGAAAAGCTGATCCGATCGACCGCCGTTACCGCCTCGAAGCGTTTGACCAAATCTGTGACGATAAGCGCATCCATGCGTTTGCACATAGGAGCAAGCACGCCATTCGCAAAGTCACCCCGCTCATTGTGGCGCCCCGCGCGGCGCTAATTGTGACGCCCCGCGCGGCCGAGCCATTGATCCAACGCGGTGAGCGCCGCAGACACACCCGCAAACGCCCCGATCAGCACGATGATGTTGAACATCAAATGCGCGGACGATAATTTGGTCGCGTCCAGAAACGGGTAGGGATACCAGCCATCAGCGGCACCGCGGCTCAACGCATAAATACAATATAGCAACGCCCAAACCAGCAACAATGGCATTTGCCGCCAACGCAAACTGCCGTGGGGTCGGAGCAACCAAAACGCGACAAACAGGATTGGCGCCAAGTCATGCAGCCCGGCATCGACCCATTTCTGCGCCCCGGTCGGCTGCCAAAGGGCGCGCAATACCGCCGTATACACCATCCCGACCAGCATGATCGACACTGCAACCATCGCCTCGAACCGAGCTGATCCCAACCCTGTGCGGCGCTGTGGTCGCAAGGCCGCATGGGTGAAAGTCAGGGCGACCAAGATGTTGGTCAAAATAGTAAAAAAACCAAGGAATCGCCAAACCGCCGAGACCATTGTGCCCCCTTGCCCAGCGATCACCCCGCACAGGAGCCAAAACTGCCCAACCAACGCGGCCGATACCAGAGCGGCTCCGAAGCCAGCCAGCATCCTGGTAAGGGTTTGGCGATTCATCGCTACCAATTTGCCGCCTTCACCTGTTGAATGAAATATCTTTGGCGATCACCAAAGCGCAGGCAGCCCCGCACGCGTCACTCAATCACCGCCTCATAACCCTCTTGATGCTGCTCAGCAACGACCAGATACACCGCCGGCAGCACGAACAAGGTGAATAACGTGCCAATCGCGAGGCCTGCGGCAATCACCGCGCCCATATTAAAGCGCGCCGCCGCCCCGGCCCCACTCGCCAAAATCAGCGGCACCACGCCGAGCACCATCGCCGCAGTGGTCATCAAAATTGGCCGGAGCCGGATATTCACCGCATGCTCAATCGCCTCGCGCTTGCTCATCCCGTCCCGCTGCGCCTCATTCGCGACCTCGACGATCAAAATACCGTGCTTGCTGATCAGCCCCATCAGGGTGACCAAGCCGACTTCGGTATAGATATTAATCGAGAGACCGCCAAAACCCAGATTGATAAACAGCATCGCACCAAAGATCGACATTGGCACCGACACGAGAATAATCAACGGATCGCGGAACGAATTGAACAAGGCAGCCAGCGCCAAGAAAATGACGATCACGGCAAACCCAAACGTCGCCAAAAACCCGCTGCGCTCCTGCACGAATTGTCGCATCGCCCCACCATAATCGACGGCATAGCCCGACGGCAGATTTTTTGCGGCCAAGCCATCCAGCACCTTCAACGCCGTTCCCTCAGCCACACCCGGGGCAACCACGCCTTGGATCGTTGCGGAATTGAGCTGCTGAAAATGATTAACCGATTCCGGAATAACAATATGGGCGATATGCGCAATGGAGCCGAGAGGGATCGACACCCCATTCACGGTCGCCACCGGATAGCCCAAAACCTGCTCGGCATTCAGACGGAATTTCTGCGCCACCTGCGGGATCACTTCATAAGAGCGATTATCCAGGCTGAAATAATTGACATAGCCACCGCCTAACGCGCGTGACAGCGCGGCGCCGACATCGCTCATCGTCAACCCGAGATTCGCCGCCTTCGCCCGGTCGATGACCACCGTCGCTTGTGGCTGATCAATCTTCAAATCGGTCTGCAAGAAAATGAAATCACCTGTCTTCAACGCCGCTTGCAGTAGTCTCTGCGCAACGGTGTTGAGTTGCTGATAATTATTAGTCGTTTTGATAACAAACTGAACTGGAAGTCCCTGCGAGCCCGGCAATGAGGGCGGTTGGAACGCCGCAATCTGTTCGCCAGGAATACCCGCCGAAGCCTGATTTTGGATCTCGTTCTGCAAAACGCTCGCATTTTTTGCCCGCTGATCCCAGGGCTTGAGCACCATACCGGCAATCGAGATTGTTGGTGTGTTAATCTGGAACGTATGATCGGTCGATTTATGGCTGAACATTAGCTTGTTCAGCTCGTGCGCGTAAATCACCCGCTGTTGTAGCGTGGAATTTGGCGCGGCGGTCGATGCCAAAATCACCACACCCTGATCTTCCTGCGGGGCGAGTTCACTCTTGGCGCTGCTCGCCAGAAAATAAATACTACCCAGAACAATCGCGCCAAACATCAAAATGATCGGTACAGTTTGCAACGCGCTGCGCAGGAGCCGCATATAGGATCGCCGCACACGATCAAAACGCCGATCAATAAACCCAACCAACCGCCCTTCCCAGCCCGTTTCATCAGGCCCAATCGCGCGCAGTAATTTCGAGCTGAGCATGGGCGTGAGGGTCAGCGCGATGATCGCTGAAATCGTCACCGCCGAAACCAAGGTAAAGGCGAATTCGGTGAATAGAGCACCCGTTAGGCCGGTTTGAAAACCGATGGGCACATAAACCGCTGCGAGCACGACGGTCATTGCGATAATCGGATTGGCCAATTCCGCCGCCGCATGGCGCGCTGCCTCAAGCCGCGATTCGCCGTCCGCCAGATGGCGATTGATATTTTCCACCACAATAATCGCGTCATCAACGACCAAGCCAATCGCCAATACCAGCGCTAACAAGGTCAGCAAATTGATCGTGAAACCCAAAATCAACATGGCGGCGAATGTGCCAATCAATGACAACGGAATCGCAACCACCGGAATAATCACCGAGCGCGGCGTGCCCAAGAACGCAAACACCACAGCAACCACAATCAGCAACGCCTCGATCAAGGCGGCAATCACGTCGCTGATCGATGCCGTGACGAATTTAGCCGAGTTATAAACAATCGTGCCTTGTAGCCCTTGGGGCAAAGCGGCCTGAATCGTTGGAAACCGCTTTTGAACCCCCTTAATCACCGACAATAAATTCGCATTCGGTGCCACTTGGATGCCGATATAGACGCCGGTTTTACCGTCAAATGCGACATTCGCCTCATAGGTATAAGAACCCAGCTTAACCGTCGCCACATCGCCAAGCCGCACCAATTGTCCGCCGGTTTGTGAAACAATCAACTGCCGAAATTCCGCCGCCGAATGCAAGCTGGTCGAGGCCGTCAGTGTCGTTTGCGTCATCTGACCTTTAGTATTGCCCAGCGCGCTGATAAAATCATTACCCGCTAACGCCGTATACACATCGCTCGCCGTCAAATGATAGGCTGCAAGCTTGTTGGGATTGAGCCAGATTCGCATGGCGAAGTTCTGCGCGCCCAAAATCTCGGCGGTCTGCACACCCTGCACCGATTGCAGCTGCGGTTGCACCACGCGCACCAAATAATCGGTAATCTGGCTTGGCGTGAGCACCGAACTTTTAAAACCGATATACATCGCATCCAAAGTCTGGCCGACCTGCAATTTCAATTGCGGCTGCTGGGTGCCACTCGGCAGTTGGTTTAACACCGATTGGATTTGTGCTTGGATTTCAGTGAGCGCTTTGTCTGGATTATAATTCAGCACCAAATTAATCGTGATGGTGCTGATCCCGGTTTGGCTTGATGACGTGATGTAATCAATGCCATTCACCTGTGCCACCGCATTTTCGATTGGCGTGGTGACAAAGCCAGCCATCGTGTTCGGATCGGCCCCAGGATAGGTGGTGGTAATCGTGATGGTCGCGTTCTCGGTCTTGGGATATTCCAACACCGGCAAGCTGCCCATCGCCCGCAGCCCGAGCACCAGAATAATGGCACTCACCACCAGGGACAAAACCGGCCTGCGGATAAAAAGTGCGGTAAGGTTTTTCATGACGCGCGATCAGTGCAGCGGCACGACCGGCGCCGGACTATTCGGCAGCACGATCTTGTTATTTATTTTAACGAACGATCCGGGATGCAATTTTAACTGTCCCGCCGAAACCACGACATCGCCCGGCGCAACACCCTTAATCACCGCAACCTGATCGCCCCGCGAGGCACCGAGGGTCACAAATTTCTGCTCGGCAATTTGCTGAGTTTTGCCGTTCTTCTTTTGATCAACCACCACATACACCGTATCGCCATAGGCATTATAGGCAATCGCCGTTTTTGGCAGGGTGATGAAATCCTGCGGCGCACCCGTGCTGATCGATATGCGCGCAAAACTGCCGGGCCGTAATTCATCATGCGGATTATCAAGCGTGCCACGCACCAAAATCATCAGACTTTGCGTGCTCACCACCGAATCGAGCGACGTGATTTTGCCGGTAAACACGGTATCGCCAAACCCACCAACAGTCACCGCAATCGCCTGCCCTGGATGAATTTGGGCAAGATCGGTTTGCGGGACGTAGAAATTCACATCAATCGGGTTCAATTTCTGCAAGGATGCAATAGCAGTGCCCGCCGCAAGATACTGGCCAACATCGACAGCGCGCACGCCAATGCGCCCCGAAAATGGCGCCTTGATCACTTTTTCTGCCATCAACGCTTGCTGGCTTTGCACCTGCGCCAAATCCGATTCCATCGTCGCACGGTCAGAATCCACCGTCTGCGCGCTGATCGCTTTGGCGCGAAACTGCGCAACGTCACGCTGATAGGTAATTTTCGCTAACGCCGCCACGGCCTGCAATTGCGCCAACACCGCCGCATCATTATTCGGGCGCAACGTCAGGAGCACCTGACCTTTTTTAACATCCGTGCCCGATTTGAAGCTGATCGTATCAACAATTCCGGCAACTTGCGATGACAGGCTCGCCCCCTGCTCCGCCACCAGATTACCCGTGGCCTCGATCGTGGGCGCAAACGGCGTTTTCTCCGCAACCACCGTTGAGACGGTTTGCGGCATATATTTCAACGTCGCGAGGAACTTGCCAATAAACATTGATTTGACTGCGCCCCAGCCAAATACGCCGCCCAACAACACGCCTAACACCAGCAGCACAATAATCGCCCGCAGCACTGGCCGTGGCGGCCTTGGCGCCTTGCGGCTCGGTTTTGCGTCAAAGGTCGATGAACCGCTCATGGGAAAACTCCGCAACATTTGCGCACCGAAGGCGCCACATCCTGACGATGCCACCAGCCGCCGCCAAGCGCCTGAAACAATGAAGCCGTATCGGCATAACGCTGGGCGGTGGCCTGAATCCGGGTGATCACGGTCTTGTCATAGCTTTGTTCTGCCGTCAGCACCGTGGTGAACGATACCGCACCGAGTTTGAATTGATCGCGCGTCACATTCAGGCTTCGCCGCGCCGCCGTCTCCGCCGCCCGATCAGCCGCGAGAGCCTGCGCGTCATAATGCAAAGCCGCGAGCGAATCAGCCACATTCTGAAATGCCAGCACAACGGTATTTTGATAATCCGCAGCCGCCGCATGCAAAGTGGCAATCGAGGCCCGACGCTTAAACAGCAAATTACCGCCCTCAAATAGCGGTTGGGTCACGCCAGAGACTAAGCTCCAAATCAAGGTTTGCGGTGTGAACAAGCTCGCCGCACTCAGCGCGTCATGGCCCACCGAGGCTGAGAGCGTGATTTGCGGCAGCATATTCGCCGTCGCCACACCCACCGCCGCACTATCCTGATGCACCAAGGCCGCCGCTTCGCGAATATCGGGCCGCTGCTCGACCAATTTCGATGGCACGCTCAGCGGCAAATGATGCGGCAAATGCAACGTCGTCAAATCGATATGCGGATCGTGAAACTGCGTCGGCAAAACGCCCTCATAGGCTGCCAACTGATAGCGCACCTGGGCCAATTGCTTTTCTAACGGCGGCAGCGTGGCCGCGGTTTGCGCGCGCAGCGCCTCTTGGGTCAAAACATTCGCCTCAGCGATGCCCCCAAGCGCCACTTGCTTGCGCAAAATCCGTAAATCATGGGTCTGCGACGCCAAAATGCGCCGGGTCGCCGCGATTTGATCGCGCAACGAGGCATCGGTTACTGCCGCCGTGACGACATTGGCGGTCAATGATAAATAGGCCGCCTCCAGGGCAAATCGCTGCTGCTCAGCCACCGCACGCTGACCCTCGACTTGCCGACGCACCAGCCCGAACAAATCCGGCGCATAGGAAACCGAAACACTGGCATTCAGCAAGGAAAATGGCGCAGCACCCGCCGATCCCGCATTGGCACCCGCGCCAACACCGCTCGCAGCCCGGCTCGCTAAGCCACTTTGCAGCTCACGAGTCGCTTGAAAATTGCCACTCAAACTCGGCAAAAATCCGCTTTCCACGGCACGGGTTTGATCGCGCGCGGCCAACAGCGTGTTCTGCGCGGCAACCAAGCTCGGATTATGCGCCAACGACAAGGCAATCAGCTGATCAAGCGCGGAAGAATGGAATGCTTGCCACCATTCCCCCTTGATCCGCGCCCCGATCACCACGCGTTGATCCGGCGCCCCGCGCTGCACCGATGGCGCGGCATAGCCTGTCACCGCCGGGGCCGGTGGCCGGTGATAATTCGGACCGACGGCACAGCCGCTTAATCCAGCGACACCGACCAAGAGCAAACCGCACCGCAAACGGCGCGCGACTAACTGTCCTGATGCGAATGCGCGCACCGCAAATTTCCTATCAACACTCACAGGACGGAAACTACCTAGTTTTTCTGCGGCGCGTCAAGCCCTGCAAAATTCTTGATGATTGCAGATACTTGTTCGCTCAACGCGCAATAATGACTTGATTTTGGGGCGCATTTGCGCAATGAACGTCCCGAGGTGAAAGAGTGCCCGATGATGAACTGCTCTGCCATGGCACCGCGTCGCGTGACCACCCGTCGCGTGCTGATCAACCCACAAGCCCGCCGCGATGCGCTGATCGCCGCAGCTGAACGCGTCTTCGTCCGCCAAGGCTACCACGCCGCGACGATGGATCAGATCGCCGCCGCCGCCGGCATTTCCAAGCGCACGCTCTATCAGCTGGTCAGCTCCAAAGAGCAGCTCTTCACCGACCTGCTCGCCTGCCGCCAGCAAGCTTTCGATTTTCGGGTCGAAACCGCAAATCGCCCGATCGACGCCGTGCTGTTCGATCTGCTGATCGGCTGGGCAGATCATATTCTCAGCGCCAAGGCGATCGCGCTGACCCGGCTGATCATGGTGGATTACCTCCACGGCAAAACCCTCTCACGTATCCTTAATCGCGAGAGCGCCAAACCATGCCGGGATGCTTTGATCGCGTTTCTCGCCGCCTGCCACACCAGCGGCGATCTACGCATCGATGACCCTGATGACGCCGCAAACATGCTCTACGGCATGACCATCGGCAATATCCATGTCAAAATTCTGCTCGGCCTCGGCAAGGCGCCCAGCAAAACCGAGCTGCATCAGCGCGTGCAAGCCGCCGTGGCGCTGTTTCTCCACGGCGCCAGCACCGCTCACTCGCCGGACAATTCCCGTCTGCGCTGATCCAACTCCTCAGAATAGCGCCGCAGCGCATATTGCTCGGTCAAAACACCCAGCACATGCCGCGTCTCAGGCCCGTCCAGCACCGCCAACACGTCGCACTGCACCCGCTCAAATGCCTGAATCGCCTCTTTCACCGTCATTTGCGGCAACAGAAAATCACCCTCATGGCGCAAGAAATCATGCACCCGCTGATCGGTCGGCACCCCCGGCGCATGGGTCTCCGCCGGGTAAACCAGGCCGACATAACGTTCATCAGCATCGACCGCGACGACATATTGCGTGCGCCCGAGTGGAAATTCCTGCCGAAAACTATCCAATTCGGTGGTCTCATGGGCGATATAGCCGATTTTGCGCATCATCCGGCCCACCGTCAGATTATGGATCCAGCCAACGTCAACGGCACTGCGAATACTCTCGCCGCGCAAATGAAACCGCCAGGTGGTGAACGAATAGCCAAAAAACCGCCGCACGGTGAGCGATGAAGCAATCGCGGCCATCAGCACCGCAATGGTAATACTAAAATTATTGGTGCTCTCCAGCGTGAGGAAGGTCATCGTCATAGTGCCGCTGACAATCGCGGTCGCCAGCGCCGCCATGCCCACCACCGCGTAAAAGCCAATCGGCACGCCATGCTGCACCGGCAGCAAAATCGCCAAATCACCAAAACCACGCCCCAGCAGCGACCCCATGAACAAGGACGCGAAGAACAAGCCGCCCCGAAACCCGGTCGCAATTGAAAAGGATGACGCCACGGATTTCATCAGCAACAACACCATGGCGATGGCAAATGGATAAATCACCGCCAGCTCGGTATGCAGCGATGAATTGCCCGAAGCGAGCACCTTTGGCGAAATCGAGCCGAGCAATCCCACCACCGTGCCACCCAAAATCGGCCGCAACCATACCGGCACACCAGCCCGGCGCAGCAGCGTCTCCAGCGTGGTCACCGCGCGCATGATGCCAATCCCAACAAATCCGGCAATGGTGCCCAGCAGCACCGCGAGCACATAGGCGTAGCCCGGCACGTGGGTCGGCAACACCACACTCAGCGGCGCGGCACCGCCATTCATTAAGGTCTCAACCACCAGCGTGCCAGCCAAGGAGGCGATCACCACCATGGTCAGGCTGGACAGCGAGTAGGTGCCGATCACCAGTTCGATGCCGTAGAACGCACCGCACAGCGGCGCATTGAACGCCCCCCCGATGGCCGCCCCCGCGCCGCAGCCCACCAGCACCCGCAAATCATTGCGCCGCAAGCGCAATTGCTGGCCAATGAACGAAGCAACCCCGCCGCCAAATTGCGCATAACCCGCTTCCTGGCCCACAGAGCCACCAACGCCATTGGAGAAGGAGGTTTGCATCGCGACGATAAACGAATCCCGCAGCGATAATTTGCCGCCATACAGCGCGTTCGCCTCGATTGGATCGACGAAATTGCCCGGCCGGTACTTGGCCAGCAGCCACGTCATCGAGCCCAGCACCGCACCACCCAAAATCGGCACGATAATCGCACGGATCGGTTCAATCTGCGCCTGCTCGGACAAACCTTCACCCAATTTAGGCAGTGCAAAAAACCAGTAGTGAAAATGGATCGCCAAAAAATCCATGATATAAACGCAAATACCCGAGCAAACGCCGGTTACCGCCGCTAACAGCGCGAGCCACATCTCGTCGGCGCGAACCAAGGCCCGTAAATGAGTCCACGCCGTCGCCGGCGTCAGATCATGCCGCGCAAGCCACACGCGCACCGCACGACGCCCATCCGCTAGGTTACTCGGTATCGCCATACGCGTTCAAACCCATTCGCTCTGCCATCATCGGCCCGTCCCAATGCTGCCTAGACCAAAGCCCCTCGACCATTCGTTCCTTGGCGCTGGTTTATGGCAGCTTCATGGCCTGATCGGATTGCCGCAGCCGCGCGGGCCGGTCAACCGATTCGCAGCTCGATCAGCGACGGTCCTGGCTGATTGATGCTTGCGTGCAACAGGCTGTTGAATTGATCAAGGCTGCTCGCCGCCTGCGCCGGCACCCCCATACCCTCGGCGATTTTGACAAAATCAAGATCAGGCCGACCAAGATCGAGCATATCCAACGCCGTGCGCCCTGGATTAGCGCCGACACCAGCAAGTTCATGCAGCAAAATCGCGTATTTTCGATTGGCCAGCACCACAAATACAATATTCAAGCCCGAGCGCGCCGCCGTCCACAAACCGGCAATCGTATACATTGCCGACCCGTCCGCCTGGAGCGCAATCACTTGGCGGTCCGGTGCGGCAACCGCAGCGCCCACCGCCATCGGGATTCCATCGCCAATCGCGCCACCGGTCAATGATAGCCAATCATGCGCCGGGCCCTGCGCCGTGATCGGGAACAGGCCGCGGCCAAAAGAGACGCTCTCATCGATAATAATACTGCGCTCGGGCATCAGTGCCGCGAGCGACTGAGCGAACCCTTGCGGCGTCACCGGCCCCTGCGCCGGATCAGGCCGGGTCCGGGCCGTTGGCGTGGCCCGTTCCGCCGCCAATCGCTGGGCCAAAGCGTCAAGGGCCTCAGGCCCATCCTGGTCGGTGCGGGCCAGCACATGCAGCGTGCAATCCTCCGGCCAGAGCCGCCCTGGCTTGCCCGGATAGGCAAAAAACCCAACCGGCGGCACCGCCTCGACCAAAATAATATGCTTCGCAACGGCCAGAGCGAGCAAAGCAGCGTCGATGAAATAGGGCACACGTTCGATTTCAACGCGCCCTGCCCCGCGCTCAATCCGCGCGTTGGACATCTCGGCGCGCAACCGCGCACCCCACGAAGCCGCAATGCCCCCCGCGACCGCGAGCGGACCTTCACGCAGCGTCGTGCCGCCCAACAACAAGATTGCCGGCTCGCCCGACCGCAGCACGGTGGCCACCCGGTCGATCACCCCCCGGTCCACCGCCGCCCGCCCCACGGGCGGGCGCGGCGTTCCCACCACACCACCCTCATCCCACGCCGTATCCGCCGGCAAAATAAGCGTCGCGATCATCCCCGCCTTCGCCGCCGCAATCGCCTCGGCGGCATCCGCCCCCACCAACGACGCCTGGGTGGCGGTGCGCAGAAACCCGGAAACCGGCCGCGCCCAACCCTCGGTATCGGCGGTCAACGGTGCATCGAGCGGGCGATGATAGGTTGCTTGATCGCCAACAATATTGACAATCCCGGCACGGCCCCGGCGCGCATTATGCAAATTAGCCAACGCGTTCGCGAGGCCCGGCCCACAATGCAACAAAGTCGCCGCAGGCTTGCCGGTGATCCGCCAATAGGCATCGGCAGCCCCCGCCACCACGCCTTCATCAAGACAAAGCACGCAGTGAATGCCCGGTATCCGGTCCAACGCCGCGACAAAATGCATCTCGCTGGTGCCCGGATTGGCAAAGACCGTGTCAATCCCTCCGGCAATCAACGTATGAACCAGACTCTCTGCACCATTCATCGTTTCGCTCCCCACCCGCTTTTCGGCATGATCATGCCGCTGCTGATAAACCTTTTTACCCGCGGCGGGGAGAGTCGCGAGGCCGATTTATCCAAATTGGGTCGGCTCATCCTCAACAGGCGGATCCAACCGGGCACCGGCGCACCAGCATCGCATCAATCGCCCGTGCGATCGCCGCAAAGGCCGGTCGCCGATAATCCCAAATCGGCTCTGCCGATGGCGGGTGCGCCAACATCGTCGCGTTGGCTTCAAACACCAGCACCGCGCCGTCATCGCGGCACGCAAAATCGACGCCAAGATAATCAAGCCCCAGCGCGGCACCAATCCCCGCCAACGCCTCCATCGCTTTTGTGCCGAGCACACCCGCCATATCATCCAGGAATATTCGCTCCTCCGCACGATGCGCCGGATGCGCCGCCATCGCGGCACTGAAATAATGCACCTTCCATTGATCCGATATTGCCAAATGCACCGGATAAATCACCCCATCAATGATCAACACCCGATATTTGCGCCAAAATCCATCATTGCCGCGAATGTCGGCATACTCCATCGCGAGCAATGTCGCGCCGGGCAGCTGATCGAGCGCCTGACCTAAGCCGCCCCGATCATCGGCCCGCTCGAAATATTGACCGCTATGATAGCCCGGCGTGCGCAGCAGCACCGGAAACTGCGTGATCCTCGCCGCCTCGTCTCGGCTGACCGTGCGCAATCGGGGGGTTTTCACCCCCGGCAGCCGCGCCAATCGCCGCGTAATGGCCTCTCGGCCCGTGGCTTGCACCGCATCCGGCTGATTAATCACCGGCGCGCCCGACGGCCCGATCAACCGGATCGCCGTGTTCAGCGCGCAGCCAGCATCATCCGCATCGCCAATCGCATTCACCACCAAATCATGGGGCGGCAAGCGCGCATCCGGCGCCAGATAATCGGCATACACCGCCGTCACCGCCCAGCGGGCCGGATCAAACCAGCCTTGCACCGATATATTGCCGCCACGCGCCGCCACCAGCAGCAAAACCCGCCATTGCCCCGCCGCTTGCGCCCGCGCGGGCACCACCGCATGCCGATGATAGCCCAAATAACGATGCGCCGAGGCCCGTGGATCGCGCTGCGCATCCAAACTCCGCGCCAAGGCGCGATGCGCCGCCACCATGCCCGGCTGCAGCCGCAGCGCGATCTCACCATGCCGCGTTGCCTGAACAAAATCCCGCGCCTCGATCAACGCTTGCGCCAAACCAGCATGGGCAATCGCCGAGTGCGGATAACAACGCACCGCCTGAGCGAACACTGTGAATGAAGCGGCGTGATATCCCGACGCTGCGGCCAAACTGCCTAACGCGACCAGCGCGTCATGATCGCACGGATCAGCCTGCAATACCCGCAGATACGCCGCACGCGCCGCCCGATCATCGCCCCGCCGCGCCAAGCGCCGCGCCGTCTCACGCAGGGCCACCGCGCCCCGCTCGCCCTCGAACCTCGAACCAGGCTGCCAGCCAATCTGTTGCGTGTGTGCCATCACCCGCCGGAATTTGCGCATCAAAAGTCAAGAAAACGTTAAAATAGGAAAAATTTCTATCAATCACCCCGCTGTCACCCTTTCGTGATGGCGACTTCTCCGGTAACAAAAGCCCAACATCATCGGGATATTTCGTCTAAAATCATGCTCTTCCCCACCGTTTCTTACGGCATTTTCTTTGTGGTCGTGCTGGTGATCGCCTGGGCGCTCGCCCATCGCCCAGAATGGCATAAAAATTTTCTGCTGATCGCCAGCTATTGTTTTTACGGGTTCTGGAACTGGACTTATGTGCCGTTATTATTCGCGGTATCGCTCGGCAGCGCCTTGATCGCCCGGCAGATCCAAAACGCGACCGGCCCCGCGCGCAAACGCTGGCTGATCCTCGGCGTGACGCTCAATCTCAGCACCTTGGCCTATTACAAATACACCAGTTTCGCGCTGCTCAGCCTGCTAAACCTCTGGTCGCTGATCGCGCCACCGCCGATGGTCAGTTTTGATTCACCTCTGCTTCCGCTCGGCATTTCGTTTTTCGTGTTCCACGCCATTTCACTGCTCGCCGACACCTATCGGCAAAAATTGCGGATCAAAATCAATCTGCGCGACGCCTTGCTCTATATTGCGTTTTTCCCGCAACTGATCGCCGGGCCGATCTTGCGGGCATCGAGTTTTTTACCGCAGCTCGCTCTGCCGCGCGATCCACGCATCATCCGCGCCAACACCGCCTGCCTGTTAATTATTTCGGGATTGTTTAAAAAAATCATCATCGCCAACATCCTCGCCACCCGCTTGGTCGAGCCGGTATTCGCCGCGCCCAGCCGGTTCAGCGGCGCGGATACGCTGCTCGCGGTTTATGGCTATGCCGCCCAAATCTACTGCGATTTCTCAGGCTATACCGACATTGCCATTGGCTGCGCCTTATTGCTTGGTTATCGCTTCCCACGCAATTTCAATGCACCTTACACCGCCGTCAGCCCGCAAGATTTCTGGCATCGCTGGAATATCTCGCTCTCGACGTGGCTGCGCGATTATCTCTATATCCCGCTCGGCGGCTCGCGCGCAGGCGAGGCCAGCACGTTGCGCAATCTGATGATCACCATGGTGCTCGGTGGGTTATGGCATGGCGCGAACTGGACCTTTGTGTTCTGGGGCGCGTTATGGGGCACACTTTTGGTGATCCACCGGTTGTGGCTGCGATTGCAGAGCGCGCCAATCATCGCACTCCGGGCCAGCCTCGCTTGGCGCTGGATGTCGCGGATCATGCTGTTCCAGGCCGTGTGCCTCGGCTGGATTTTCTTCCGCGCCCCGTCTTTTCATATCGGCCTTGAAATTCTGCACCGGCTGACCGCACCCGGCCCGGCTAGCTTGGCCACCATGCCGGTGGTCGTGGTGCTGATCCTGGGCCTGTTTGGCCAATATTTGCCACGCCGCTGGCGCTTTGGGCTGGAAATCGAAATGGCCCGCTGGCCCGCCGCCCTGCGCGGGGCCGGGCTCGCAGGAGCCCTGTTCATCATCAGCGTGCTCGGGCCAACCGGCGTCGCGCCATTTATTTATTTCCAATTCTGAGCATGGAATTTCCCCGACACATCAAGGGACTGGTCGCGACACGGCGTGAGGTGATGGCGGGTCTGATCGGATTTTTGGTCGTCATTATGCTCCTTGATTCCGGCGGTCTCGCCCAATGGGCGCGGCGGCTCGAAATCGGCCCGCTGCGCCGCGTTGCCGTGCCCGTCACCACCAAAATCAACCAAACCCTGCGGCCACTCGGCATCGATCCGCTGCGCCATGTTTTGCTCGCCGATCTCGCCCGCCTGCATTGGACCCGTGACCGCGCGGCGCAATTGGCCGCATCCCAACCCATCTCACCCGCCGCCCCAACCGCCGCCTGCGCCCCCGTGATTCCAGCGCAATCAATGGAACCCACGCCCCCAACAACACCTCTGATGATCGCGGCGGCGCACCGATCCATCGCCCCCATCACCCCCGGCAACGCCAAGGCACCGCCTACGGCAACGCCACCCTTATCGCCGATCCTGCGCAATTTGCCGCTGCATACCAGCCTGCCGCCTTTGGCGCCGCTACCGCCCGGCGTGCATCGGCGCACCATCGCGCTGGTGGGCGATTCGATGATGGCCGTTGGCTTGAGCGATATGGTGCTGCGTCAGACGGCGAATAATCCAGCCGTTCGGGTGATCCGCGCCTTTCGCTCCGGCACCGGCCTCGCGCGCCCGGATGTGTTTAACTGGATGACCGAATATCCCGCGATGATCGGCAAACACCACCCGAACCTGATTATCGTTGCGATCGGCGCCAATGACGCGCAGGGCTATGTCGATCACACCGGCAAAATATTGCCCTATGGCACCCCCGCCTGGATCGCCTCATACCGCGCTCGCCTGACCAAATTTCTGGCCATGCTGCAAGCCTCATCGCAGCAAGTGCTGTGGATTGGCCTGCCGCCGATGCAACAGCCCGGTTACGCGGCGCGCATGCGTGAACTTAACCGCATCACCGCCACCGTGGTCGCCGCCGATCCGCATGCGGCATGGTGGAATCCAGCCCCGCTCATCGGCACCCAAGCCGGCCAATTCCGCGCCCTCGGCCCCGCGAGCGATGACAAGGGCGCGCCCATCGTGCATCTGCGCCAGCCTGATGGGATTCACCTGACCGATGACGGCGCTGGCTTACTGACCGCCCAAATCATCCCCTGGTTCGCCCCACTGCCGCTCCCGCCGCCACGCGAACCTGCGGTTCCAGCAGGGCTGCTTGCTCAACGTGGCACGCAAGGGTCTTCAATCCGGATCGGTGGAAATGCCGTGCCATCCGCCCAGGTTCCCAAATAACGCTGCGCCGGATTTTGCGGATCAAACACCACCGACGGTAATTTGTGGTGATCAAGCCCGATCACCATGGCATCAATCACCTTCCAAAAGCCGAAAAAATCCAACTGGTTGATTGAAACCGATGTCGGAAACCCAGGCTGGCCCGGCAGAAATTTTGGAAAATCCTGATCGCTGAGCGGAAAATTATAACGCAGATCAGGCGCGCCCGGCGCTCCATGCTCGGAATGCACCACCACCCCGTCATGTGCCGCACCGGGCAGCACCATCAACACCCGCCGATCCGCACGCACGCCACACATGCGCTTGAACAAGGCCCGCGCGGTCGGCAGGCCAATCGCGGTATCTTGCGCACCCGCCATCACCGCAATCGGCAAATCAGGCGGCAAACGGCGCAAATCGCCAATGATGCTGCGCCCCGCCGGTCCGGTCGCGACGTCCGGCGCATCACCGGGTGCCATCAGCACCATGGCGCGGGGCGCAGGCACCCCATCATGGCCGCGCGCAATCGCAAAATCGAGCGAGATCGCCGCCCCCATCGAATAGCCAACATACAAAACCCGGTTTTTATTGACCTGCCAGCCGCGTGCCGCCAGCAGGGCCACCGCACGACGATCCGCCGCCGCCGCACGCGCCACCACCACCTGCGGCGAGGTCGCCGCCGAGCGCTGATACACCGGATAGACTACAATCTCGCCCTCGCGAGCCAAATGATCGATCAAGGCGCCGAAATTGACCGGGTTCATCCCCTGCCAACCATGGTGAAAAAACACCACCGGCACCGCGCCCGCCGGCAAGGCGGGGCGCTCGGGCAAAAACACATAGACCCGCGCCGCCCCTTGGCCACGCGCAAGCACCTCCACACCGCCATGGGTCTCGCGCGCGAGCAACGCCGCCTCGCCATAGTGCTGCGCCAAGGCGGCCGGCCGACCCGGCAATGCCTGGCCCGCCAGCACGGGCACGGGAGCCACGCCGAGCACCACCATCATCATCCCAACCAGCCATCGCCGCATGCCCGCGCTCCATTCCATCGTCTGATACCCCGATTTGCTCGTGATATGAGTTACCCACGTTATGCACCTAATCCACAGGCCGCCAAACCTGTCATCACCGCGCCCGAGCCGCTATGATGGCATTAATGGACACCATAGACTCCCCGTTGCTCGGCCTTTCCCAACGCCTGCCGCCCGCCAGCCTTGAGGCGGAGCAAGCCCTGCTCGGTGCCTTGCTCGCCAATAATAAAGCCTATGAGCGGGTCTCGGAATTCCTCGCCCCCGAGC
The DNA here is from genome assembly GCA_021808315.1 of Pseudomonadota bacterium. Lineage (GTDB taxonomy): Bacteria > Pseudomonadota > Alphaproteobacteria > Acetobacterales > Acetobacteraceae > Acidiphilium. Next base: position 10,717 of record JAKBBY010000004.1, on the reverse strand, counting down.
ATTTCGCGGATGCCGTGCATGGCCGCATCTATGAGGCCATCGCGCGCCGCATCGAAGCCGGGCAACTGGCCGATCCGGTCACCTTGCGCACCGAGTTCGAGCATTCCGGCCTGCTCGATGAGGTCGGCGGCACCGCCTATCTCGGCCAATTACTCACCGCGATGGTCGGCATCATCAATGCGGGCGATTATGGCCGGATCATTCACGATACCTGGATTCGTCGCCAGCTCATCGATATCGGCGAAATCACCGTCAATCGGGCTTTCGGGGCCGAGGCCGAGCTTGATGGGGCCGGACAAATCGAAGCCGCCGAGCAATCTTTGTTCGATCTGGCCACCCGTGGCGGCAATGAAGGCCGGGCGATGGATTTCGAAAAGGCGCTCACCCTCGCCATCGAATCCGCCGCGCGCGCCTTTGAGCGCGACGGCAAAGTCTCGGGTCTGACCACCGGCCTCGCCGATCTGGACGCCAAAACCGGCGGGCTGCATCCATCGGACTTGTTAATCCTTGCCGGCCGCCCCGGCATGGGTAAAACCGCTTTGGCCACCAAAATCGGCTTCGGCGCCGCCCAAGCCCTGCTCGCGCAAGCACGGCGCGATAATCCCAACGCCGAAGCCACCCAAGCGGTGGTGATTTTCTCGCTGGAAATGAGCGCCGAGCAGCTCGCCACCCGTTTGCTGGCCGAGGAGGCGCGCATCGCCTCGGACCGAATCCGGCGCGGTGAAATCGGCCAGAAGGATTTCGATAATTTCGTCGCGGTGTCACGCCGCATTTCCCGCCTGCCCTTGATTATCGATGATACGCCCGCCGTGACGCTCTCAGCCCTGCGCACACGCTGCCGCCGCCTCAAGCGCACCCGGGGCCTCGCTTTGATCATTATCGATTATTTGCAACTCATGCGCCCCGCCGCCGGCACCAAGCCGGAAAACCGCGTGCTGGAAATCAGCCAAATCACCCAGGGCCTCAAAGCCATCGCCAAAGAACTCGCCGTGCCGGTGCTGGCCCTGAGCCAGCTCTCGCGCGCCGTTGAATCGCGCGAGGATAAACGCCCGCAACTCTCGGATCTGCGCGAATCCGGCACGATCGAACAGGATGCCGATGCCGTGATGTTTGTGTATCGCGATGAATATTACCTGCAAGCGCGCATGCCCAAACAAATGGCGTTTGAGAGCGAGGACAAATTCCAAGCCGCGCTCGATAAATGGCAGCAAGACATGGAACAGGTGCATAACAAAGCCGAGTTGATCCTCGCCAAACAGCGTCACGGCCCCACTGGCAAGGTCGATCTGTTCTTCGAGGCCGAATTCACCCGCTTCGCTGACCTGGATACCACGCATCTCTGACCCCACATATCCTCCATGCAAGATGCCCCTTTTTCCATCCCGGCCCATGAACGCGTGCTCGCGGGCAATGCCTGTCGGCATCTCTCCGAGGCGGATCGCGCCAGTCTCGCGCGCGCAGCCCGGCTTTATGTCAGCGCCCACGGCTTGATGCCGCGCACGCTCGGGCAGCTAGGTCGCTATGCTGGTGGCGCGATTGAGCGCGCCATGAGCATGATCGCCCCGGCGATTCGGCAAAAAATCGAAGAAACCGCCTCCGAAGTGCTATGGTCCCTGCTCGGCGCCGCCCGGCTCGGTCTGGCTGACACCGCCGATAGCCCGGCGCGCAACCGGCTTTATCAAGGCAGCGTGGTCGCCAGCGGCGCCGTTTCCGGGTTTTTCGGCGGCCCGGCGCTGGTGGCGGAAATCCCCTTCGCGATGACCCTGATGTTTCGCGCCATCGCCGAAATCGCCCGAGATTCCGGCGAAGATTTATCCGCCCTCGATACCCGCCGCGCTTGCCTCGAAGTGTTCGGCCTGGGCGCCATTCGCGATCCCGAAGCGGATGTCGAAGCCAGCTTCTGGGCGGTCCGCGCCGCCCTCACCCAAGCGCCCATCGCGGTCTTTCTGCGCACCATCGCCGGGCGGCTCTCCGTCACATTGTCCGAACAGGCGCTGGCCGGCGCGGTGCCGGTGATCGGCGCGTTGGCCGGCGCAGGAGCAAACTATTATTTCATGCGCCACTTCCAAACCATGGCCGAGATCCATTTCACGATCCGCCGGATCGAGCGCGATAATCCCAATCCAGAGCCGGTGCGGGTTTGTTTCGATGCGCTGGTCAAGGCCTATCGCGCCGATCAATCCTTGTTTCGCCGCGCCGCGTGAGCCGCGTTCCGTGATCGCGGCGGATACCGCAACATTGCGTATCGATTGCACTGCCTTGGCCGCCAATTGGCAGCGTCTCGACGCCGAAAATCGCCAAACCACGCCCCATGCCGCTACCGGCGCGGCGGTCAAAGCCAATGCCTATGGCATCGGGGTTGATATCGCCGCCCCCGCGCTGCTGGCCGCAGGCTGCCGCCATTTTTTCACCGCGACGCTTGATGAGGCCGTGGCGCTCCGCGCCTTGCTGCCCAACATCTGGATCGCGGTGCTGAACGGCATTCCGCGCGGCGCCGCCCGTGAATTTCTGGCCCATCGCCTGCATCCGGTGCTCAACACCCTGCCCGATCTCGCCGATTGGCAAGCCGTCGCGGCCAAACCCAACGCCCCCGGCGCGTTGCTGCATCTCGATACCGGCATGGCGCGCCTCGGCCTTGATGCCGATGACATTGCCGCACTGATCGCAAACCCGGCACAGCTTGGTGCGATCAAGCTCGATTATTTGATGAGCCATTTCGCCGCCGCTGACATCCCCGATGCCCCCAGCAACGCGGCGCAATCATCGCTATTTGCCGCGCTCTCGGCGCAAATCGCCAAAAGCTGCGGCCAAACGCCCAAAACCAGCCTCGCCAACTCAGCCGCTTTGTTCCTCGGCCCGCTCGCCGCGAGTGACCTCGCCCGGCCCGGCTACGCGCTTTATGGCGGCAATCCCACGCCCGCAGCGCCCAATCCCATGCGCCCCGTGCTGCATCTCGCCGCCCCGGTGCTACAAATTCGCGAAATCCCGCGCGGTGCCAGCGTCGGCTATAACGCAACCTGGAGCGCCCCGCGCCGCACCCGCGTCGCGACCATTGCGATTGGCTATGCGGACGGCATTCTCCGCGCCGCCTCCAACCGGCTCACCGCCCGCCATGGCGGCGCGACCATCCAACAAATTGGTCGAGTCTCGATGGATTTGCTCACCTTCGATGTCACCGACCATCCCGCCATTGAGCGCGGCAGCCGGTTGACCCTGCTCGATGAGGTGCAAACCATTGAAACACTTGCCGAACAGGCCAACACGTCGGGCTATGAAATATTGACCAGCTTGGGCCCCCGCTATCGGCGCGTGGTGGAACCGTTATAGTGCGGCGTATGACTCGCATTTTCGATCCCATCGCCCTGCTGGGCCGCAGCACCATCGCCTTCATTACCGTGCTTGGTGAATTAGGCCTGTTCACCGCCGCCGCCCTCGCTGGACTGGTCCGCCCGCCTTATTATCCGCGCAATATCGGTCGCGCCTTTGCCGATATCGGTTTTTTCTCGCTGCCCGTGGTCGCGATGACGGCGGTGTTCACCGGCATGGTGCTCGCCTTGCAAACCTATACCGGCTTCGCCCGGTTCGACGCGCAAAGTGCCATTGCCAGCGTCGTGGTGCTCTCACTCACCCGTGAACTCGGCCCCGTGCTCGCCGGGCTGATGGTCGCCGGGCGCGTTGGCTCAGCGATGGCCGCAGAAATCGGCACCATGCGCGTCACCGACCAGATCGATGCGCTCACCACCCTCGCCACCGACCCGATCCGCTATCTGGTCACGCCCCGCCTGCTCGCGGGTGTCATCGCCCTGCCGCTTCTGGTGCTGATCGCTGATATTCTCGGCGTCGCCGGCGGCACGCTGGTGGCCACTTTGCGCTTCGGCTTCAATGTCAGCGATTATCTGCGCCAAACGCTCCAGCATTTGCATGGGATGGATGTCGCATCCGGCTTGATCAAATCCGCCGTGTTCGGCTTCGTGATTGCGCTGATGGGCTGCTTTTTCGGCTATCGCTCACGCGGCGGCGCCCAAGGCGTGGGGGCAGCCACCACCTCCGCCGTGGTCGCCGCCTCGATCCTGATCCTGGGGCTTGATTATGTGCTGACGCAGGCGTTTTTCACGATATGACCCAAAATTCAGCAAAAATTTCAATCCAGGGCCTGAGCAAAAGCTTCGGCAGCAAAAAAGTGCTGGACGGGCTTGATCTCGAGATTGCCACCGGTACCAGCCTCGTGGTGATTGGCGGGTCCGGCACTGGCAAATCAGTGCTGCTGAAATGCATTCTCGGCCTGATCGAGCCGGATGCTGGCCGGATCTTGATCGATGGCGAAGATGTCTTGACCGCCCCCCCCGAACGCGCCCGCGCCCTGCGCGACCAAATCGGTATGCTGTTTCAAAATGGCGCGCTGTTCGATAGTGAATCGGTCTGGGAAAACGTCACGTTCGGCCTGCTGGCCCGCAAACGCATTTCCCGCACCGACGCCCGCGCCCGCGCGATCAGCGTGCTCGCCCAAGTGGGCCTGACCGAGCAAGTCGCGGATCTCAGTCCCGCTGAACTCTCCGGCGGCATGCAAAAGCGCGTGGCCCTAGCCCGCGCCATCGCGGCGGACCCGGCCATTTTGTTCTTTGACGAACCCACCACCGGCCTTGATCCGATTATGGGCGCGGTGATCGATGGGTTGATCGTCGATTGCGTAAAACGCCTGGGCAGCACCTCGATTGCGATCACGCATGACATGGCCAGCGCCGCGCGGATTGGCGATGCCATCGCCATGTTGTTTGACGGCAAAATCATCTGGCAAGGCCCACCGACAGCGGTGATGGCCAGCGGCAACGAATTTGTTGACCAATTCACCCATGGCCGCCGCGACGGGCCGATCCAAATGGCCCTTCGCCGCTAAATCAATGAAATTGATCGGCAAGCACGCGTTAGCGCCGCCGCCAATCTAGCCGCCGCGCAATTTCACCTGCAAATCAAACGTTACCGCATGAAGCGGCATTTTGGCGGTGAATGGCGGAAACCGCGTCGCCCGCACCGCTGCTAAGGCCGCCTGATCGATCGGCGGCGCGCCGGACGAGCGCTTGACCGACACGCCGAGCAACGCTCCGCTGGGCGCAATAGTAATCGCGACAGTGGTAACGCCGCGCAAATGCATCATCGCCACTTGCTCGGGCACGCGCAAATCATCCTGCACGGCGGCATGAACCCGGGCCGCATACAGCTCTGTCGCATCCGCTTGCTCTGCCGCGCTGATGTGCGGTCGTGGCGGCGGCGGTGGGGGCGGTGGCGGCGCTTGCACATGCGGCACTGGCTTGGGATGCACCACCGGCATCGGCTTAGGCCGCGGGATCGGTTTTGGCGGCGGCGGTGGCGGCTTCGGCGGCGTCACCACTTTGGGCGGCGGCGGCGGCAAGGGTTTCGGCGGCGGCGGCTTGGGGATCGGCTTGGGGGGTGGCGGGGCGATCACATGGATTTTCATCACCGATTTATGCTTGGCGACAACCGGCCCCGCCTGATTGGCAAAATGCAAAAACACCACGAGTAAAACCGCCTGCACCAGCAGCGCACTGGCCAAGGCCCAGCCAAACCGGCCTTGCTGGGCCAAGGCCGGATGCTCAGGGCGTGCGGGCGGCATCGGTCCCGGCGAATAGGGCGCAGAAACAGCCATTATGGACCAGCGGGAACCGGTTGCGCAGCAATGCCAATATTGGTCACGCCAGCTTTGCGCGAGGCATCCATCACCGTCACGAAATGCTGAAACGCAACATGCTTGGAGGCCGCAATAGTCACTTGGGTTTTCGCCGGATCACCATCGGCTTGGAACAAAGCGGTGAGTTGATCGGGCGTGAGCGTCGCGTTTTTCACCTTGATGGTGCCATCGCGCATGATGTTCACGGTGAATTTTGGGTGTTTCAGATGTTGCGATTGCGTGGATGTCGGCAATTGCATCGCAACACCGGAATCGGGGATCATTTGCAGCGTTACGATAATGAAAAACACCAGCAAAAACAGCATCACGTCAATCATCGGAATGATTTCAACGCGCGCCTTCTTGGGCTCAAAATAACTCATTTTCATGGTCAATGCCCTTATCGCGCAGCGGCGATTTCGCGCGCCGAGCCCCGCGCGGCCACCAGCGGCACCAACGGCGAGCCGTCCGTGCGATTCAGGATCATGGTGCGAATGGTCTCCATCTGATGAATGATCAACCGCACCTGATTTTGCAGCATGTTAAAGGCGGCCAAGCCAAGCATCGCGATCAAAATACCAAACGCGGTCGCCACCAGCGCATCGGCAACACCCCCAGTAACCTCCGCCGGCGCATGGCCCGGTTTCGCCAGCACCGAGAATGCATGGAACATCCCGATAATCGTGCCAAACAAACCCAAAAGCGGCGCCAGCGTCACAATCGTGTCGAGCAGCCACAAACGCTGATCGAGACGCGGCGCCACCAGCAAAATCGCCTCATCCATGCGGCTATTCAGCGCCGCCGGGTCCGATTCGCTTACATGATGCATCGCGGTATCGATCAATACCGCCTCCGGCTGCTTGCCCGCCAGCGTGCGCAAATCATCAAAATCAGTGCGCGAGAGCGCGGTCATCGCCGCCATTTTGCGCACGATCATGTTGCCGCGCAGAATAGCGCGCCGCAAATACCAAACCCGATCCAGCATCACCGCCGTTGCGAGCAGAAACAACCCCGCCAGCACATAAAGCACGCCATCAGAATAATTGGCGAGATGGATAATATAAGCGAGTGACATCGTGGATCTCCTACGGATCGAGTAGCGCGACATTGAGCGGCGCAGCCTTAGCCGATGCTGCACCGCTCGCGTGTGAAGGATTTATGACAGTCGTTGGTATCGTTGCGCGCAGATTGAGCGGAGCTGCTCAGAAATGCATGCCAATGCTGCCATAGATGCTGAACGGCGCCCCTGGATAAGCCAACAAATACCCGCCATTAGCCGTACCAAAATAACCACCCGATGAAATATATTCATATTCATTGTAGCGATTATTGGCGACGTTCAGCGCTGTCACAGTAAAATCAATGTTCTTTTTACCAGCATACGGAATTTGCAGCGGCACCGCCACTTTAAACGACAAATTGATTGTGCCGTAAGCAGGCATTGTTTGACGGCTTGGAGCGCCGGTAACGTTGTTAAACAAATTCTCGGTGCCAGTATATTGATACCATGCCCGCGGTTCCAATAGCGTGTTGCCAACCAGATATTTATAGTAGGCACCAATATTGAAACTGGTGGTTGGCACATACGGCACCGTCCGGCCAGCATAGCTGGTGCCGGGCTTCGTCGCCCCCGCACCCGTCACATAGGTTTGGTAGGTCGCGTTCACATATGACACGTTACCATAAACGAACAGATTATAGAGGGGGTTATCATCGACAAATGCATTCACACCCTTATAGAGCGAGCTTCCATTTGCCTCGATCGTGTTGCCATTCGCCAGCGTGTATTTCAGCGATTGCTTGGAGTAGCGCAGATGAAAATAACTTACGCCTGCAAGGAAGTGATGCAAAAAGCCATTATCTCTAACATGGAATTTTGCCCCCGCTTGGAACTCCTGACCAAGCTCAAGATGGTAAGACGTTGGATCGACCGCTTGAAACAGCCCGCCACCACCGCCCACGGGCGGAGAACGCAGCGCCTCGGCATAACTCCCATAGACCGACATCCAAGGCAGAACCTGCAAATTAGCTGACAATGACGGCTCAACGCCGTTACGGCTCTCGCTCGCGCCGCAGCTTGCCCCTTGATCATTGACATTGCCTTTGAATGAGGTGCCCGTCAGCGGGCAGTGCGTAGACAGCACCACGCCAGGCGCAAAGCCGAAATCCTGAAGACTATTATTTGAATACGTGGTTTGAAAACTCACAAACCGAACGCCAGGCACAATATGCAGGGCGCTGACGGGATGGATATCATCCTGAGCGAACAGAGCAAAATCATCCATATTGAAATAAGAAGAGCGAATTTTGCCGCCGATATTTACGACACCCTTATTACCACCATCTGCAGGATTATAAAAATTATTCCTCGAATTATAGGTAGTATGAAGGTAATATCCACCAAAATTCAGCGTGTTATACGGCAATTTTTCGGTCAACCAGAGCTTGTCACCAAAAACATTCGTATAAGGATTATTGTATTCATCTTGCTGCGGACCCGTATTGTACAAATCCGTGATACGCGAGTGAACGCGAGTAAAATTTTCATAATAAGTTAGGTTGTGAAGCGTCGAGGTGCTGTCGAGATGAATATTTTCCTTACCATAAACCATCCAAAGCGCGTCGGTATCATCCTTCTCATACGTATTGAACGGCAAAGCACTGTTAAAACCTGACGTCTGTTGGCTATACAACGTCGAGCCGGGCTGCCCCGGGTTGCCGGTGATGGTCACTCCCGGCTGTGCCGTGGTCGGGATCACCGGCGTGCGATAGCCTTGGCTACGGGCAAAGTAACCGCCAAATGCAATGTTGCCGGCATCAAAATTTTTCACAGTTTCTGCGTAGATCGAGTAATTTTCATTCGGGCTTTTGAAACCGTCAGAAGCCGTGCGGAAACTATTACCGTCACCCGCTCCACCCGCGATCACGGTTGACCACCCATGATAAAGACCTGTGCGCAGGTCAAATTCGATATTTTTCTGCCCATAGCTACCATAGGTCAAATTAATATCCCCGCCGGCTTTAGCCGTCGGTTGAATGAGGCTATACTCAATGCCGCCGCCAATATTGTTATACCAACGACCAACCGGCTCGCCTGGCCCATAGGTCACCGCAGTGCTGCTGATCATCGCGGTTTGGGGGATCATATTTGACTGAAACAACGCCGTCGCTGGATCAACCACAGGGATTCCATTCAGCGTCACACCAATCGCACCATCGCCGGTGAAGCCACCATAGCCACCCCAACCCTGGGTCACGCCATCGAGCGTGATCGTATATTTCGTCGAGCCACTATTGCCGTAACCCGTGACATTCACGCCCGGCGCATAGGATAATATTTGCGCTGATCCTGCCACCGGGCCAGCAGCGTCCATGATCTGGCGGTTCAACACGCGCGTCGTCGTGCTTGAATGGAAAATCTTTTTCTGGCTCGGCGCCTGGACGGTCCCTGCCAAGCTCGCCGCACTCGCTGCCGATACTTCCCCCGCATTGACCGCCTGCGCCCATGCCATGACGGGCATTAGAGCGGTGCTGCCCAATAGAGCCGCGAGAAGAATTGGTTTCGCTGTATTGAATTTATGCTGCACGGGAAGACTCCTGTAACTTTTCATTGCGGTCGCTGCGCCGTCCAAGACCAGAATCCATCCTGGCAGGCAATCGCTCTTCGAGATTCTCGTTGTATATTCATCGAATCTTCAATTTTCTGTCATTGAACTGTCATCGAGCTGGCGACCAAGTTTCCCGTAATCCTTAACAACATATAAAAATAGAGACATGCCTCAAATTAAAAACTGCATGTCTCATCGCAAAATACTTATTGACGAATACCCTTATTGGTTGTATTTAAGGATTCAGAAAACCAGAGGTTGTCATGAAAATACTAATTTTTGGTACGAATCACAGCAATTTGGATCGGTTAGTGCCGTATCTGAAGTCCAGACTCGCCATTGTTGATCACGCAGCCGATGGCGAAGAACTGCTCGATCTCGTCCGCTTCTACGATTACGACGCGGTGATCTTACATCTCAGTGACGGTAGGGCGCCGGACATTGAGTTAATTCGCCGCCTGCGTGGTGCAGGCCTACGCGCTCCTTTGTTGGTGCTCGCCGCCCAGCTCTCCGAGGCTGGCCGCTTGCGGGTGCTGGAAGCCGGCGCCGATGAGCTCGTGATCCAAGCGGCCTCCCATGAAGAGATTTTTCTCCGGGTGCAAAACCAAGCCCGGCGCCAGCGCGGTTTTCAAAACGCTGTGCTGGGCTTTGGCAATGTGGAAATCAACACCAACTCCAAACGCATTCTGGTGGACGGAGCGGCGATTCCGCTCACCAAAAAAGAATATCAAATCATCGAAATCCTCGCCCTGCGCAAAGGCTGCGTGCTGAGCAAGGAAGTGATCCTCGACCATCTCTATGGTGGTCTTGATGAACCGAACGCCAAAATCATCGATGTGTTTATTTGCAAAATTCGCAAGAAAATGGCGAATTTCGGCGTCGGTGACTTTATCGAAACCAGTTGGGGCCAGGGCTATATGATTGCCGAGGCACACAGCCTCCCGCCAAAACAAATCGCCGAACCCAATACTGCACTGTCATTGCGGGTTGCTGGATTGCGCGCCTGATGATGCTCACGCGGCGGCATCATGGCGCTGTTCCAAGCCGCGCAACGCCCGGTCAATCCATTGGGCGGTTAGGCGCTCGCTCAAACGGTTTTGCCCCAAGCGATCAGCCAGAACACCAAAATCGACCCAATCAAGATGTTGGTCTTGGTTAAAACAGGAAAATACCACCCGCCGCTCACCGCTCACCGGATCGACATGCAATTGCAAACATTGCGCACAGACCTCTTTCATCATGCATTGCATCGGCGAATTAATTGAGCCGACAGCGTGATGTCCTGGCGCAAGATAAGGCTGCAATACCCCATGCCGCGCTTGCGCCACCGCCCGCATCATCCGATCCGAACCAATCGCGATCAGCTCGTTACACGCATCCAGCTTCAATTCCACCGCGCCCAATGCGCCTGTCGCATAAGCCAACA
>JAKBBY010000059.1 GCA_021808315.1 Pseudomonadota bacterium | reverse complement strand
CTCGATCCCCTCGGGCACCAATTTTAATTGGTCTTTGATTTCCTGCTGGAAATACCGATCCGCCGACCCGCGCGCCATCGCCCCCAGGCTGCCCATGCCGCGATAGGATTTATAGGACCGGCCTTGGTATAAAAACACCTCGCCTGGCGCTTCATCGGTGCCCGCGAGCAGCGAGCCGACCATCACGCAATCGGCGCCGGCGGCAATGGCTTTGACGATATCGCCGGAGTTACGGACCCCCCCATCGGCAATGGCCGGCACATCATGCGTGCGGCAGGCGGCGGAGGTTTCCAGCACCGCCGAGAATTGCGGCACACCCACGCCCGCGACCACCCGCGTGGTGCAAATACTGCCCGGCCCGATGCCGATTTTCACCGCATCCGCCCCCGCCGCGATCAAGGCTTCGGCGCCCTCCGGCGTTGCGACATTGCCCGCGATCAGCTGCACCGCATTCGAAGCGCGCTTGACCCGCTCCACCGCGCGCAGCACCCCATCCGAATGACCATGCGCGGTGTCGACCACGATCACATCGACCCCGGCATCGATCAGCGCTTCGGCGCGCGCCAACCCATCATCCCCCACGCCGGTCGCCGCCGCGACGCGCAGGCGGCCCAACTCGTCCTTATTGGCGAGCGGATGCGCTTCGGCCTTGTCCATATCCTTCACGGTGATCAGCCCGACGCAGCGATAGGCGTCATCGACCACCAGCAATTTCTCGATCCGGTGCTTATGCAACAAATGCCGCGCCCGCTCCGGCCCAACATCGGCGGGGGCGGTGACCAGATTTTCCCGTGTCATCAGCTCATAGACCCGGGCGGTCGGGTCGGTCGCGAAGCGCACATCACGATGGGTTAAAATACCCACCAGCCGTTGGGTGTCGCGCTCAACGACGGGCACGCCGGAAATGCGAAACTGCGCCATCAGGGCTTGCGCTTCGGCCAAGGTTTGATCCGGGTGGATGGTCAGCGGGTTGACCACCATGCCGCTCTCATATTTTTTCACGCGTCGGACTTGGGCCGCCTGTTCCTCAATGGTCAGGTTTTTATGGATCACGCCGATACCGCCTTGCTGCGCCATCGCAATCGCCATCGCGGCTTCGGTGACCGTGTCCATCGCGGCGGAGATGAGCGGGATGTTCAAGGTGATGGTCCGGGTCAGGCGGGTGCGGGTGACCGCCAAGGCTGGGAGCACCTGCGAATAGCCCGGCACCAACAGCACATCATCGAACGCCAAGGCCTCGGAAATCCGGTCTGCGCCGCGCTTGGCTGACAGGATTGCTGGCTGCCCGGATGGGGGAAGGGTGGATTGTGCGGGGTGATCGGCGGGAACCATGATTGATCCTTGGGGCTTAGGGGACCGCCGACTGCTGGTGACGGCGCGCAATGTCGGGTTTTACCTAATCGCCCCGATGCAACGCCGCAACCCCGACGCTGATGGGGGCTGCGCGCTCGGCCCCGATCAGGACATCGCTGGCGTCGGCAGAATGATCACTTCACGCATCGGCACCACCACCACCAGCGGGCGCTGCTGGTGGAGATCGGGCACCGCCCAGATGATGGGTTGCGCGGGGGTAAGGGTGGCGCGACGTTCCGTGACCGGCTGGGCGGCTAATTGCACCAAATTGCGCACCCGGCTGATCGGCGCGCCAGCATCAATCCCCACAATGGGCGCGAACGGCAGCGCCGCAACCCGCGCGTTCGGTGCAGATGACCCATTCAACGCACCTATATCCCGCGTGAACACCGCCCCCATCAGGAGCAGCGATATGATCCCGGTGGCCACCATTGATCGATAGGTCATGTTCCGTCTCCTCGCCCCACAGATATATTCGCAAAATACGCACGCAGCCGAGTCGATTCCAGGGCAAAGCGATGACAAATTGTAAGGGACGGTTTGCCGATCATGCTCCGAGTAATATGTTACAAAAATATTTGACATGCGATTTTTTTGTAATATATTGGCGAAAAATAGGATTACACCGATGTATGCTCAGGCTCTTGACCAGACGGAGACTCGCCCTGCCCCGCTCGATGATCCGGCACGATTGGCCGCGTTTCAGGCGCGGATTGATGCTGAGCAAAAAATCGAGCCCAATCATTGGATGCCGGAAGCGTATCGGCGCACGCTGATCCGCCAAATTGCACAGCATGCGCATTCTGAAATCATTGGGATGCAGCCTGAAGGCAACTGGATTACCCGCGCCCCCTCGCTCCGGCGCAAAGTAGCGCTGCTCGCCAAGGTGCAGGATGAATGTGGGCATGGGCTGTACCTATACGCGGCGGCTGAGACGCTCGGCGTCTCGCGCGACGCGTTGGTGGATCAGCTTTTGGCCGGGACCGCAAAATATTCGTCGATTTTCAATTATCCCACGCTGACCTGGGCGGATATTGGCGCGATTGGCTGGCTGGTGGATGGGGCGGCGATTATGAACCAAATCCCGCTTTGCCGGTGTTCTTACGGGCCTTATGCCCGCGCGATGATCCGCGTGTGCAAGGAAGAGAGTTTTCACCAGCGGCAAGGCTATGAAATTATTTGCACGCTGGCCGAAGGCACGGCAGCGCAGCGTGCGATGGTGCAGGACGCGCTCAATCGCTGGTGGTGGCCTTGCTTGATGATGTTTGGTCCGCCGGATACCGAAAGTCAGCATTCGGATCAGTCAACACGCTGGAAAATAAAGCGGTTTTCCAATGACGCGCTACGACAGAATTTCGTGGATGCCACGGTGCCGCAAGCGCATCGTTTGGGATTGACACTGCCGGACCCGGAATTGCAATTTGATGCGGCGAGCGGCCATTGGCGCTATGGCGCGATTGATTGGGCGGAATTCCGGGCGGTGCTGCGCGGCGAAGGCCCGTGCAATCGTGATCGGCTGGCTCGGCGCAACCAAGCGCACGAAGAGGGCGAATGGGTGCGCGCCGCCGCTGCTGCTTACGCGGCGAAGCAACATCAGCGCGCGGCAGCGTGATTGATCATGGCTGACGCAACGCAAGCTGATCCACTGTGGGAAGTCTTTTTGCGCAGCCGCAACGGGCTCGCGCATAAACATGCCGGTTCGCTGCACGCGCCGGACGCAACCATGGCCCTCGCCGCCGCCCGCGATTTATTTACCCGCCGTGGCGAGGCGATTTCGATTTGGATTGTGCCCTCCAGAGCGATTATTGCGTCGGACCCTGATGATCAGGCCATGCTGTTCGAGCCGGCCGAGAGCAAAATTTATCGCCATCCCAGCTTCTATTCGGTGCCTGATGATGTCGGCCATATGTGAAATGCCGGGCGGCAATATTGCTGTAGCGGAAACCCCCATGCTGCGCTGGGTGCTGGCCTATGCCGATGATGCGCTGATCCTGGGTCATCGATTATCCGAATGGTGCAGCCGTGCGCCGAGCATGGAAGAGGATATGGCGCTGGCCAATCTGGGGCTGGATTTGTTAGGGCAGGCGCGATTTCTCTATAGCCACGCAGCCACGTTAGAGAATGCCGCACAGCCGGAGCGTCAACGCACCGAGGATGATTACGCCTATCGGCGCGATGCGCCGCAATTTCGCAACGCGCTGCTGGTTGAACAACCGAATGGTGATTTCGCGGTGACCATGGTGCGGCATTTGCTGTATGCGAGCTTTGCTGATCTTTATTGGCGCGCGAGCGTGACGGTGAATGACCCCGCGATTGCGGCGTTTGCGGCGCGGAGTGAAAAAGAAACCGCCTATCATGTGCGCCACGCGACCGATTGGGTGATCCGGCTGGGCGATGGCACGGATGAAAGTCATCGCCGGGCGCAGGAGGCGCTCGAAATGTTGTTGCCCTTTGCTGATGAATTATTCGAGAGCGCGCCCGACCAAGCGCCGTTGATTGCGGCGGATGCGGTGGTTGATCCTGCCGGCTTGCGTGAGACCTATCGGCGCCGGATTGAGCAGGTTTGCGCGCAGGCGACGTTGCGCCTCACGTGGCCGAGCTGGCATCAAACCGGCGGGCGCCACGGGCGGCATGGTGAGCATTTGGGCCATTTGCTTGCCGAATTGCAGTTTTTGCCCCGCGCCTATCCCGGCGCATCATGGTAGCCCCGGTTGCGCCGCAGGACGCGGCTTGGGCGATTGCTTCCGCCTTGCCCGATCCGGAAATTCCAGCGCTCACCATTGCGGAATTGGGCATTTTGCGGGGGGTGGAGATGATTAATGGGGTGATGACGGTAACCATTACCCCCACCTATTCGGGTTGTCCGGCTACCGAAATGATTAAGGCCGATATTGAAACGGCGTTGCGCGATGCTGGATTTTCGGCCATCGCCGTGCGTTTAACCCACAGCCCGGCTTGGACCACCGATACGCTCAGTGCGGCGACGCTGGAAAAATTGCGCGCCGAGGGCATTGCCCCGCCGCGCCGTGGCCAGCCGCCCCATTGTCCGCAATGCGGGTCAGCGCAGGTTGAGCAGATCGCCCATTTTGGCTCGACGCCGTGCAAATCGCTCTGGCGCTGCATGGCCTGCCGCGAACCGTTCGATCATTTCAAATGTCATTGATCGCTGCCTGATGGCCCCGCCCCGATTTCATTCTTTGGCCATCAGCGCCATCACGCCAGAGGCGAGGAATGCGGTTTCGCTGTGTTTTGATGTGCCCGAAGCGCTACGTAATGCCTATCAATTCACGCCGGGGCAATATTTAACGTTGCGCCACGTGATTGATGGCACCGAGCACCGGCGCGCTTATTCGATTTGTGCGGCCCCTGAAGATGCTGAGCTGCGGATTGCGGTCAAGCGCGTCGCCGATGGCGTGATGTCAAGCTATTTGTGCGATCAGGCCCGGATTGGCGATGTGTTAGAGGTCATGACGCCGACCGGACGGTTTGGCCTGACGCCGGACCCAGCACGGGCGCGCCAGCTGGTCGCGTTTGCCGCAGGCTCTGGTATCACGCCGATCCTCTCGATTTTGCACAGCGTGCTCGGGCGCGAGACAGAGAGTCGCTGCACCTTGTTTTACGCCAATCGCACCACCGATGCGATCATGTTTCGCGAGACGCTGGAAGACCTCAAAAATCGTCATTTGGGCCGGTTCGCGCTGTTCAATATCCTGTCGCGCGAGGAGCAGGATATTCCGATCCTGCACGGGCGGCTGGATGCGGCGCGGATTGAAAATTTGCTGAGCCGCGCTGCACCGGGCCGAATTGATGATTTATTTATTTGCGGGCCGGAGCCGATGATCGAGATTGTGGACAGCACGGCGCGCGCGCATGGGGTTGCGGCTGAGGCGATTCACATTGAGCGCTTTGTTTCCAGCCATGGCGGCGCGCCGCGCGCTTGTGGCCCCGCAGCGCCCGCAATGGATAACGATGCCGTAACGATCACGCTGATCGCCGATGGCAAGCACCATACGATCCCGATTGGGCCTGAGGAGGCGATTCTGGATGCGGCACTGCGCGCCGGGCTCGATTTGCCCTATGCGTGCAAGGGCGGCATGTGCGCCACCTGCCGGGCGCGGGTGGTGACCGGCCATGCAACGATGGCGGTGAATTATTCGCTCGCCGATTGGGAAATCAAAGCGGGCTTTGTGCTGACCTGTCAGGCCCGCATCGATGGTGCGGGCGTGGTGGTTGATTACGACGCGCAATGATCGGTGCGGCCAACAAAAAACCCCGGACCAGAGGCCCGGGGTTGCTTGGCACGAAAACGCTGCAATAATCAGCGCTTGCTGAACTGGAAGCTCCGACGGGCTTTCGCCTTGCCGTATTTTTTCCGCTCGACCGTGCGCGGATCGCGCGTGAGGAACCCGGCGACTTTCAGAATGCCGCGCAAATCCGGCTCATAATAGGTGAGCGCGCGTGAAATGCCATGGCGCACGGCACCTGCCTGGCCCGAGAGGCCGCCGCCGGTGACGGTTGCCATCACATCGAACTGATTATAGCGATCGGCGACCAGAAAGGGCTGGGTGATCAGCATGCGCAGCACCGGACGCGCGAAATATTGCGCGGCTTTGCGGCCATTAATGATGATTTCGCCTTTGCCCGGCTTAATCCAAACCCGTGCAACGGCATCCTTGCGGCGGCCCGTGGCGTAGGAGCGGCCCAGCGCATCGCGCTTGACTTCATATTTCGGCCCGGTGGCCGGCGCCGTGGTCTCAGTGGTGACCACTGATTTCAGATCGGCGAGCGTTGCGGTCCCCGACATACTCAAACCCTCCGATTCTTGCGGTTAAGCGCGCCGACATCCAATGCGACCGGCTGCTGTGCGGTGTGCGGGTGCGCGGCACCTGCGTAAATATGGAGATTCTTCATTTGCTGGCGCTGCAGCGGTCCCCGCGTGATCATGCGCTCGACCGCTTTTTCGATGACCCGCTCAGGATGCGCGCCGGCGAGGCGTTGACCCAGTGTTCGGCCTTTGATGCCACCCGGATAGCCGGTGTGGTAATAAAACACGTCCTGATCGAGCTTTTTGCCGGTCACCCGCACTTTTTCGGCATTGACCACCACGATATGGTCACCGCAATCGACATGCGGGGTGAATTGCGGCTTGTGCTTGCCGCGCAGGCGCGTGGCAATCAGGGCGGCTAAGCGGCCCAGCACCAGCCCTTCGGCATCGATCAGCACCCAGTTTCGCTGCACCTCGGACGGTTTCAGCGAGATTGTGGTCTTTAACATCGGAACCTCATCAACAGATTATGTCTCGCGGCGGCGTATGGGGGAAAGCGAGGATATAGTCAAGCGATCGGAGTGGTGGTATTATAATACCACAGATCGCGCCGCTGCCGCGAAGGCGGTTTCCAGGGGCGTTTGTGCCGTAAAACCAAGCCGTTGCTGCGCCAGGACCGGGTGCGCGCGAAACGAGCCGGCAAAGCTGCGCCAAGCGGCCCCCTGCCCTGCGGCGCGGGCCGCGAGGCCAAGCCACGAGGCGGGCACGGGGGCGAGAAACAGCCGTCGTTGCAGCCCGGCGGCCAAAGCGCGGATCAAGTCCGGCGTGGCGATGGGATCGGGATGCGCGGCGAGCAGAATTTCCGGCACGGCCCGTGGGGCTTGCGCCGCTGCAACGATCAGGGCGGCCAGATCATCGATTGCGATGAAGCTGCGCTGATTACCGATGGCCCCGAATGGCAATAGGGGCGTGCGGGCAACGAGGCGCACGAGGCGTGGAATATTGCCCGCGCAGCCCGGCCCGATCACGGCGCATGGGCGGATGATGACCAATTCGGTGCCGGTGCCCGCGAGCACACGCTGGACCGCCTGCTCGCCTTCAAGCTTGCTTGTGGCATACGCATCATCCGGATCAGGCTCGGAGGCTTCGGTCACCACGCCGGGGGGCGCCTTGCCATGCACCGCCGCCGAGGAGACCAGAATGAACCGTTTAACGCCGCGTGAAGCGGCAATTTCGGCGACCCGCGCCGCCGCCGTCACATTCGCCGCTGCCAACGCCGCCGGATCGACGCCGGTGCGGTGCGCCAAGCCCGCCGCATGCACCACCACCGAGACACCGCGCATCGACGCTGAGAGCGCCGGGGTGGGCGCGGCCAAATCCCCTGCGTCGATGGCGCGCGCTGCACCGGGCAACGCCGCGCCCGACCGGCGCAGCGCGACCACCACCGAGCATCCCGCCGCGCCGAGCGCCTGGGTGACGGTGCGACCGACGAACCCGGCGGCGCCGCTGACCAAGATTGGACCCGATATCGGTGCGATTTCCATGATTTTATCGGGATTTTTCGCGCTCGGCATGGCCATCCGCACCGGGTGAACCTGCACGCTGACGCACCAAAGCGAGGACGGCGCTGCTGATTGGCATCGGCACATCGACCCAACCGGCCATCTCAACGACGGCGCCGAGCAGGGCTTCGATTTCAATCGGGCGGCCACGCTCCAAATCTTGCAGCATTGAGGTTTTATGCGCGCCCACGTCCGCGGCGCCGGCGATGCGCTGGTCGATCCCGATGGCAAAGCGCACGCCAAGGCGCTCGGCGACCGCTTGGCCCTCCGCCATCATCGCCGCCGCCACGCCGCGCGTGCCGCCATCGGCCACGATCCGATCCAACGTTGCGCCGGTGAGCGCGCTGATCGGGTTGAAGGCCATGTTGCCCCAGAGCTTGACCCAGATATCATCGCGAATCCGCGGGCGCACCGGCGCTTTCAGCCCGGCGGTAACTAACAATTTCGCCAAGATCTCGGCGCGGTCGCTGCGCGTGCCATCAGGCTCTCCAAGCACAAACCGATCCCCATAGCTATGGGTAATGACGCCGGGTTCAGCAATTTCCGCTGCCGGATACACAACACAGCCCAGCACTTGCGCCGGTGGCAACGCCGCCCAGACCGCGCCCGTTGGATCGACCGCGTGGACGCGCCGATCCGCAAACGGTGCGGGCAGCCCATAGCCATACCACCAAGGCACGCCATTCACCGCAGCGACAATCACGGTATTTGGCCCGATCAAGGGAGCGAGTTGCGGCAAGGCCGGTTCAATCCCCTGCGCCTTCAGCGTGATCAACACATAATCCTGCACCCCTAACGCGCTGGCATCACCCACGCGCGGATGGGTCACGTGCTCGCCGGTCGCATCGCGCAGCACCAAGCCACGCGCTTCGATGGCGGCACGATGCGCACCGCGCGCGACAATTGCGGTGTTCACCCCGGCCCGCTCCAGCCGCGCGGCCATCAACCCGCCAATCGCACCGGCGCCAAAAATGCAAATCGATGGCATCTCAGGAGCCCAATCCCAAACGCTGCGCCATGCCGATGCGCTGAACCTTGCCGGTTGCGCCTTTGGGAATCGCATCGTTGATCACAATTTGGCGCGGCACTTTGAACGGTGCGAGCTTGGCCGCCAGAAATTCGCGCAGATCGAGCGCCGTCGCGGCCATGCCGTCGCGCAGCACCACCACGGCGGCAACCTCCTCGCCGAGCACCGCATGGGGAATGGCAAAACAGCACGCTTCGGCAACCGATGGATGATCAAGCAACGCAACGTCGATTTCTAATGGGCTAACTTTTTCACCACCACGATTGATCATTTCCTTGAGCCGACCGGTGAGAAATAAATAACCATCTTCGTCGAACATGCCTTCATCGCCGGTGCGAAACCAGCCATCGATAAAGGCCGTTTCATTGGCTTTTGGGTTATTGGCATAGCCCGCCGTGACGTTAGGGCCACGGATCACCACCTCGCCCGCTTGCCCGGCTGGGAGAAAACCATCGCTGCCGCGAATGGCGATTTCCGGCCCGGCGGCAACACCGACCGAGCCGGGTTTGCGCGCTCCCGGCGGCAGGCGGTTCGAGGCCATTTGATGCGCCGCCTCGGTCATGCCGTATGCTTCGATGACGGGACAGGCGAATTTTTGCTCAAGTGCCGCCATCACTTGTGGCGGCAGCGACGCCGAGGACGAGCGGATGAAGCGCAGCGTCGCCGGCGATGCGGTATCGCGGGCGCGCAGCAAAATCGCCTGATGCATCGTGGGCACCGCCGTATACCAGCTCGGCCTGACGGCATCGAGCCAGCCGAAAAACTTGAAAGCGTTGAAGCCAGGCGTGCAGCTGACACCGGCTTGCCCGGCCAGTGACGCCAAACAGGCTGCCACCAGGCCATGAATATGAAATAACGGCATCACGTTCAAACAAATATCATCCGGCCCTAACGCGAGGCTGGTTGCGATGTGACGCGCGGATGCGGCGAGATTGGCTTGGCTGAGCGGGACGATTTTCGGGCGGGCGGTGGTGCCGGAGGTGTGCAGCACCAAGGCTTCATCATTCGGCTGCGCGCGGCCTGGCAGGCGGGCTGGGCTTGGCGCCATGGAAGCGAAATCCAAGGTGAATTGCCCGGCGGGTCCACCGATCACCGGGCGGAGCCGAATGAGTTTAATGGCCAAAGATGCTGCGACCGCCAGCACCGGCCCGGTTTCACCCTCGGCGATGATAATCGCGTGGGGGCGCAGATCGCTCAGGTAAAATTCAAACTCGGCTGCGGTGTAGGCGGGGTTGAGCGGTGCGGCGGAGGCACCATAAGCGACGGCTAAAAACGCGGTTGCTGCGCACGGGCCGTTGGGCAGCACCAGCGCCACCCGATCTCCCCTGCCAATGCCATGCGCGTTCAGCCCGGCGGCGATCATGCCCGCCATGTTTTGTAATCCCGCGCCATCCAGCCAGGGCTCGCCCGGCGCGCCGATGGCCCGTGCGCCATGATGGGCGGCGAGCAGGGTCGGGATGGTGTTTGGGCTTGATGATGTGTGGTTCGATGTCATTTCCGCTCCCTTTGTCTTTCTTGTTCTGCTTGCGCCAGCACGCGGCGAACCGTTTCCTCAAACAATTTGGCATTATTTTCCGTCTCCAGCCTTGCCAGAGCGTCCTTGCGCACCGCAGACCATGCCGGACCCGATTGATAAAGGAACGCGATGCGCGCGGCAAACGTGCCCGCATCACCCACCGGCGCACTCATCAGCTCCACGTCATGCTGCCAGCCTAATTGGCGCGCCAGCAAATCAGTAACCACGCACGGCACGCCGAACCCCGCGGCCTCGTAGATTTTATAGGGGGTGCCTGCGGCAAAGCGGGTGGGGGCGACCACCAAGCGATGGGCATCATAAAGCGGCTGTAAATCATCAATCGGGCCGAGCAGCTCGATATGCGGCAGGGCTGAAAATTCACTGAGATCCAGCGCCGGCGCGCGATAGCCGACGACCGAGAGGGTTGGCGTTTGGGCACCCATCAATTTGACTAACGCAGGCATGATCGCGGTGGCATACCAGCGCAGCGCATCAAGATTTGGGCTGTCCGATTGGTGCATGCTCGCGACGAACAACAAGCCTGCGCGTTGATCAAAGCGGCGCAATGTCGGGCGCAGCGGGCCGATTGTGCCTAACACCGAGACCGGCGCGATGCCATGGGCGCTGAGCAAATCGGCCTCAGCCTGATTGACCGCGGTGACCGCACGGCAATGAGGGGCATTGGTGAATTCTGCGCTGAGCGCCGCCTTGAAGTCAAAATCATCGCCCCGGATTGCGGCGTGTTCGGCTGAGCGTGCGGCTTCGATGGCTTCGGTATCGAGAATGAAGGGCGTTATCGCCGGATCAATACCGGCGGCGCGGAAAATGGGCAGGGTTCGATCAAGATTATGGGTGCGCGAAATCCAAATCATATCGTAATAATCAGCGCGCTCGGCGAGCAGCTGGGGCAGGGTCAAGATGGTGCGGTCATAGAGAATTTCAGCCGTTTCAGGTGCATCACCGAGCAGGCTCATCACATCAAGGCGCGTGCCATTCACCGGCAAAACCGAAACATGCCACCCGGCGGCGACAATCGCGTGCAAAACATCATTGGCGCGCACAAAGCCCGACCCAAGGCGGCGCACCGGCACGGTGTCCTCGATGAACAACAAGCGCCGGCCCGCATCGCCCCGACGGCGGGCGCGCACCGAAGCGCCGGGCTGGGCGCCCTTGGCCAGCGCCGGTTGCGCCGCCAAAAATTCCGCCTGTTTGCTGCGGAATAATGCCCGATTTTGCCGCATGAGTGCGAGTGAGTCTTGCGCATTGCGCGCCGAGCCGAACTCCAAATGATAAATCATCACGCTGGGATCATAGACATTGCGATAGCCTGCGCGCAGGAATCGCACCGATAAATCAACCTCTTCATAATAAGCGGGGGCGTAATCGGCATCAAAGCCGCCGAGATCACGAACAAGATCGCTGCGGCATAGTAAAAACACCCCGGAGCAATAATCGACATCCCGGACGAAATTTGCCTCCGGCAACAAGGCTGGTTCATCGCGCAAATAACCAGTTGTGGTGCCGTCTTGCCAGATGATCGATCCGGCCTCTTGCAGGCGGCCATGGCTGCGCAGAATTTTACCGCCGACCGAGGCGATTTGCGGATCACCCGTGATCCGTGCCAACGCATTGGCAATGGCGCTGTAGCCCAATTCAATATCGTTATTGAGAAGCAATAAATAAGGCGCCCGCACCTGCGCGAAGGCTTGGTTGCAGGCGAGCACGAAACCGAGATTTTGTTGGTTGCGCAGCACCAGAGCACCCTGCACATAGCTGGTGATCCGCATGGTATCGTCGGTCGATGCGTTATCAACCAGGATCAGTTCAACCGGGCCGGCAAAATTTTGCCGCAGCGATGAAAGGGCTTGCAGGGTTAGCTCAAATTGATTGTACACGACCATGATCACGCTGATCAGCGGCTCTTGCCCGTTCAACGAAAAATCAAGCTTATCGCGGGCAAACAGCGCGATTTGGTTGCGTGCGCGCAGCGCAAATAAAGTCTTGCCGGTGGCTTCGGATAAATCGGGCGCTCGCTCGGGTGGGCAATAGGCCAACTGCAAGGGTAGGCCGATGCTGCGCAAATGCGCAAACGCATCGCGCACCCGCCCGCTATTGAGATCATGCACCACGCGGGGATTAACATCGCGGTAGTATAATAAATCGATGTCCACGCGCGGGCGGCGTAATTCAAACGCGCCGTGCTGGACGAAATGCCGGTAGCCGGAGGGTAAATGGCCCGCTTCTACCGCGAGCCTGATATCGGGGTAGGTTTCCAGATAGAAATGCTCAACAAATTCCGCCACCGGATCATACCCACCGGCAATCGGCAAGCTCAGATAATGCTCCAAGGCAGAGCGAACCCGGCCTTGCTCAAGCGCCTCACGCGCTGCCGGATAGGTCTCAATATACCAGAGCGGATCGAAATAGAGCGAAGGTGGCAGATGCGCAAAGGCCGAGCCTGTATCGAGAGCGTGCAGATAAAATCCAAACGGGCCGAGGCGCTCAAGCGCGGCTTTGTCCGCCCCTGCCGCTTCGGCGCGGGCTCGGTAATAGCCGGGATCGAACAGAAAATGCGCCTGCCGATTCTCGAATTGCCCAGATTTCAGCCAATGATCATAGCGGCCATAGCAATGATGCCGCTCTAAATTCTCGATGCTCATATCCTCATACAACGCCGCGTAATGCGCATCATCGAACAATAACAGCGGCGATAATTGGCGGTAGCCGCGCTGGCAATAATGATCAAAGCCAGATTGATAATCGCCCTGGGCGATCAGGGCGGCGATATCGGGGTAGGTGCGGCGGTAAAAATTCTCATCGAAATACAGCGTAGGGCTATGGCCGGCGGCGGCACCAAAGTCCAAGTAATAGGTGAGTGCGTCGCGTGAAGGGTCAGCGCAAGCGCGGGCGGCGTCCGGATAGGTTTGGCAATACCAAATCGGGTCAAACACCGCCCAGGCAGGCGGCGCTCCCGCCGCGCCGCGCAAGATTT
>JAKBBY010000058.1 GCA_021808315.1 Pseudomonadota bacterium | reverse complement strand
ATTCGTCTATCTCGCCAGCTTCAATTCCTACTACACCTTCTATCTGATCCATCGTTTCCACCTCTCGATCAAAGAAGCGCAAATCGATCTGTTCATTTTCCTCGGCGCCGCCGCACTCGGCACCCTGATTGGCGGACCGATTGGCGATCGCATCGGGCGGCGCGCGGTCATCCGGGTGTCGATCCTCGGCGTGCTGCCCTTCACCCTCGCGCTGCCCTATGTCGGCCTCACCGCTACCATTCTGCTCAGCGTGGTCATCGGGCTGATTCTCTCCTCCGCCTTTTCCGCCATTCTGGTCTATGCAACGGAGCTGATGCCAGGGCGCATCGGTGCGGTGTCCGGCCTATTTTTCGGCCTCGCTTTCGGCATCGCCGGTGTTGGCGCGGCAGCGTTGGGGGTGATGGCGGATTGGTCAGGGATTGGGGCGGTGTATCAGCTTTGCGCCTTCCTGCCGATGCTCGGCTTTGCGGCGCTGTTCCTGCCTGACCTCAAGCGCAAAGCTAGTTGAACCAGCTCGGTGCCACCACCGACGCGCCAAACGCTAGGCCGCAGCCGATCAAAAACACCGTCACCCCAATGCCGACCACATTACCGAGCACGCCATTGCGCGCCGCACCCATCAGCGCCCGATCATTCACCATCACCAGCAGAAACAGCAAAGCCGGTGGCATCGCCAGCGTCGCCACCACATTGACCAGAATGACAATCTCCTCCAGCGGCGCACCGGGGAGCAGCGTCAACAGCCCCGCCAGCACCGCCGAGCCGAGCAGCACGCCATAGAATAACCAACCATCGCGCAACCGGTTATTCAAACTATGCGCATGGCCAATCACCTCGCCAAACGCATAGGCCGAGGCGGTGGCAATGGTAATCGCGGCCACCAGCCCCGCCTCGAAAATCCCCAGCGCAAATAGCGAAGCCCCGATAGGCCCGACATAAGGTTGCAGCGCCTCGGCAAATTGTGCGGCCTGAAAATTCCCCGCACTAATCCCGTGGGCAAAGAGCGGCGCGGTCGCCACGATCGCGGCCATCGCAAACAGCGCCGCCAAAACCGAGCCGATCAAAATATCCAGCCGCACGCTGGGCAAATCGCGCAAGGTTAGCCCTTTATCGGTTACCGCCCCTTGCTGAAAAAACAACATCCACGGCGTCACCGTCGCGCCAATATCGGCAATCATCAACGTGACCGAACTCGGCTTGAACCCGCCCGGCAACGGCCCCCACCGGAGCAGGGCCTGGCCAATCGCGGGCAGGCTTGGATGGGCCAGCAGCGCCACCGGCAGAAAAATCGCGTTGCCCAAAGCAAGCCCCAGCGTCATTTGCTCCCAACGCCGATAGCGCGCGGTGGAAATCGCCAACGCCATCACCGCAAGGGTCCCGGCCACCGCCACCACGGGGGCCACGCCAAAAAACCCCAACCCGGCTCGAATACCGATAAATTCGGTCACCAAGGTCAGAAAATTGCCCGCAATCAAATCGAGCATGGCGAACCCGCCCCAGAACCGGCCAAATCGGGCAAAAATGAGTTGCGCATGGCCCTGCCCGGTCGCCAGCCCAACCCGCGCCGCCATTTCTTGCACCACCCAGGCAATGGCAAAGGTCACGAGCACAAACGGCAGAAAAAACCCGATGCCGAATTGCGCCCCGGTCGCGGCGTAAGAGAGCATGCTTGGTGCATCATTTTCGCCCAGAAACACCAGCACGCCCGGCCCGAGCACCAGCATCAACATGCGCAAGCCAATGAAACCGCGCCCCCGGCTTTGCTCAATCGCCTGACGGTCGCGGGCGCGCTGAATATCCTCGGGCGCCAAAACCGCGTGCGGCGGCTCGCTCATCCCGCCGCCCGTCGCACCACAATCACCACAATCGCAAGCATCACCACCACGTACAATCGCAACGCCCAGAACAGCACAGTCAAGGCCGAGGATTGATCCCGCCGGGGCCACATCGTCAGGCGTCGGCGCGCGAAAAACTGCGCATCCTGCTCATGATCGGGCGAATTAATGTCCATGCGACAGAATATAGCCTTGGCTTTAATGTGGTCAAGACCGCACGGCTCCCGCGTTGGCGTTCCGCGGGTTTGGGTGTAATCAACCCCATCAATCGGAGCGCCCAGCATGACGATATCAAAATTGCAGGTCGAGCCCGCCTTGCCCTCGCCCCCCACCCAGGCCCAGCGTTTCGGCAAGGCACGCGAGGCGCAAGCCGTCGCCCTGCTCGAAGATTATGTGGAACTCATCGCCGATTTGCTGAGCGTGCATGGTGAAGCGCGCCCCATCGACATCGCCCGCCGTCTCGGCGTTTCGCACCCAACGGCGGTCAAAAGCATCAACCGCCTGAAACGCGAAGGCCTCGCCACCGCGCAGCCTTATCGGGGCGTGTTTCTCACCGAATCCGGCCACGCCATGGCCAATCGCGCCCGCGCGCGCCACCGCGTGGTGGTGCAATTGCTCGAAGCCCTGGGCGTGCCGCCGGAAACCGCCGAATCAGACGCCGAAGGCATCGAACATCACGTATCCGACATTTCGCTCCGCGCCTTCGCCCGGTTCTTGCGCAGCCGCGACCTCCGCTGACCTACCCGGCGGTGAGGCGCTGCACGCGCGGCGCAAAGCGCGCCGATAGATCGGTCGCTGCCGCCGGATCGCGCCGCTTTGCATTCGCGTGCCCCGGCGGAATGGTTCGCAACGAAGTCACCATCGCCGCATCCATGGTGAGGCCCAGCCTTGCGCAAATACGCTGTAATGCGTCAGGCCCTGCAATCAGCACATCAAACCCCACAATCATCGCGCGTCCAGCCCGCCGCTCCGCATAGTCCAAAAACGCTTCATATTCCGCGATTGCCTGCTCCATCACCCGGTCCGGCGCCGCATCGCGGCCAAAATATCGCCCGCTGGCTTCGGAAAACCCCTGGGCCGACCATAGCCAATCATCAAAATCGCGCACCAGAATTATTTCCTGCGCCTCCGACCAAACCGCTTCGGCGAGGCTCGCCATCATGGTGTTCGGCACCAGTTTCTCGGCCACGAACCGCACCGCCCGCTTGGGTGGCGCTTGCCGTGCGATCATCATTGATAGTGTCTCGCGCAGCAACGGCGCGATAAATCCCAACGCATCCTCGGCAAACCAGTCAAAAATTTCCGGATAATCATCCCGCTGCACAAACGGGTTGGTCGCCGCCAGATAAGGCGTGTCGATGAACTGTGCGCCGTCCAAACCCGCACTGCCTGCGCTCGGCATGGTCATCATCGCCAACACGTGTTGGGCATATTGCAGTAATTTGCTCTCATACGGATAACGGCGCGGTGCCAGCACGGCCGGATGCGCCGCCAGCGCGCCCATCAACGCTGTGCTGCCTGACCGCCCCAGCGAGGTCACAAAGAGTGGCGCCGCCCCCGCAACCGGCGCCGCATCATAGACGATGCTGAGATCAAGGCGCGCCAGCGTGATGAAGCTTTTCGCCAAATAGCGCGAATCCTGCGAAAACGCTGGCCATTGCGCGGCGGCCACCACGCCGATCTCAATCACCCCGACATCGCGCAACCCCAGCAAATTGACGAACACGCGAAACCCGGTCGGCGTGTCCGCCGGGCAACCCAACGCCGCCGTCACATCGGCGCGCGGATGCAATCCGCCAATCACCAGCGGTGCGCGATGCAAAAGCGGCGCATAAACCACAATCGCCTGCGCCGGGTCCGCGCCGCCAAAAACCCAGCCCGCCAGCTCCAAAAAATGCCCCTGAATTGCGCGCGCCCGCATTGCGGATTGCGGTGTATCCAAGTGCCAATCGGCAGAGCCGGCCGCGTGTTCGATTTTACCTAAGCAAAACGATATCATCTCATCACGCTCGCAAACCAAACGCCTCGATGGGTAAATCGTTACCTGCAAGTCACAAAAAACCGGACGAGCGCGACCAAGCCCCCGTCCGGCGCTGTGCTAAACCACCATCGTCCCGCCATCGACCGCCAGGATCTGCCCGGTAATATGGCCCGAAGCCGCCGTGCAAAACAGCAAGGCGGCACCCTTCAAATCAGCATCATTGCCAATTTTGCCGAGCGGTGTTTTGGCAATCACCTGCTCTTCGAATTGGCTGAGCAACCCCTTGGTCATTTTCGAGGGGAAAAATCCGGGCGCAATCGCGTTCACGGTAATATTATGCGGCCCCCATTCTGCCGCCAGCGCGCGGGTCATGTTCACCACCGCGCCTTTCGAGGTGTTATAGGGGATGGTGCCGGTAATATCGGGATGATGCCCCCGCAACCCCGCAATCGAGGCGATGTTCAAAATCTTCCCGGCCCGCTGCGGGATCATCGAGCGCCGGGCAATCTCCTGGGTCAGAAAAAACAGGCTGGTGACGTTCAAATTGATCACCCGCGCCCAGGCCTCCGGCGTCACATCCGTCGCAGGCGCACCCCAGGTGGCGCCCGCATTATTCACCAGCACATCAATCGTGCCATGCGTGTCCAACACCGCATCGGCCAGCGCCTTCGGCCCCTCGGCCTTGCCCAAATCCACCGCATGCGCGGTTGCTTTCACGCCCAATTTGGCCAAATGCGCCACCGCCGCCTCAAGCTCATCGGTCTTGCGCGCGGAAATCGCAATCGTCGCCCCAAACTCACCCAAGGCTTCGGCAATCTGCAACCCCAACCCGCGTGATCCCCCAGTGATCAGCACGCGCTTGCCGGTCAAATCAAACAAACTCTTCAAATCAGCCATCAATTTTCCCCTCGCGGTTATCGCGCCGGAGCCAATTCCGGCGCAGGATTGACGATTCCGATACGCTCCTATCCAATAGGCCGCAACCGGAGGAAAGCCATGACCCTGTCCATTTTGCCCAATAATTACCCGTTGCTGATTAAACAGATCCTGAAAATGCCCCTGGCCCAGGCCAGTCAGCGCCAGATCGTCTATCGCGGCGAGCAGCGCTTTACCTACCCGCAATTCGCCGAGCGTGTGCATCGCCTCGCCGGCACGCTCGCCACGCTGGGTGCGACCATGGGCACCACCGTCGCGGTGATGGATTGGGACAGCCACCGCTATCTCGAAGCCTATTTCGCGGTGCCGATGTCCGGCTGCGTGCTGATGACGGCCAATATCCGCCTCAGCCCCGAACAAATCGCCTACACGCTCGATCATTGTGGCGCCGAAATCCTGCTGATCCATACGGATTTCCTACCCATTCTCGCCGCCATCCGCGCACGCCTGCCCAAATTGCGCCATCTGGTGCTCCTGAGCGATCAACCAGCCACCGACACGGCAGTGCCCGAGGGTTTCGCCGGGGAATACGAATCCCTGCTCGCCCGCGCACCGTCCCAGTATGATTTCCCCGATTTCGATGAGAATCTCCAGGCCACCACCTTCTACACCACCGGCACCACCGGCCTGCCCAAAGGGGTGATGTTTAGCCACCGGCAGATCGTGCTGCACACGCTGGCGATCATGTCGACCCTGCTGATGGCGGGCCTCAATGCCCGCTTCTCGCGTGAAGACGTCTATATGCCGCTCACCCCGATGTTCCATGTCCATGCCTGGGGCTTTCCCTTCGCCGCGACCATGATGGGCATGCAGCAAGTTTATGTCGGGCGTTTCCTGCCGGAAGTGGTGCTGAAACTCCTCGCCACCGAGCGCGTCACCGTTTCGCATTGCGTGCCCACCATCATGCATATGATCCTTACCGCCCCCGCCGCGAGCAGCATCGACCTCTCGGGTTGGCACGTGATCATCGGCGGCTCGGCTCTGCCGCGCGCCCTCTGCGAAGCCGCCCTGGCCCGTGGCATCGATATTTTCTCGGGCTATGGCATGTCGGAAACCTGCCCGCTGATGACCATGGCCCAATTGCGCGGCACCCGTCTCGATGCCGCTCCGGATCGCCGCGAGGCCGAAATCGCCACCCGCATCGCCGCGGGCCTGCCCGCAGTGTTCGTTGAAGTGCGCATCGTCGATGATAACATGAACGACCTCCCGCATGACGGTAAATCGATCGGCGAAGTCGTGACCCGGTCGCCCTATCTCACCCCCGGCTATGCCGGCAATCCAGACGCCTCCGAAGCGCTCTGGCGCGGCGGCTGGCTCCATACCGGTGACCTTGGCGTGCTCGATGCGGATGGCACGCTGCACATCGTCGATCGCTTGAAGGACGTGGTGAAAACCGGCGGCGAATGGGTCTCCTCACTCGGCATCGAAGATATTATTCTCCAGCATCCCGCCATCGCCGAAGTCGCCGTGGTCGGTGTGCCCGATGAGCGCTGGGGCGAACGCCCGGTGGCCTTCGTGGTAACCCGCCCCGGCAGCGAGCCGGATGCGGAAGCGATCAAAGCCCATGTCCGCATCCGCGCGGATAGTGGTGAAATCTCCCGCTACGCCGTGCCGGATCGGGTGGTGTTCGTCGAGGCGCTCGATAAAACCTCTGTTGGCAAGCTTGATAAAAAAGCGATGCGCGCCCGCCTCGCCGCCGCCGCCCCAACTTAGCCCCACAGCCATCCAAGCCGGGCGGGGCCGGTCTGCTCTGCCCGGTCTTGCCTTTCGCGTTTTCTTTGCTCATCCTGCACGATAATTCATTATTTGCGCGTCCAAACCGTCCCGAGTCCGGCCTTGTCGAAAGTAGAATAACGCCATGAAATTGCACGAAGTTCGCGTCCACCCCTCCAAATCCGACCTTACCCGCGATCACCAACTCGCCTGGAAAATCGCCCAAGTCGCCGCCGATAAGGTCGCCGTGCCGCGCGATGTCACCGGCATGATCATCAACCGCATCATCGATAATGCCGCCGTCGCCATCGCCTCGGTCAATCGCGGGCCGGTGATCACCGCGCGGGACATGGCGTTGGCGCATAGTCGGCGCGGCGGTGCAACGGTGTTTGGCGTGCCGGGCCGCAAAACCGTCAGCCCCGAATGGGCGGCCTGGGCCAATGGCACGGCGGTGCGCGAACTTGATTATCACGACACGTTCCTCGCTGCCGATTATTCCCATCCCGGCGATAACATCCCGCCGATCCTCGCCGTCGCGCAATCGATGGAGCGCAACGGCCGTGATCTGATCCGTGGCATCGCCACCGGCTATGAAATCCAAATCAATCTGGTCCGCGCCATTTGCCTGCATGAATGGAAAAAAGACCATATCGCCCACCTCGCCCCGGCCCAGGCCGCCGGCATTGGCACCTTGCTCGGCCTCAAGCCCGAGGTGATTTTCCAAGCCGTGCAACAGGCGGTGCATGTCAGCTTCACCACCCGCCAATCGCGCAAAGGCGAAATCAGCTCGTGGAAAGCCTATGCACCCGCCCATGCCGGCAAGCTCGCGATTGAAGCGGTGGATCGTGCCATGCGCGGCGAGGGGGCGCCCAGCCCCATTTATGAGGGTGAAGACAGCGTGATCGCCTGGATGCTCGGCGGCAAAGACGCGGTCTATCACGTGCCTTTGCCGGAAAAAGGCGAGGCCAAGCGCGCGATCATGGATAGTTACACCAAGGAACATTCCGCCGAATATCAAAGCCAAGCGTTGATCGATCTCGCGTTCCGCATGCGCGAAAAAATCACCGATTTCGCGGCGATCAAGCACATCACCATCCACACCTCGCACCACACCCATTACGTCATCGGCACCGGCGCCAATGACCCGCAAAAAATGGACCCGAAAGCCTCGCGCGAAACGCTCGATCACTCGATCATGTATATTTTCGCGGTCGCCTTGCAGGATGGTCGTTGGCATCACGTCGATAGCTACGCCCCCAAGCGCGCCCAGCGGGCCGACACTGTGGCGCTCTGGCATAAAATCAGCACCACTGAAGACAAAGTCTGGACCCAACGCTACCACGCGGTTGATCCGGCAGAAAAAGCCTTTGGCGGACGTGTCGAAATCGAATTTAATAACGGCTCGGTGCTGATCGATGAACTCGCCGTCGCGAACGCCCACTCGCTCGGCGCCCACCCGTTCGAACGCGCCGATTATATCCGCAAATTCGAAACCTTGACTGATGGCATCATCAGCGCGCGCGAATCCGCCCGTTTCCTCGAAGCGGTGCAAGAACTGCCCGATCTGCCCGCCGGTGAGCTAGACCGGCTCAATGTCGCGCTACCGGCCAATGCCGTGCAGCATGGCAAGCCGGGTATTTTTTGATCGCCGGGGCCTGAAAGGAGCGCAATCATGAGTGAAACCACCCCATTCAAACCGAAAAAATCGGTCGCTCTCTCCGGCGTTGCGGCGGGTAACACCGCGTTATGCAGCGTCGGGCGCACCGGCAATGATTTGAATTATCGCGGCTATGACATTCTCGATATTGCCGAGAGCTGCAGCTTCGAGGAAATCGCCCATCTGCTGATCCACGAAACCCTGCCCAACCGCGCTGAGCTTGCCGCCTATGAGGCCAAGCTGCGCAGCCTGCGCGGCATCCCCGATGCCGTGCGCCGGGTGCTCGAAGCGCTCCCCGCCGCAACCCACCCGATGGATGTGTTGCGCACCGCCGTGTCCGCACTTGGCTGCGCCCTCCCCGAACCGCCGGACCATCATCATGCCGGCGCACGCGACATCGCGGATCGCTTGATCGCTTCGCTCGGCTCGATGTTGTTTTATTGGTATCATTTCGCAACGAATGGTAAGCGCATCGATGTCGAAACAAACGATACCACCATTGCAGGCCATATTCTGCATCTGCTGCACGGCAAGCCCGCCTCGCCCGACTGGGTGCGCGCTATGCACACCTCGTTGATCCTCTATGCCGAGCATGAATTCAATGCCTCCACCTTCGCCGCGCGCGTGGTCGCGGGCACCGGCTCGGACATTTATTCCGCCATCACCGGCGGCATCGGCGCCTTGCGCGGTCCCAAACATGGTGGCGCGAACGAGTTCGCCTTCGAGGTGCAAAAACGCTACGCCACGCCCGATGAAGCCGAGGCTGATATTCGCCGGCGGATCGAAGCCCGCGAAGTCATTATCGGCTTTGGTCACCCAGTCTATACCATCGCGGATCCCCGCAACGTGGTGATCCGCAGGGTCGCTGAAAAACTCTCGAAAGATGCGGGCAACACCAAAATGTTCGACATCGCCGCCCGGCTCGAAACAGTGATGTGGGACGCTAAAAAAATGTTCCCCAATCTCGATTGGTTCAGCGCGGTCTCTTATCACATGATGGGCGTGCCAACCGCCATGTTTACCCCACTTTTTGTGATTGCGCGCACCACCGGCTGGTCCGCCCACGTGATCGAGCAGCGGATCGACAATAAAATCATCCGCCCCGCCGCCAATTATGTCGGTCCCGAAAACCGCCCTGCCATCCCGCTCGCTCAGCGCGGGTGAAAGACGCCCATGACCTATCTCACCGCCGCATCCCTCCCCCAAGCACCAGCGGGCGACCGGTTTCGCGCCTTGCTGGCCCGGCCCGGCATTTTGGGCATCCCCGGCGCGCATAACGGCCTCGCCGCCCAGCAAGCGCGCAATGCCGGGTTCGAGGCCTGTTATCTCTCCGGCGCCGCGATGACTGCCTCAATGGGCCTGCCTGATCTTGGCATCATCACCGTCGATGAGGTGTGTTTTTTCATCCGCCAAGTGAGCCGCGCCTCGGGCCTGCCCGTGCTGGTCGATGGCGATACCGGCTATGGCGAAGCGCTGAACGTGATGAACATGGTTCGCGCCTTCGAGGATGCCGGTGCCGCCGCTGTGCATATCGAAGATCAAATTTTGCCCAAAAAATGCGGCCATTTGAACGATAAAAAACTCGCCCATCCCGATGACATGGCGGCGAAAATCGCCGCCGCTGCCGCAGCGCGTCGGCATCTCTATCTGATCGCCCGCACCGATGCTGCCGCGAGCGAAGGGATTGATGGCGCGGTGTCGCGCGCCAAACATTACCTCGCCGCTGGCGCTGACGCGATTTTCCCCGAAGCGCTGCACAGTGCTGACATGTTCCGCGAATTCGCCGCCCGGATGAACGGCGCGCCCTTGCTCGCCAACATGACCGAATTTGGCAAAACGCCTTTCTTCACCAAGGATGAATTCGAGGCGATGGGATATCGTATGGTGATTTGGCCGGTTACCTCGCTGCGGGTTTCCGCCAAAGCCGTCGAAAAACTCTATCACGCCATCGCCCAGGATGGCGGCGCGCAAAACATGCTCGATGCCATGCAAACCCGCGCGGATCTGTATAAAACCATCGGCTACGATGATTTCGAAGCCTTGGATCACTCCATCGTTAAAACCATCGTCCCGCACGGCATGCCCCATAATTAACGCTCTGTTGGAAACTCATCGGATGACAAGCAGCCCCGAAAGCGACCCGCAATTCGATTTGACTGAGGCGCAGCGCGCCATCCGCGACATGGCGAACGATTTCGCGGCCGAGCATATCGCGCCCCACGCGCTGGAATGGGATGAAAAGCGGCATTTCCCGCTTGATGTTATCCGCGCCACCGCCTCCCTCGGTATGGGCGGCATCTATGTACGCGATGATGTTGGCGGCAGCGGTCTCGGTCGGCTCGAAGCCGCCTTGATTTTCGAAGCCCTCGCCACCGGCTGCCCCGCGATTTCCGCCTATATCTCGATCCATAACATGGTCAGTTGGATGATTGATCGGTACGGATCCGCCGAACAGCGCCAAGAATTTTTGCCAAGCCTAACCAGCATGGAGCAGCTGACCAGCTATTGCCTGACCGAGCCCGGCTCCGGCTCAGACGCCGCTGCCCTGAAAGCCAAGGCGGTGCGCGATGGCTCGGATTATTTGTTATCAGGCGTCAAACAATTCATCTCCGGGGCCGGTGCGACCGATCTTTATTTGGTGATGGCCCGCACCAGCGCCGATGGCGCGCGCGGCGTCTCGTGCTTCTTAATCCCGAAATCGGCCAAAGGTCTCAGCTTTGGTGCCAATGAACGCAAAATGGGCTGGAATGCGCAACCCACGCGCCAAGTGATCATGGATGAGGTGCGGGTTCCCGAACATCATCGGATCGGCGCAGAAGGGGAGGGGTTTCGCATCGCCATGAGCGGGCTTGATGGTGGCCGCTTGAATATCGGTGCCTGTTCGCTCGGTGGCGCGCAAGCGGCGCTTGATCGCACCATCCCTTATTTGCGCGAACGCACCGCCTTCGGCCAAAGCCTCTCCTCATTCCAAGCCCTGCAATTTCGCATCGCCGATATGGCAACCACTTTGGAAGCGGCCCGCATTTTCCTCTGGCACGCTGCCGCCGCGATGGACCGGCGCGACCCGCGCGCCACAGCCCTTTGTGCCATGGCCAAGCGCATGGCGACCGATACGGGTTTCGATGTCGCTAATCAGGCGCTGCAACTTCACGGTGGCTACGGCTATTTGGCTGATTACGGGGTAGAGAAATTAGTGCGCGATTTGCGCGTGCATCAAATCCTCGAAGGCACTAACGAGGTCATGCGCGTCATCATCGCCCGCAGCCTGCTGGCGAGCAACGCATGACCAGCCCTGATCTGCTCGTTCGCATCACCGGCTCAATCGGTCGCATCACGCTCAATCGCCCGCGCGCCCTCAACGCGCTCACCATCGATATGGTCAGCGAAATTAACGCCGCCTTGGCGCAATGGGCCGACGATCCAGCGGTGCTCGCCGTGATTGTCGATGGCGCGGGTGAACGTGGCCTCTGTGCGGGGGGTGATATTCGCAGCCTCTATGATGCTGCAAAATCCCATGATTTAAACTTGCCCAAACGGTTTTTCGCCATCGAATATCGGATGAATGCGCGCATCGCGTCCTTCCCGAAACCCTATATCCCGATCATGGATGGCATCGTGATGGGCGGCGGCATCGGCCTCTCCGCCCATGGCAGTCACCGGCTCGTCACCGCGCGCGCCACCCTCGCCATGCCTGAAGTCGGGATCGGCTTCATCCCCGATGTTGGCGGCACTTACCTGCTCGCTCGCGCCCCTAATCAACTCGGCACCCATGCCGCACTCACCGCCGCTCGCCTCACCGGCGCTGATGCGCTGCTGCTCAATCTTGCGGACGCGATGATCGATGCAGCTTCCATTCCCGCACTGATTGCTGATCTTGAAGCCGCCACCAGCCACGATGATATTATCGCCCGGATCACGCGGGCCAAAATTATGCCGCCGCCCAGCGCGCTTGGCGCTGCACAGACCTGGATCGCGCGCTGCTATCAGGGCAATCGCGTGGAAGATATTCTGAGCAATCTCGAAACCAGTGCCGAACCAGCCGCCCAAGCCGCCGCCGCCACCATCCGCAGCCAATCACCCAGCGCCCTTAAATTAACGCTCCGCGCCCTGCGCCGCGCGGCAACCCTCTCTGGTTTGCCAGCCTGCCTCGATCAAGAATATCGGCTCGCCCTGCGCTGTATGGCGAGCCATGATTTCGCCGAAGGTGTGCGTGCTGCGGTGATCGACAAAGACCGCGCACCACGCTGGCAACCCGCGACCCTCAATCAGGTACCGGACGCGATGCTTGATCCATATTTCGCGTCCCTCGGCCATGACGAACTCGGCTTGGACCCCGCAACCCCCTAACGGAGGCCGCTATGACCAGCTTCAGTGAAGCCCGCGCCCTGCTGCTGTCGCTGCGCACCGATTATCATGCGGCGATGCGCCAATTCCGCTGGCCCGATCCAGAACATTTCAACTGGGCGCTGGATTGGTTCGATGCCGTGCTCGCAACCGACGCTGCCTACCGCGACCAGCCCGCCCTCTGGATCATCGATGCCCCCAGCGCTAGGGAGGAAAAAATCAGTTTCGCCGCGATGCGGGCGCGCTCAAATCAAGCGGCCAATTTCCTGCTCAGCCACGGCATCACCAAGGGCGATCGGATCATTCTGCTCCTGGGCAATATCGCACCACTTTGGGAAATCATGCTCGCCAGCATGAAAATCGGTGCCGTGGTGATCCCCGCCACCACCTTGCTCACGCCCGATGAACTGCAAGACCGGCTTGATCGCGGTCATGCCCGCGCGGTGATCACCACCCCAGAGCATCTCAAAAAATTCGAGCATCTGGCGGGCGATTATCAAAAAATTATCGTGAGTGATGATCACGTCGATGGCACTACACGCTACAATATCGCACCCCATAGCCCGGCTTTTACCCCATCAGCCCCCACCGCGCCGGATGATGATCTGCTGCTTTATTTCACCTCCGGCACCACCGCCAAGCCAAAACTGGTGCTGCACACCCACCGCTCCTATCCGGTGGGCAGCCTATCCACGATGTATTGGATCGGCCTGCAGCCAGGCGATATTCATTTGAACATCTCCTCACCCGGCTGGGCCAAACATGCCTGGAGTTGCTTCTTTGCGCCCTGGAATGCGGGTGCGTGCGTGTTCATCCTCAACCAGCCCCGGTT
>JAKBBY010000057.1 GCA_021808315.1 Pseudomonadota bacterium | reverse complement strand
CCAGGGTCAGGCCAAAATAATCATCATCCCGAAACTCAGCCGGCCCGCAATGCACGCCGATGCGGCATTTTAAGCCGCCCACCGCCGCAAAATCTTCACGGGCCAAGCGCGTCTGCAACCAAGCAGCCGCCGTCAGCGCTGCTTCGATCCGCGCAAACACCGCGCAACCACCATCGCCCGTGGTCTTGAACACCGCACCGCCCGAAGCCGCCACCCCCTCGCGCAGCAGAGTATCATGCCGCGCCATCGCCGCCCCCATCGCCGCCGGATAGCGCACCCAGCGCTGCGTGGAGCCTTCAATATCGGTGAATAAGAACACGTAAAGCGTGTCCGCCTGCGCATTAATGTCGATTAAATGATTCATCAGGCTCCCGGTCAGCGCGGCGGAATCGAATAATTCTCGCACCCACCATACCGGACGCTTTATTCGCGTGGCAAACGAAAATGCGAGGCAGGCGATGATGCGAGGGGGATCGGGAAGGAGACGGCGCAACGCGCGATTTTGGATCCTTTCGGACCAACCGGCCCTTGCCGAAACACATGCAGGCTTGGTGCCGGGCTTAAAAGTGACCTATGTCCGCCTGCTTTTCACTTCATAAAATTACTACGAGATCATGCACCGTTGATACATGCTATACCAATAACCATCCGGCTCATTTCTGTTGCCATCAGCGCCTCGGACAGCCCGCCCCAGCACTGCGCTGGTACAAGCGGTTCAAGGCACCGCGCCGACTGCGCCGAAGTTCAAGCGTTACCCACCCATCAACCTTATGGCCCAAAATCATGGCTGAATTCGGCTTGGTGATCGGGGCCAGACTGCCCACCTGCCAAACATGGTGGATCATTAACCACGGTCGAGCCAAATATCGGCTTGGCCATCCGCAAAATCGTATCGAGGAGCGGCCTGATCAACCGCTCAACCCTTGCCAACTTTGATGCAAATCCGGTTTGATTGAGCATGGCTTCAACCCGCAGCTCCTCGCTCTGCCTGCGCATTCGAACACCCGGATCCAGAATGTCGATCAGCATTGAGAGTCCTTCGATTTTTCGTGCGAGAGGGCCCTCGGAGAGAAGGCGTTCAGTGCGGAAATCTGCAATTCGACTTCGGCCAACCGCTCGGCCAGTTGGGCCTGACCGTCGAGAATTTCTTTGTTGGACCGAGCCAGGACCTCGAGAAAATCGAGTATTTTGTCCAAATTGCTCCGTTCGCCCGGTCTCGGTGTCAGAAGATTTTGCATCTGCACCTTGATAGTCTCCGAATTCGCGAACGTTTCCAGCGTTGCCGCATCCGTTAGGTTCAAACCTCGCTGATCGATGTTTCTCACCACCTTTTCTCGAATCTGCCGCCGCTCCGCCGAAACCACGTATTTCAGCAGGTGAAGCATGATCTTGGGCGTCCAGATCCGAAGAATATTCGATTGGGTCGTTTCGGTCATGATAGTCGGCTCCTTGGTTTGATATCAGTAAAAGAGAAAGATCAGTGATCCGTGCAACCACGTCGGCTGCCCGTATCCGCTGACCCGCTGCAGCACTCGCCCAGCCGATGACACGCGTTAGACTATGCACACCCCCCGCCAGATCGACGAGAACCGGCACGCGGTCCCCTTGGCAGAGACAAAGTCCCTCCAAGGCAAAATGCTCGACCAATCTTTCGGTTGGACTTTGTCGCCAAACGCGGAATGCCACATTGGCAACATCAACCGGGTCAATGCGGGTGTTTACCGATTGATGCCGTTGCTTGGGCGTCATGCGGGCCACCGGCTTGGGTATCGTGGTCAGCCCCGCTGCTTCAATCGAATCCGCACAATCCGTAATCCCAGCGCGCCGCAACGCCGCTACGACCGCCCGATTATGCGCGCCAGGCACATGTCGCCCGGCGAATTCGAATTCCACCAACCTGCCAATTTTCTCGCGACGGGCATAATCATGATCAAGCGGTATAACCGTGCCCGCAGGGCAAACCCGGGAATACGCCCGATGCCGATGCTCACGCCCATGCTTTTCATGCACCGCTTCGACAAAAGGCTGCCGTTCGAACGCGAATTCAGTTTCGAACAAAATCCAGAACCGACCCCATTGCTGCTCCGTCCAAGGTTGCTCCGGATCGACATGGACATGATAAATCGACTGGCGCGAGACCGCATGGGAGACGATGCGCGTCAACTCCATGATCGCATCTTCTATTGTTGTGCTTACAATACCACGGCACTCACCCAGTTGCGTCATATCATTCTCGGGCACGCCGCGCTTATCCGCGAGGTGACGCGCCAAGGCAGATCCACCGGGTCCCCTGGTTGCGCCCGAAATCACGCCGCTGGCGGCCATAGCTTTTCCTTCAATCGATCAAGTTCGAGGACAATTTTTTTAACGTCATCTAATCGCGACCGGATCGCCGCGTAATCATCCTCATAACCTTGCTCGCGCACCACCTTGGCCGCGTCATAGATCGCGTCACTGATCTCTCCGGCGGCTACTCGCAGATGCGCGATTTCAAGAACAATCGCCGGCGGTATTGCCCTGCTCGTCACCGGGCCTCGCTCCACGCCAACGGCATCCGCAATCAACCGCCGTAACCACGTCGCGGTGGACACTCGCGCAGCTTGGGCTCGGGAAACCACTGCGGCATTTTGCTCGCTGGTCAATCGCACCAGGACCTGCCCCGGCAAGCGGCGCGTTTCACTGCCACGCCTAGCCATCGAAGCCCCCTTCCCCGCCAATCGCAACGGCGAGATAATCGGATACCAAGCTCGATATCCGGTGACGCGCGGATACGCCAATATGGCTGGCTAAGCACTCATTAAGTGCCCACAACCGGTGGCAAGCCCAAAATCCGGAAGTGATTACGCCGGATAAGATAAAATATAATCTCTGAAAATTTAAAATCCCATAAAAACATAAAACTGCATTATCGCTAAATATAAAATTAAGTTTGGATTTTACCTTATCTCCTAATTTAACATCTGGGTCGCCTGACGACCTTAAATTTATACGAACCCTAAATCCGAGATTATAAAAATCTATTTTTATAAATTTATAGCCGAGCGCCATAAGTCCCGCCCATAAATTATCAGCCAGCCCTTGGTTAAAATAAGCCGCATCCTTAACCGATATATTAAATCTGATCGGTATATTAGAAGCGGCACACGTGGTCGGAGAATTTCGGCACTTAAATCCGGATAATTTTAACTGACCCATGTTAACCCCCCTTATCCCGCAAGTCGCCATAAATGACTCATATCGACCGGGGCGCGGACACGCTCGATAAATAGCCGCGCCTCTTGGACGCTGAGATCGCGCCCATAGCGCGCACCAACCTTTCCGGTTGAGTGACCAAACACCTTGTCGGCCAATTCATCGCCAATTCCCGAAGCACGCAGCATTTGGCGAAACGCATGCCTCAATGAGTACAGAACCAAGCCAGGGTCATCGGCCACATTGGCGTTCAAAAACCGATTCAGTCGTTTTGACCAAGCGGCCGCATTCCGCGGCACCCCGGAAGACTGAACCAAACTATATCCTCGAGCCGATTGTTCTCCCGCCCACTCCCGAAGGCCCATTTTCGCAAGTTCCGGTATTACCGGGATCAATCGTGGCGCGGCGCAGGTCTTGCGACCAACATTTCGTAAATCGATGCAGTCAATACCGCCGAGTTGCACCAAGGTCGCTGGCGCAAGGGCAATTTCCTCTGTCCGTGCACCACTCAACGCCGCGATCGCCAAAAACCACCTCATCGCCCAATCCTCATCAGACCGCGGCGACACAAAGATGGATGAATGAAACAAACAGTTCAGCTCGATATCGGTAATCGCTCGCCGCGATGGTCCAGACAGGCGCTCCGTGGAGGTCAAACTCCGAGCCTGGACGGCCTC
Organism: Pseudomonadota bacterium; assembly: GCA_021808315.1. Lineage (GTDB taxonomy): Bacteria > Pseudomonadota > Alphaproteobacteria > Acetobacterales > Acetobacteraceae > Acidiphilium. Next base: position 9,455 of record JAKBBY010000057.1, on the reverse strand, counting down.
AAATCGATCATCAGGCGCCAAACCCGCCGTGACGGCCCAGCGCATGAAACTCTTGACGTGACCTAAACTGCGCAGAATCGATTTGTGATGGAGTTGGCCTCCATGCTTATTCGGCCGATCACGTAGATAATCCGCATAAATTTTCACATCAGACCGCCGGATCTCGCTGATCGGCTTCGCGCCAATCAGATCCGCCCATGCCGTGAATGCCTGCTCATAGCTCCACCGCGTCTTATCCGTGAGGCCAGGTTTGTCCCGATAAAATGCGTCCAGATGGTCGCGCCATGATCCGCCGCCATGTCGTAATGGATAATCCGACCGTGAAGCGACAGTCAGTGCCCCTAAATAATTTTGCAAATCAACCGTCCCGCAAATATCCGACGGCCGTGATGGCAGCGATCCTGTCGATGCAGACGATGCCGCCGATTCAAAAGCTGAATTTTCAGGCACCTTCCTCATCAAAGACGCCAATATATCGACGCTCCGCGCGCCTCCGGCCATCTGGGCGCCGCCTAAATCTGACCCGCCCTTCCATTCGGCACGAACATTCTCAATCAGATCCCGCAGCTCAGCGTCATACGCACGCCGAATCCTTTCGACGTCCGCCTGATAATGTTGACCAAGCTCAAATGCCGCGCGCACCAGCTTCGCCGCCGCAGTCTCATTCCGCCCATCAATGTGGTGGTCGTCCAACATCCTGAGACGTATTGTCGTCAGAAAATGTGTTAAGACCAAATAGAAAATCGCGCTGCGCGCTTTTGCCGCCGCGGGATCGCTTGTTCCGAGCGAGGCGATCACATGAGTTCGTTGCAGAACCTGTGCAATATCTGATGGTAAACGGATCCGGAAATAGTAAAGCCGCCGACGCCGTTCGATGAAAGAGCACAATCCCATTTTGACTTCCCGCGTGTGTCACAAGCGTATGTCACATCAGCGGGATGACAAAAATTTAGTGGTTTATTTTCAATGGGTTATGGTGCTTGGCGTCCCGTAGGGGATTCGAACCCCTGTTGCCGCCGTGAAAGGGCAGTGTCCTAGGCCTCTAGACGAACGGGACGTTGGAGAGCCACATATGCGGAAATTGCGGCGGCATCAAGCGGGGGGGCGATTTTTTTGTTTGATCGCGTTGGCCCGCCGACCTGTGCGGCAGGCATCGGAGCAATAGCGCACCTGATCCCAATCGCGCGCCCATTTGCGGCGCCAGGTGAAGGGGCGCTTGCAGGCCTCGCATATTTTTTGGGGGAGATTGGCTTTGGCGGTCATGGCGCGCCGCCTAGCGTGATTGTCCCGGTGATGGCACCATTGCGCGGATTGATTAGAATGATCTCGCCACCTTGGGGCGTGCTGACGCGCACGGCGAGATGATGGCCCAGGGCAATGACGCTTTTGATGGTGCCCCCGTTCGGCGCTGGAAGGCTGGTGTGGAACGGGGTGGTTGGCCGTGCTGCGATGGGGCTCGGCTCTGGCTTGGGTGCGGTGGATGCGGCATAGAGGCGGTGAATAATCACGCCGATCACCAACGCTGTGCCGATGATGATCAGCACGCCCATCCCGATCACCAACGCTTTCAACCCTCGGTAACTTTGTGTCTGATCCATCGCCCTTGGTCTCCGATTCTGTGCCATCAGCTGCTTTGCCATCAGCGCCGCTTGGCCCATTTTTGGCTGAGCCTGCGGATGCGGGCACGCGCCTTGACCGCTTTATTGCCGCAAGGCTGGGCCGTGTGTCACGGGCGCGGATTAAAAATTTGATCGAGGCGGGTGCGGTGAGCATGGCCGGCAGGCCGATCACGGCACCGGCGGCTGCGGTGCGCGCGGGTGCGGTTTATGCCATTGCGATGCCCGCCCCGGAACCTGCGACGCCCGTTGGGCAACCGATGGCGCTGACTATTTTATATGAAGATGCTGATTTGCTGGTGCTCGACAAGCCGGCTGGGCTGGTTGTGCATCCGGCACCGGGTAATCTGGATGGCACCTTGGTGAATGCGTTGATCGCCCATTGTGGCGACAGCCTCACCGGCATTGGGGCGGAGCGGCGGCCCGGGATTGTGCATCGTTTGGACAAGGACACGTCTGGCGTGATGGTGGTGGCGAAAACCGAGATGACCCATGTGGCATTATCGGCGGCGTTTGCGGCGCGCGATATTGACCGCGCCTATATGGCTGTTTGCTGGGGCGTTCCCCGCGCGCGCGAAGGCGAGATTGACGGCGCGATTGGCCGCGATCCACGCGATCGCAAGCGGATGGCGGTGGTCACGCGGGGCGGGAAGGCGGCCCTGACGCGCTATCGGGTTGAGGAGAGTTTCGCGGCTTCGGCCTCGCTGCTGACATGCCGGCTGGCGACCGGGCGGACCCATCAGATTAGAGTGCATCTTGCTGCCCAGGGCCATCCGTTGATTGGGGACCCGGTTTATCTGCGGCGCATCCCCGCGATGGCTGCCCGGTTTGACCCCGCGCTGCGGCGGGCTTTGCTTGATTTTCCACGCCAAGCTTTGCACGCGCATCGGCTGGGGTTTCGCCATCCGCGCTCGGGGGCGGCGTTGAGCTTTGAGACCCCCCTGCCCGCCGACTTGGCTGATATGCTGGATTTGCTGCGCGGTGGTGAATTTTAATCAGGACCAATGAAGTCCATTTTCTTGACAAAGCGCGCTAATCACTTTAATGGGGGTCTGTCTGGGTTGGAGAAGACCCAAAGCGTTCTTGCTCGGGAGTTACTGCCTTTTTAGGGGTTCTCGCGGGTTCGTGATACGTCAGGAACGCTGACTGGTGTATGATGTTCATATATTGATTCTGTCTGAGTTGCTGTTTCGGGCTGGGTGCGTCCTGCATCTGGGAGCATTGGTCAGCCCGTATTCGGCACGAAACAAATGGACGAAGGGAGTAGCCCGATGGCCTCTGGAATCGGTTCGCTCGCCCCCACCGAGGGCAACATGGCGCGGTATCTGCAAGAGATCCGCAAATTTCCGATGCTCACCCCTGAGGAGGAGGATCGGCTCGCGCGGGCCTGGCGGGATCGCGAAGATCACCGGGCTGCGCACAAGCTGGTCACCTCGCATTTACGCCTCGTGGCTAAAATCGCGATGGGGTATCGCGGTTATGGTCTGCCGGTCTCCGAGCTGATTTCGGAGGGCAATGTCGGCATGATGCAGGCGGTTAAACGATTTGATCCGGAACGGGGTTTCCGGCTGGCGACCTATGCGATGTGGTGGATCCGCGCGGCGATCCAGGAATATATCCTCCATTCCTGGTCACTGGTGAAAATGGGCACCACGGCGTCGCAGAAGAAGCTGTTTTTCAATCTCCGCCGTCTGAAAGGTCAGATGCGTGCGATTGATGATGGCGATTTGCAGCCCGAGCAGGTGGCGCATGTTGCGCGCATGTTGGATGTGCCCGAGCAGGATGTGGTGAGCATGAATCGTCGCCTTGCGGCGCCGGATCATAGTTTGAATTCGCCGATCCGGCTTGATGGTGATGGTGAATGGCAGGATTGGCTGGTCGATGACAGCGAGAGCCAGGAAACCATGATTGGCGATCAGGAGGAAATGACCGGGCGGCGGGCTTTGCTCGCGACCGCGTTGAAAACCCTGAATGATCGTGAGCGGCATATTCTGATTGAGCGGCGGCTGAAGGATAACCCCACCACGCTCGAAGATTTGTCGCAGCAATATAATATCTCGCGCGAGCGGGTGCGCCAGATTGAGGTGCGGGCGTTCGAAAAGCTGCAGAAATCGATGAAGGCGCAAGTTGCGGAGCAACGCGCTGATCAGCGGCAAGCCGTGCTGAGTTTGGCGGACGCGTAACGCCGATTGATCGGCAAGATTAAAGGCGGCCGACCCGAGCAGGGTCGGCCGTTATCGTTTTTGGCGGTTATTGCGCTTTCTTTTGCGCTTGGATGTGTTGAAGCTGCTCGGCGTTCAACTGTTCGGCGGTGAGTTTTTTCGCCTTCGCCACTTTCTTTTCATGAACGGCGAGTTCGTGGCCAGCAATGCAGCCGCCAATGGCGCCGAGGATCGCGTGATGATGCGCCTCATGTCCGGCGACGGCGCCGACAACGGCACCTGAAACGCAGCCAACCGCTTGGGCTTGCCCGGCCAAGAAGCCCATGAGGCCCAAGGCCAGCGTGGTGCGGAGAAAAATTGTTTTGGTCATGGGTAAACGCTCCTCATAATGATTTGGGATGCGTATCATGACGGTAACGATCTGTCACGTCTTTGTGATGGTTGGTCGGTCAGAGGGTGGCGGACCACACCCCATCCGCTTCGACCGCTGTGGATTCGGCCTGAAGTTTGAGCAGATGCGCCAACACATTTCGCTCGGCGGCCATTTTCAGCATCGGATGCTGCTTGGCGTAGAGCGTCGCGGCGAGATCGGGGATGGTGGCGGGTTGGGTGCGGAGCGCATCGAGAATCGCGGTTTCACGCCGATGGCGGTGCGCCAGCATTTCCGCCACCAGCGCGCGCGGGTGCCAGAGCACTGGGCCATGGCCCGGCAGATAGGCGACCTCGTCACGCGCGAGCAGCAGATTCAGGCTGGCATAATAGGCCTGCATGTCGCCATCCGGCGGATTAACGATGGAGGATGACCAGGACATCACATGATCGGCGCTGAACAGCACCTGGCCGGTATCCGGGGCGGTCCAGACATAAGCCAAGTGATCGCTGGCATGGCCGGGCGTGTGCAGGGCGAACAAATCCCCGATTGCATCGCCATGATGCAACGGGATATCGGGGGTGAATAACGGCGAGGCCGAGCGGAAATACCCGTAGGTCGGCGCGCCGGTTGCTGCTTGCAGGGCGGCGGTGGCCCCGCGATGATCGTGATGGGTGTGGGAGAGTACGATGCGCCGGATCGGCTGATCCTGGGCGGCGTTCAGAACGTCTTTTACGTGCTGCGCATCATCGGGGCCTGGATCGAGGATGGTCAGGCCATCTTGCTGCGCGATCAGATAGGTGTTGGTGCCATGATAGGTCATCACGCCGGGGTTGCGGGCAACGACGCGGCGCACGCCGGGAATGACATCGAGCGGCACGCCACGGGGGGGTTCGTCTTCGGTCAAAAAGGGCATAGGGTCTGACTAAGGCGATACGCTGCCATCGGCAAGGGCAATCAGTACGGGCCATCAGCATGGGCCATCAGTATGGGGCCTCTTGCCGCGCTGCTTGGGGTGCGCCACATCCGCAGCATGGATGAAGGTGACATTGATCCCGAAGCGCCGCTCCGGCGAACGCTGGCGCGCTATCGGGCGGTGGCGACGGGATTATTGGTGTTGATGGCCGCGCTGACCGTTTTGGGTTATGTCTTGCCGGATAGTGTGGGAAGTTTGGCGCTGCGCGATGCCGCCAAGGCTGGCTTGATTGGCGGGATTGCCGATTGGTTCGCGGTGACCGCGCTGTTTCGCCACCCGCTCGGCTTGCCGATCCCCCATACCGCCATTTTGCCCGCGCAAAAGGAACGGCTGGGGGCGGCACTGGGCCGGTTTGTGGCGAACCATGTGTTCACCGAGGCGGATGTGGCCCGGTTTTTGGCTGGGTTGGACGTGCCGCAATTACTCGGGAAATTTCTGGCGGACCCGGCGCTCGCGCGACCGATGGCGGGGGCCATTGCTGAGTCGTTGCCGCGCTTATTGCAATCGATCGAGGATGGCCGGGCCAAGCGCCTCATGGGCCGGTTATTGCCCCGGGTCGCGGGTGGGCCGGCGGCGGGGCGGGTGGTGGCGCGGGCGCTGAGCGCGTTGGTGGAAAGTGGGCGTCATCAAGACGTGTTTAGTTTCGTGCTGGGTCAGTTGCGCGCGATTTTGCGCGCCCGCGAGGCGGATTTGAAACTGATCGTGCGTGATCGGGTGCGCGAGCAAGGCGGTGTGCTGGTCGGCTGGGCGGTTGGCGCCAATATCGCGAGTAAGGTGGTGACGGCGCTGAATGTCGAGCTGGATCGGGTGGGGCCGGATGGGTCGGAGTTGCGCGATGCTTTCGATGAATGGGTGCATCGCGAAATTGCGCGGCTGACCGAAGACCCGGATCGTGCGGCGGAATTGGCGGGGGTGCTGCGCCGTCTTGCGACGCATGAGAGCGTGCGGGCCTGGGGGGCGGATATTTGGCAGCGTTTGCGCACCGCCATCGTGACCGATTCGCGCAAACCCGAAGGCCATTCGATTGCGTTGATCCAGAACGCGCTGGGCAATCTGGGAATTGTGCTCGCCGAAGACCCGACCGCGCGGGCGCGAATTTCGGGGGCCGCTGGCGCGGTGGTGGCGCGGCTGCTGCCCGCCGCACAGGCTGAGATTGCGGGGTTTATCGGGCGCGTGGTGGGGAATTGGGACGCCAAGACCATCACCGACAAGCTCGAATTGCGGGTGGGGCGCGATTTGCAATTCATTCGGATGAACGGCACGTTGGTTGGGTTTTTGATCGGGTTGATCTTGTTTGGATTGATCCATTTCGGCTTGCATCGCGCAGGGTGAGCGGCGCAGGTCCAGAGGAGCGAACCGCGATGCGCATTCATCTCCACGAGCTGGCCGACTCCCCCTTTGATCCGATAACGCCAGCCGAGTTCGCGGCGGCGGCGGCGCTGGCCGGGCCGATTGGTGCGGGGCATCAGGTGAGTTTTGGCACGCGTTTTGAGGAATTTGCGGAGCACGCGCCGGTCATTGAGGCGTTGATTGCTGGGCCGCATACGATCCGCGCGCTTGATCTTGGGCTGGCCCCGCATTTGCGGCTGATCCAATCGACCAGTGCCGGTGTTGACCCGCTCGCGCCGTTTGATCGGATCCCCAAGACCGCCTTGCTGCTGAATAATCGCGGCGTGCATGCCGACCGCGCTGGTGAGTTTTCGATCATGGCCATGCTGATGTTGGCGACGCATATGCCGCGCTTTGCCAGCAACCAGCGGGCAAAAAAATGGGAACGGCTGCCCTCGGGCATCATTGCGGGGCGGCGGGCCACGATTATTGGCGTTGGCGGCTTAGGCGGTGGGGCGGCGCGGCGGGCGCGGCAATTTGGCGTGCATGTCACCGGCATCCGATATGGCAGCACGCCGCATCCCGATTGCGATGAAACCAAAAATATCGATCAACTGGACGAGGTTTTACCCACGACCGATTTTTTGCTGCTGGCCTGTCCGCTCACGGACGCCACGCGCAATCTGCTGGATGCGCGGCGGCTGTCGCGCCTGCCCGCTGGGGCCGGGGTGATTAATATTGGCCGGGGCGGGTTGATTGATCAGGCCGCCCTGATTGCCGCGTTGCGGGGCGGACAAATAGCCGGGGCGGTGCTTGATGTGTTTGCGCAAGAGCCGATCCCGGCGGATGATCCGATCTGGGAGGCGCCGAATTTGATGATCACGCCGCATATCTCGTCGGATGATCCGCTGCGCTATAACGCCGCGACCTTGGCGGTGTTTTTCGATAATCTGCGCGCCATTGCAGAGGGGCGGGTGCCGCCGACCTTGGTGGATCGGGTCAAGGGCTATTGAGGCGGCGTGATGGGTGTCCTGGCGCCGAACAAAGCCGAGCCGATGCGCACTTGGGTGGCACCGCACGCGATGGCCGCTTCGAAATCATCCGACATGCCGATCGAGCGGATCGGCAAGCCATGATGGTCTGCCATGGCCACTAAATCGTGGAAATAGGGTTTCGGATCCTGGCCAACGGGCGGAATCGCCATCAGGCCGCGTAATTTCTCGCCGAAGCGCGCCCGCATGGCGGTGATAAACTGATCAGCCTCGGCGCGGGCAATGCCCGCTTTTTGCGGTTCATCGCCGATATTCACCTGCACCAATAAATAAGGCAGCGTGCCTTCACGGTCGGCGGCGTCGGCCAGCGCATCGGCGAGCTTGGGGCGATCCAACGACTCGATCTGGTCAAACAGCAGCACGGCGTCGCGGGCTTTGTTGGATTGCAGCGCGCCGATACAATGCAGATCGATATCGGGATGGGTGATTCGCAAATCGGGGAATTTGGTCGCGGCTTCCTGCACCCGGTTTTCGCCGAAGACCAACTGCCCGGCGGCGAGCGCCGCGATGATCGCGGCGGCGGGTTGGGTTTTTGAGACAGCGATCAGCGTGACCGCGCGGCCTTGCGCTGCGGCGGCGATGCGGGCGCGCAACGCGGTGAGTGATGCGGCGATGGGAGTGAGCGTGGTCATGGATCAGAGGTTGGTTGCGGATGCGCGGGCGGTCAAGCGGCGGCGGCGCTGCGCGCACCCGACCTTATGGTTTTTTACCGATTTCCGGCGGTTGCCGGACCCGCTGCCGGTGATCGCCCGGCTCCCGCCTGATATTGCGGGGGTGGTGTTTCGCCATGATGATGATCCGGCGCGCCAAACGACGTTGCGGCTTGTGTTCCTGTTGTGCCGAGCGCGGCGAATCCCGCTGGTGGTGGCGGGCGATGCGGTTCCCACAGCGCCCGCAGGCTGGCACCGGCGCCGGGGGGCTGGCCGCCGCATGCCCAAACCGCATGGCTGGATTACGGCTTCCGCGCATGACGGCGTGGAGCTGCGCCGAGCGGTGCGGGCGGGGGCCGATTTGATTTTTCTCTCGCCGTTATTCGCCTCGGCCAGCCACCCCGGGCAAACCGGGCTGGGGGCCTTGCGATGGCGGCAATTGGCGCGGTTTAGCCCGGTTCCGGTGTTGGCGCTGGGCGGGGTGCGCGGGTTGACGCTACGGCAGCTTGGGAGTTTTTGTGGCGGTGCCGGGGCGATTGAGGCGCTGATCACGGGCTGACGATGACTGTGTCGTCAAAACAACATTCGTTCAAAAATCCTGAAATTACTGGTCTATGTGGTTGCGCGCTCCCATCGATTTGCTGTTAATCCACCAACCGTGACGCCAGTGATCGGATTGTCGTGAATACGATGAGCGATCGTCTCGGGGTTTTGAGCCGGGTTATCCGGTAACGATACAAAGGGGATTCGAATGCGCAAATATCTTTTGGCGACGGTTGCGTCGCTCGGCATGTTGGCCGCCGCTTCCGGCGTCGCCCATGCCCAGGCGGCAAAGGCGCCCGCGCCGGGCACGATTGTCGTGCACCTGAACGGGTTGTTGAATGACCAGATCAACGACATTGGGTCGTCGATCAATACTGTGAATGGTTACAAGCTGAACCCGATTGGCATGAGCGGCTTCCTCCGCCTGTATCCGGGCTTTGACGGGACCACCGAGGGTGGCCTGCAATATGGCGTCGCGGCTGAGCTGCGCACTGCTTATACCAATGCCGGTCAGGGTATTCATGAAGGCGGCGGCGGCGTTGAATCGCTGGTGATTCGTCGTGCGTATGCGTATGTTGGCACCAAGCAAGCGGGCTATGTCCGTTTCGGCCAGACTGACGGCACGTGGGACTTGCTGACCACCGGCGAATATTACAATTATGGTGACGGCAACGAGTTCAACTCGGACGGCGGCGTCGGTGCTGCAATTCCGGGCAATGCGGCACCGGCAGGTTTGTTCTCGGTCGTCGGTGCGCTC
>JAKBBY010000056.1 GCA_021808315.1 Pseudomonadota bacterium | reverse complement strand
ATGGCCGATTTTGAAGTGCAACGCTTCGCATTAAGCGGCGCGGTGGCAGGATTATGCCCGATCACCGAAGCAAATTTGGGCGATGGCGTGTTTCCAACGCCTGATTTCATCAAGGTCAGTGGGAGAGTTGCGATCGGCTCGGATTCTAACATCGTGATCGATGCCGCTGCAGAATTACGGCAACTTGAATATGCGCAGCGCTTGAGGATGCGCGCGCGCAATATTTTAGCCAACGGTGCGGGGTTCTCAACCGGACGCAGCCTGTTTGACGCCGCCCTGCGAGGCGGCGCGCAGGCCATTGGCATTAAACGACCGGGCCTGATCGTGGGTTCGGTTGCGGATATGATCGCTTTCGATCAAAATGCCGCCTGTTTTGTCGGGCGCTCAGGTGATGCATTATTGGATAGTTGGATTTTTGCAAGCCATGGATCAGCGATTGCCCATGTATGGTGCGCCGGCGTGCCGGTCGTGACTGCGGGCCGGCATTGGGCGCGCGAGCGGATCGTGGCGCAGTATCGCACCGCTATGAATCGTATTCTGGCATGACCGATCATGCCGCCGCCAAGCCGCTGCACCAAAAAATCATCACGGATTTAGAGGGCAAAATACTCTCCGGCGTCTGGCCGCCGGGTTACCGAATTCCATTCGAGCATGAATTAACCGCCCAATATCGTTGCGCGCGTATGACGGTGAATAAGGCGCTCTCGGCTCTGGCCGCCGCCGGGCTGATCACGCGGCGGCGACGCGCTGGCTCGTTCGTCGCCCAACCGCCGACCCAATCGGCCATGTTGCATATCCCCGATCTGGCAACCGAAATCCGCGAGAAAGGAGCCGCGTATGGCTACCGGTTGATCAAACGGCGCATCGTCGGGATAGAGGAGGCGCCGCACGGCTTGGTCGGCACCACGTGGCTCATTCTGGATGCCGTGCATTTCGCCAATAATCGGCCATTCGCAGCCGAGGCGCGTTGGATTAATCTCGATGCCGTGCCGGACGCGACCAATGCCGATTTCGCCCAAACGCCGCCCGGTTCCTGGTTGCTCGCGCAAGTGCCGTGGACCCGCGCGGCGCACGAAATTCGGGCGCTCAACGCGAACGCGGCGCTGGCAAAGACCCTCGCCGTCACCAAGGGTGCGGCATGCCTGATGGTGGAGCGCCGCACGTGGCGAATGGGCGACGCCATCACCTATGTGCGCCAAATTTTCCCGGGCGACTCCTATCGTTTGACCGCAGATTTTTCTCCCTGAATCGCCATGCGTCGCGAGGCGTGCCGCGTGGCTCGTCAGCCACGCAGCGGGCCGATAGCCGCATAAAGTTCCAGTGAATGAGATATTTTGACCGTTTGAATGAGACATATTGATTTCGCTGGCCGGGCATGCAACACTGGATGGAATAGTCAGCCCAACGCATCGTGATGCGCAGGTGCCAACAGTGAGGAAGGACCCTTTGAGATGAAAATGACCACTGAAGAAGCCTTCGTGAAGGTGTTACAGATGCACGGCATCGAGCATGCTTTCGGCATTATCGGCTCGGCCTTTATGCCGATCTCCGATTTGTTTCCGCAGGCGGGCATTACCTTTTGGGACGTTGCGCATGAAACCAATGGCGGCATGATCTGTGACGGCTACACCCGTTCAACCGGCAAGATGGGCATGGCGATTGCCCAGAATGGCCCCGGTGTTACGGGTTTTGTCACCGCGATCAAAACAGCCTATTGGAATCACACGCCGATGCTACTGGTCACCCCGCAAGCGGCGAACCGCACAATCGGGCAGGGCGGTTTCCAAGAAGTTGAGCAAATGGCGCTGTTTCGCGACATGGTCTGCTATCAAGAAGAAGTTCGCGATCCTTCACGCGTGCCCGAAGTGTTGAACCGGGTGATCACGAAAGCAAGGCGTCTTTCCGCTCCGGCGCAAATAAACATCCCGCGCGATTACTGGACCCAGGTGATCGACGTGCCGTTGCCCGCCATCATCGAGTTTGAACGTCCAGCCGGCGGTGCCAAAGCCATCGCTGATGCCGCCGCGCTGCTGTCGGAGGCAAAGTTTCCCGTTATTCTCTCGGGGGCTGGCGTGGTGCTGGCCAACGCCATCCCCGCTTGCGCCGCGTTAGCCGAGCGCCTCGATGCGCCCGTGTGCAACAATTACCAGCATAATGACAGTTTCCACGGCAGCCATCGTCTTGCCGTCGGCCCGCTCGGCTATAATGGCTCGAAGGCTGCGATGGAGCTGATCGCCAAGGCCGATGTTGTGCTTGCACTCGGCACTCGCCTCAACCCGTTCTCCACGCTGCCAGGCTACGGCATCGATTACTGGCCGAAAACCGCCAAAGTCATCCAAGTTGACATTAACGCTGACCGTATCGGCCTCACCAAGCCCATCGCCGTCGGCATTTGCGGGGATGCCAAGCTGGTCGCCGAAGCGATCTTGGCCCAACTGGCACCTTATGCCGGCGATCACCAGCGTGAAGCCCGCAAAGCGCTGATCCATCAGACCAAATCCGCCTGGTTGCAAACGCTGTCCAGTCTGGACCACGAGGATGATGATCCCGGCACAACATGGAATAACGATGCGCGCGTGCGCGATCCTAACCGAATGTCACCACGTCAAGCGTGGCGCGCGATCCAAGCCGGCCTACCGCGCGATGCGATTATATCCAGTGATATCGGCAATAATTGCGCAATCGGCAACGCTTATCCAACCTTCGAGCAGGGGCGGAAATATCTCGCGCCCGGCCTGTTCGGCCCGTGCGGTTATGGGTTTCCATCCATCATCGGTGCCAAAATCGGCAATCCCAACACGCCCTGCGTCGGCTTTGCCGGCGACGGCGCCTTTGGTATTTCGATGAATGAAATGAGCTCGATTGGCCGGCGCGAATGGCCAGCCATCACGATGGTGATTTTCCGCAACTACCAATGGGGCGCTGAGAAGCGCAACACCACCCTCTGGTACGATAATAATTTTATCGGCACCGAGCTGGACCCTGATTTGAGCTACGCCAAAGTCGCCGAAGGGTGCGGCCTCAAAGGCGTCACGGTCAGCACTCAAACCGAATTGACCGAGGCACTCCGCACCGCGTGTGAGGCGCAGGCGCAAGGCGTCACGACCTTTATCGAAGTCATCCTCAACCAGGAATTGGGCGAACCGTTCCGCCGCGACGCGATGAAAAAACCAGTCCGGGTTGCGGGTATTAGCCGTGAGGATATGCGGGCCCAAATCGTCTCGTAACGAAAAATCCCGAGCGGATCGGTTGCAAAGCCTGATCCGCTCGCCCCACCCCGAATAATCAGTGCCACCAAAAACGCTTGAGTGGTGGCGCCAATGTTGATATCAATTCAAGCGTCGGCCCAACGGAGAGCGCGTCTGATCGATCTGAAATCGATTTAGGTCAAGGGATCAATAATGGCTGGATCATCTGCGAACGAGGTAAACACCGAGATCTCAGCGATCCAGGCTGACGAAAATTTTATAGCAGATCCAGCCATCACCCCGAGCGCATGGCGCCATGTTTCGCGTCTGACCACATTTCTGGTGATGCTGGCGACGCTGTTCGTCTGGCAAATCGTCAGTGATTTGCATGTTTTTCCACCCATTGCGCTACCATCGCCGATTCAGGTCTGGCGGGCTTTTCTCCGGATATTGCTCACAGGCTATGGCGGGCACTCATTGTTGGGCGATATCTGGGTCAGTTCAGTGCGGATCAGTATCGGATTTGTGGGTGCCGTCATCATCGGCGTACCGGTTGGCCTGATGATGGCGCGGATCAAATTCATATTCCGAATCATTGATCCGTTTTTGCAATTCGTCCGCCCGGTTCCACCGCTGGCCTATATCCCGCTTCTGGTGGTCTGGTTTGGCATCGGTGAATTGCCAAAAATCCTGCTCATTCTGATTGGCACCATCCCGGTCATCATCATTGGCACCATGTCCGGCGTCAAAGCCACGCCGCCATTGCGCCTATCCGTGGCAAAAACATTAGGTGCCAGCGAAAGCCAGATTTTCCGCCACGTAATCCTGCCCTCAGCGTTGCCGGAAATTTTCACCGCGATGCGGGTCGGCATTGGCGTTGCCTGGACCTGTTTGGTCGCTGCCGAACTGATCGCCGCCAGCGAAGGGCTCGGTTGGTTAGTCCAATTTGCTGGACAGGCATTGCAAGTCGCCATTGTCATCGTTGGCATCATTATGATCGGAATTCTCGGCTACGCCATGGAATTATTGATCCGCCTGGTCGAACGCTGGGCTGTCCCATGGCATGGCAAAGGATGATGGCGCGCCGTCAACACAAGCTCGTCTTGTAACTGGAAGGAAAACTCCATGTCGACCCAATCAACGCAAAAATCGATAAAATTCACCAAAATCATCGGGGCCTCGTTAATTACGCTGACCACCTTGATCGCCTTGAGTAGCACGGCCTGGGCCGGACAACCAACGGTGACGATTGGCTATGAGAATAACGGGGCGGACCCCTACATGGTCACCCAAGCGCGGGGCGAATTTCAGAAAATGATCCCCGGTCATGTTCACCTCAAATTTTTCGCTTCCGGCCCCGCGGCGATGAGTGCGCTGGCCTCCAATAGCCTGCAATTCATGTGTGGTCTTGGCGTGCCGCCGTTTGTGGAGGCTATTTCGCATGGCTTGCCGCTCACCATTATTTACAATCAAGAGCGCTATTCAACCGGCGCAGGCATTGTCGTGCGTCCCGGCTCTGGCATCAAAACCATCGCCGATCTCAAAGGTAAGAAAATTGCTATTGTGGTCGGATCACAATCATCTTTCGAATTGGCAACCTTCCTTGCGGCGGCCCACGTGCCCTATTCGAGTGTCAAGCAAGTGAATATGTCGCCCCAAGATATGCTCATCGCTTGGCGCACCAAGGATATCGATGCGGCAATCGTCTGGGACCCGGTGCTGAACTCGCTGCAAGCCCTCGGCGCGCGCGTGCTGAAAACCGATGCGGATCTTCCCGCAACGGCGACATCTTATAATATTTGCGTGGCCGACACGCATTGGGTCAACGCCCATCCGCAAATTGCCACTGATTTCGTGAGGGCGCTCAATGAAGGCGTTGCCTATACCAAGGCCCATCCGCACAAGGCGCTGGCCCTGATGGCAAAAGCATCAGGCGTTACCTTGCCGATCGCGAAAACCGAGCTTTCCGGCTACACAATTTTCGGCGGCAAAGCCCAATTGACGCCGAACGTGTTGGGCACGACATCATCCGCAACGCCATCGGCCACGGAACAAACCGTGGTCAATACCGCAAAAGTGCTGCTCAAATCAGGACAAATCGACGCGATGCCTCATAATCCCGCCGCCTCGGTCGATCCGCAATTCGCCGCCGCCGCCGCAAAATAGGATCAGGCGGCATGCCCATCGCGATTGATCATGTCAGCAAGCATTTCGGTGCCTTCAAAGCGATCGATGATGTCTCGCTCACCATCGATGATGGAACGTTCGTGACAATCTTGGGTTCCTCAGGTTGCGGCAAATCAACACTGCTCAACATGATCGCGGGCCTCTTATTTCCAACGCGTGGCCGCTTGATGCTGGATGGGCGCAAGGTGACCGAGCCCGGTCCTGATCGGGTGGTGGTGTTTCAGCAGCCCGGCCTATACCCATGGCTCTCGTTACGCGATAACATTGCGTTTGGCCTTCGCATGCAATCCTCCGCGAAGGCGATAAACTGGCAGCGGGTCGATGAACTCATCGAGATCATCGGCCTGCGCGGCTTTGAGCAGCATCGGCCTTATGAATTATCAGGCGGTATGCAGCAGCGCGTGGCGATTGCGCGTGCCTTGGTGATGGCACCACGGGTCTTGCTGATGGATGAACCGTTTGGCGCGCTTGATGCGCAAACCCGTCACATGATGCAGCAATTCCTGCTCGATTTATGGGACCGGATCAAGGCAACCATTGTCTTCATCACCCATGATATTGATGAAGCAATTCTGCTGGCCGATCGTCTCGTGGTCATGAGCGCGCGCCCAGGCCGGATCGCTCTGGAGACGAACGTTCCCCTCGAACGGCCTCGGCACTGGGATATGTCGCTAGAGCCAGCCTTCCTCGCGCTCAAGCGGCAGGCGATGGATATTCTCAGCGCTTGATGACGCCAGCATCAGTAAGATGGCGCGCCATGGCGAGTAATGCCTGATCGCGCCCCGGTGCTGCAATCAGCGATAAACCAATCGGGCAATTTTCGCTGATCCCAGCCGGAATGCTCAATTCCGGCAAACCGGCCAGCCCAGCGATCGCTGTCACTTTTAGTGTCTGTTGCCTAACCGCATCGAGCGTCGCGCGCTCAGCGTCACGGCGCGGGGCGATGCACGGGCTGCTCGGCAAGGCCAACACTGCGCCATCGGCAAGCAGTCCCAGCACATGGGCGCGAAACGCTTCCCGGTTGCGCCGGGCTCCACGCACCTCAGCCAGGGTGATTTTTGACGCCCCCAGTAACCGGTTGGCCGTAATCGCCGCCATGGCAGGTTGGTGCGCCTCGATCCACGGGCCTAGCGACTGCCATGCCTCCCGGCCATGGATCAGCGATTGGGTAGCCAGCAAATCATCAAGCCCCTGCGGCCAAATGTTGATATCGCGCCGAGCATGGCCAGCCGCCTCAATCCGGTCACACACAGCGCCAATCACGGCAGCGACATCCGGATTGGCATTCTCAAACGCTTCGCGCACCATCATGATATCGCCATTCAACTTGAGGCTGGCGGGCAGTAATACGTCGCCCACACGTTGCATGGTCGCAACATCCCGCGCAAACCAACCGGCCACATCAAGGCTCGGCACATAACGCGCGGCCCCCGCAAGACTGAGCAAGCCGTAGCTTGGCCGCAGTCCGAACAGGCCACAATAGCTCGCCGGAATTCGCACCGAGCCACCCGTATCCGATCCGATGCCGATTGCAGCGAGGCCCGATGCCACCGCACTTGCCGAACCGGACGATGATCCACCCGGCAGCCGGTCCGGCGCGGCTGGATTAAGCGGCGTGCCATACCATTGATTTTGCCCCTCAAGCCCGAAAGTGAACTCAACCGTGATGGTCTTGCCCATAATCCGCGCACCGGCCTCGCGTAGTCGGCTGACAATCGGCGCATCAACCAACGCTGGCGGATGCAGCCGTGCCCATGTCGCGTTGCCAAAGCTAGTGACGGTTCCGGCAATGTCGAAAACATCCTTCACCGCCGCATCGAGTCCTGCCAGCGGTCCGTCCGGCGCGCCAGCAAGATCAAGGGTGGCCATCAAGCCGTCATTAGGGTCTTGCGGGTTCATGCCGTTTGTCCTGTTGGGCTGGAGAATGATGGTCGCGCGGATGGGCCATCGATGCGGATCATGGCAGCGTCGGGCCCGCGCTTGGGTGTCGACGATCAGCGAGGATCATATCGGCGGCCTTTTCAGCAATCATAATCGTTGGCGCATTGGTATTTCCCGAAATCAATGTCGGCATCACTGAGGCATCCACCACGCGCAGCCCCGCAACGCCATGAACGCGCAAGCGCGGATCAGTTACCGCCATCCCGTCATAGCCCATTTTGCAGGTGCCGACAGGATGATAAATCGTTGTTGCGGTGCGCCGTGCCGCATCAAGCAGCGCCTCATCGCTTATAACATCCGAACCAGGGCTGAGCTCGCTTTTGACGAAACCCGAGAGCGGCTGGGTGGCGGCAAGGCGGCGGGCAAGTCGCATCCCCGCAATAATCGTTGCACAATCCGTTGCCGTTTCGAGATAATTCGGATAGATCGCCGGATTGGTGAACGGGTCCGGGCATGTGGTTTCCAAATGCCCCCGGCTTTCCGGACGAAGTTGACACACCGAGGCAGTAAAAGCGGAATATCGATGCAGCCCCTCGCCGGGTGAATCTGAGGAGAGTGGCTGGATGTGAAACTGAATATCCGGCAAATCAAGCCCCGGCCCGGAGCGTGCGAAAATGCAAACCTGGCTGGCACCCATCGTCATCGGCCCGCGCCGAAACAACAAATATTCAAACCCAATCTTCATCTTGAGCAGCGGATTATTAACCTCATCATTCAAGGTCGGTCGAGTCGAGGCGTAAACCAGCCTCGCTTGCAAATGATCCTGCAAATTTTCGCCCACGCCGGGCAAATCATGACCCACCGGAATCCCCGCCTTGGTGAGCCGATGGCCAGGCCCAATCCCCGAGAGCATCAACAAATGCGGCGAATGAATCGCCCCCGCCGACAGCAAAATCTCGGCCCGCGCCCGCGCCAACCGGCGCCCCCTGGCGCCGCGATAAACCACCCCCGCCGCGCGCCGCTCATTCATCACGACTCGTTCAACCTGCACGCCAGTCAAAACCACCAAATTGCGCCGGTGCCGCACGGGTTTCAAATAGGCTACAGCCGTGCTGCATCGTCGTCCCTTGCGCGCGGTGAGTTGAAAATATCCCGCCCCTTCCTGCTGCACGCCGTTAAAATCGTCATTACGCGGAATGCCAATGGCGGCGGCGGCGTCGATGAAGGCGTCGGACACGTCCCGGCGCACCCGCATATCGGATACATAAAGCGGCCCATCACCGCCATGAAACGCGTCCGCTCCGCGCTCATTATGCTCGGCACGACGAAAATACGGCAGCACATCCTCATAGCTCCAGCCCTCGCAGCCAAGCTGGCGCCATTGGTCGTAATCAGCGGATTGTCCACGAATATACAGCAACCCGTTGATCGAGCTCGAACCGCCCAACACCCGCCCGCGCGGCCAAGCCAGCCTGCGCCCGGCAAGGCCCGGATCAGGCTCGGTCTTCAAACACCAATCGGTGCGTGGATTATGCATTGTTTTGAAATAACCAACCGGGATATGGATCCACGGGTAGCGATCCGGTGGCCCCGCCTCCAGCAGCAACACACGGATCGCTGGATCGCTGGATAGCCGATTCGCTAACACGCAACCGGCAGACCCCGCACCGACGATAATGTAGTCGAATATATCATCATCGCCGGTGCTGGGCATCGCACCATTCATCGCGAGCGCGCCGCAATCATCGGCTCCACCGATGTCGGCGCGTTGAACCGCATCGCCATCACCGACCCAAAACTGATCAACCCAACCACAATCATATAAATCACCACATACCAAGGCGCGCCATGATCATAGGTCAGCAACGCCGAGGCAATCAACGGGGTCAGCCCGCTCGCATAAATCCCCGAGACTTGGTAGGCAAACGACACACCCGTATAGCGCACTTTGGCGTCAAATTGGCTGGCAAATAGCGAAGACTCAGTGCCATACACCAACGGATAGAACAACGAGAACGGCACAATGATGGCAACCAGCACCAACCAATGATTGGTCCGTCCATAAGTCTGCATCAACGCGAATGAGGCCACCGAACTCGCCGCAATCAACAACGCTCCGGTTGCAAATATTTTTCGCATGCCATAGCGGTCGGCCAGCCGTCCCGCAATCAAGATGAATGGCAACATGAACGCCGAAGACAGCACAACAGCGAGCAGAGCAAAGCCGCGCGTCAAATGCAGGCTATTAACCACATAAGCGATAATAAACACACCAAAAATGTTGAAGCAGGCGCCTTCAACATAGCGCGCACCCAGCGTGAGCAACACGGCTCGTGGCGCCGTGCGGATCATCTCGACAACTGGCACAGCAACGATTTTATCCTCGGCCTGCACCGCCAAGAAATCCGGTGTTTCCATAATCCGCAGCCGAACGAAAATACCAATAAACACCAGCAATGCGCTGAGCATAAACGCCACACGCCAACCCCAGAGCAAAAACGCACTATTCGGCAAATAATTCAGCAGCGCCACAACCCCGGCGCTTGACATGAGCCCGAGCGGCACCCCAAGTTGTGGCCAGCTACCAAAAAAGCTCCGCTGCTTAGCCGGCGCATGCTCAATGGCCATCAGCACAGCACCGCCCCACTCACCGCCGATGCCAATACCCTGCAAGATCCGCAAGAATAGTAACAATAACGGCGCAGCAGCCCCAATCGTCGCCGCCCCCGGCAGCAAACCAATCAAAAACGTCGCACCGCCCATGATCAACAAGGTCAATACCAAGATTGTTTTGCGGCCAATTCTATCGCCAAAATGCCCAAAAATTATCCCGCCGATGGGGCGGGAGACAAAACCAACGGCGAAGGTGGTGTAAGCGGCGATTGTGCCAAGCGCAGGCGAGAGATTTGGAAAAAATACATGGTTTAAAACAATGGGTGTCAGCACGCCATAGAGGAAAAAATCATACCATTCAATCGTGGTGCCCAGCGTGCTCGCAAATACGATCAGAGCAAGGCTGCGCGTTCCGTGTGGCGATGTTTGCATGCGTTTCCCTCCCGTTATTTCTACATGGCGTTGAATGGTGAACCACCGCTCAACCCGCAGAATTTGTACCGTCGCTTCGGTAATTTCTTGACATTTATCACGATGGGTATCACCATACAATACGAAAATTGTCGCTGAGCAGAAATCAGCGGGCGTAGAAGTCACGATGTCGATCAGCTATATCAGCCGATAGGTCAATTATCATTTCTGAGGTGCGTATGAAATCAAGCGAAAAATCGAGCCCCCGCAGCCCAGCACGCAGCGCCCCAAATCGCGCTAATAAATCCAATATTACGGAAGGAATTGAGCAGGATTCCGACGCCAAATCCCCCGACAGCATCATCGCAGCGCCTGGGTCTGACGCGCTTGGCAAAGGCGGTGCCAGCGTGTTTGCGCGCTCCTTCGGCGTCCTCGAATATGTTGTGCGGATCGGTCGGCCCGTGCTCCCCGCAGAAATCGCCGATCACCTCGATCTCCCCAAACCAACCGTCTATCGCATGATTGAACAATTTGAGGCGTTGGGCTTCCTCTATCGGCCCTTTTCGTCCCGGCGAATTTCAGTCGGCCCGCGCCTGAACGATCTGGCGTTCGATATTTTGCGCTACTCGGTGCAATACGCGCCCCGTCGCCAAATCCTGCAAGGCTTGGTCGATGAAGTCGGCGAAACCTGTAACATCGGCACTCTCGAAGGCGGCCAAATCGTCTATTTTGATCGCGTCGAAGCCACGCGTTGGCCGTTACGGCTGAATTTTCATATCGGCTCGCGCGTGCCTCTGCATTGCACCGCCATAGGCAAACTCTTCCTCGCCTTCTTGCCAGACGCCAGACGCACCGCACTGCTCAAACGCCTCGATTTCGTCCCCTACACCGCGCACACGCTGACCACGCCAGCCGCTCTGGAAGATGAATTGGTGCGTATCCGTCATGAACGCCTCTCGGTTGATCGGGAGGAATATCTCGCGGGCGTCGTCTGTATCGCCGCCCCCGTTTTCAATGCGCGCGGCGAAATCACCGCCGGCGTTGCCATTCAAGCCCCTGCCGCGCGCATGCCGGTCACTGACGCGTATCGCCATCGCGTCGCCCTAATCGCCGCTGCTCGCTCGCTCACCGATAGTTTCATCACCACACCGCAATCTGATTGAGCAGGCAGGTTGCAAACGGTGCAGACTCACGCGAGCCTTACCGCGACTCTTCACCCGCCGCAACACGATGCGCGCGGTCAATACGCCTGCCCGCCCCATCTATTGCTCCGCGCCGCCGCTTGTGGCCAACAGCCCATGGTCGTCGCTGCCGCTGCTGCGTCCGATGTGTTGCAGGCCGTGCAGTGGGCCACCGCGTTTGGCCTGATCACGCCAATCCTGGTCGGCAATCCAACAGCGATCCGCGAATCCCTCACGGATCTCGGCGAACCTGATTCGGCCTACAAGATTGTTCCAGCCATAGGTGAAGACCAAGCCGCTGAAATCGCCGCCGATCTCGTCGCGGCGGGTGAGGCGCGGATCTTGATGAAAGGGCATTTGCACACCGATACATTGATGCGCGCCGTGCTCGATGGATCGCGCGGTCTCCGCCGTGCCGCCCGACTCTCACATGTCTTCGCCATGCATATGCCGGGCGCCGCACGCGAATTACTGATCACCGATGCGGCCCTGAACATCGCCCCGGATGCGCGAACCATGACATTCATCGTGCGTCACGCCATCGAGGTGGCGGCGGCGCTGCGCATCGATCATCCGCGCATCGCGATGCTGTCAGCCACCGAAACGATTAACCGAGCCATGCCGTCATCGATCGCGGCGGACGCCTTCGCAAGATCGTTCAGAGACGAGGCCGAAAGCAAAAATTGCAGCATTTCCGGCCCATTAGCGCTCGATGTCGCGCTATCGGCTGCCGCGGCAGCACTCAAAGGTCTCACGCATGATGCTGTCGCCGGACAGGCGGATATCCTCGTCGTGCCCAACATCGAAACTGGCAACGCGTTGTTCAAAATTCTGGTCCATCTGCTTCACGCCACAGCAATCGGCGTCGTGCTGGGTGCAGCGGTGCCCATTGTGCTGACTTCGCGCGCCGATCCGGTTGAAGCCAAGCTTGCCTCAATCGCCCTCGCTTGCCTGTTGTCATCGCCAGCCCCACTCGAGGACTTTGTCGATCCGGGGTGATCGTTCTCGCAACAAACGTCCAAGGAGCAAAAAACTAAAATGGATCAAATCGTCAACCGAGCCGACAATGATGCGGCAACTGCCATGGTCCGAGCCATGGTTGCGCGCGCCCGCAGTGCCATGGCCCTGATCGCGAATGCCGACCAGGCCCGCACCGACGATATGGTGCGCGCCCTCGCCTGGTCACTCTACCGTCCCGACCGCGCCGAGCGTTTGGCGAGGCTCGCGGTTCAAGATACCGGCCTTGGTAATGTTGCCGATAAAATCATCAAAAATCAGCGCAAAACCTTTGGTACCCTGCGTGATCTGCTTCGCGCCAAAACGGTCGGCGTGATCGAAGAAATCCCGGCGCGCGGCTTAGTCAAATTCGCAAAACCCATCGGTGTGGTCGCTGCCGTCACGCCGTCGACCAACCCATCCGCCACCGCCGTGAACAAAGCGATGATGGCAATCAAAGGCCGCAACGCCATCATTATTGCACCATCCCCGTCTGGCATGCAGACCACGACCGAAACCGTCGCCGAGATGCGCCGCGAATTGGCGCGCATCGGTGCGCCTGAGGATTTGGTCCAAATCTTGCCGCCTCCCGCCACCAAACAAACGACTGATGCGTTGATGGCGGCGGCCGATCTGGTGGTGGTCACCGGCTCACAAGATAATGTCCGGCGCGCTTATCGCTCGGGCACGCCGGCCATTGGCGTTGGTGCCGGCAATGTGCCGGTCATTATCGATGAAACCGCTGACCTGGATGATGCGGCCCGAAAAATTACCGCATCAAAAACCTTCGATAATTCCACATCATGCTCCTCCGAAAACGCTGTGGTCATCGTCGACGATGTTTATCCAAGCGCCATCGCCGCTCTGGAGCGCGCGGGTGGCTATCTTTGCACCGCTGAAGAAGCCAAGCGTGTGGAATCATTACTCTGGCAAGGCGGCAAGCTGAGCCGCAACCTGATTGCGCGCGACCCTGCCATTCTCGCCGAGGCGTTTTCGCTACCGGACGCCGCGCGCAAGGCCCGGTTCTTCATGGTCGAAGAAACGGGGATTGGTCCGGCATATCCCTTCTCAGGCGAAAAATTATCGTTGGTTT
>JAKBBY010000283.1 GCA_021808315.1 Pseudomonadota bacterium | reverse complement strand
GCCGGTCTCGCCACCCGCAAGCGCGTGCTTGGCGAGGCGCATGTCAATCGTTCGCTCGCGCGTGCCACCGATTTCGACCGGGATTTCCAGCATTTCATCACCGAAATGGCCTGGGGCAAAATCTGGACCCGGCCTGGCCTTGATCACCGCACGCGCTCACTCCTCACCTTGGTCATCACCGCCGCCCTTGGCCGCGAGGAAGAGTTCAAACTGCATCTGCGCGCCACCCGCCAGACCGGCGCCACCCAGAGCGAGGTTGCCGAAGCGCTGATGCATGCCGCGATCTATGCCGGGGTGCCCGCCGCCAATGCCGCGTTCCGGATGGCGAAAGAAATATTCGCCGAGCCGCCGACGTAAGATTACGCAGCCGCCTCTGACGGCGGCGCGTTGCGATCGGCCAGGATCATCCGCGAGGCTTTTTCGCCGATCATCATGGTCGGCGCATTGGTGTTGCCGCCAATCAGCGTCGGCATGATCGAAGCATCGACCACCCGCAGCCCGACAATGCCATGCACCCGCAGCCGGTCATCGACCACCGCCATCGGATCATGGCCCATTTTGCAACTGCCAACCGGGTGATAAATCGACTCGGCCTGCGCGCGAATTCGCGCTTCCAGCGCCGCGTCATCGGTGATCGCCGCCCCCGGCTCAACCTCGCCGCCCGAGATCGCCGCCATCGACGGGGCAGCCATGATCCGGCGCCCCAATTTCACGCCCGCCATCAATTCACCGAGATCATCCGGATCGGACAGATAATCAGGATCGATCAGCGGATCGGCCATCGGGTCGGCATTTTTCAGCCCAATCCGCCCACGGCTTTTGGGCCGCAACTGGCACACATGCAGCGTCATCCCATAGCCCAGCGATCGTTTGCGCCCATGATCGCGCAAATAAGAGGGCAAGAAATGAAACTGGATTTCCGGCTCGGCGCTTTCGGGCGTCAGCCGGGCGAACCCGCCGACTTCGGCAACATTCGAGGCGAGCAGACCGGTTTTATCGCGCCGATATTCCATGAACGCCTTGACCAAGCGCGGCACCATGCCGGGGGCGACGCCAATCCCTTGCTTGGATAAATCCTTGATCAAAATGGCGTAATCCAAATGATCCTGCATATTGCGCCCCACCCCCGGCAATTCATGGCGCAGTTGCAGTCCCGCACGCTCCACCTCCTCGCGCGGGCCAATACCTGAGAGCAGCAATAAATGCGGCGAATTGATCGACCCGCCAGCCAAAATCACCTCGGCGCGCGCCATGATCCGCTCAATGCCGCGCGGGCTTTGCACCTCAACGCCAATCGCCCGCTTATCCGCGAGCAAAACGCGCCGTGCGCGGGTTTCGGTCATGATGGTCAAGTTTGGCCGGCTTTTGATCGCATCCAAAAACGCCCGCGCCGATGAAAACCGCCGCCCGGCTTTTTGGGTCACCTGATACGGGCCAGAGCCTTCCTGCACCGGGCCGTTGAAATCCGGGTTCGCGGCCAAGCCGGTTTCAACCGCCGCCTGCAAAAACACCGCCCCGAGCGGGTTGGGGCGCGCCAAATCCATCACGTTCAGCTCGCCGGAATCACCGTGCACATCATCGCCGCCGCGCTCATTATGCTCAAGCGCCTTGAAAATTGGCGCGACGCTCGACCAACCCCAGCCCGGATTACCCGCCTGCTCCCAGCGGTCATAATCGGATGGTACGCCGCGAATATAAATCATCGCATTGATCGAGGATGACCCGCCCAGCGTTTTGCCGCGCGGCCAATAAAGGCTGCGATCGTTCAAATGGCGCTGCGGCTCGGTGTTGAAATACCAATTATAAGTCTTGGTGCCGAGCAACCCGACGATCCCCAGCGGCGTATGGATCATCGCTGAATTATCCGGCTTGCCCGCCTCTAGTAGACAAACCCGATTGGCCGGGTCCGCCGATAGCCTGTTCGCCAGAACTGCGCCCGCCGAGCCTGCGCCCACGATGATATAATCGAATTCCGCCATGACCACCCCCCCTATTTTTATCAGGGGATAGAACCACTCATTGACGCTTACGGCAACCCATAAAGTCAAAAATCGATGCAGCGGCCATTACGCTCCCAATCGCCAAACCGGGTTGGCTCCGGTCCTTTGGGGCCACCAATTTCCTTTTGCCCTACAGGGCTTGATGCCGCCGGGTCGGGCGTTTGGATTTGTTCGCCGAGGGTCGCCGCCGATTGGTCCGCCAAGGCGGGCTTGGTGATGTCTTCGCTCATGGGGTGGATGTGGCGTTGGCGGATGGGGTTGGCAAGGTCACGGCGGCCTCACGCAATCTCTGATGCGCGAGCTTGCGCCAAGGTGCTGATTTCGGCCCTTTTGCCAGGGCCTCCTGGAATAATTTTGCCGCCTCTGGCGTGACGCGCCCCGCCGCTTCGGTTTCCGCCTCGGCGGTTTCGGCGGCCAACGTAGGATCAAACTTGGCCTGGAGGGCAATGCTCCACGCCTTCGCTGCCCCCGCCGGATTTTCCCGCGCGGCCAAGGCTTGGCCGAGCAGCA
>JAKBBY010000282.1 GCA_021808315.1 Pseudomonadota bacterium | reverse complement strand
AGCTAGTGGTGCTCCGAGCGACCTGGGCGCAGGAAAACGACACAAACCGGCTGGCGAAGCTTTCGCAACAATTCCTACCGAACCTCAAACCGATGGCGCCCGATCAACTCGTTTCATGGCAACAGCTTGCCGCCGCATTGCCCCCTGCTGGCAGCGCGCCGCCCGGCACCGCAGCCCCCGCGCCGGCCTTGCTCGCCGATAATGCCAAGCCCACGCCACCAGCGGCAACGCCGCGTATCGCGCAGGCAAAAACCGATCTGGCCGCCGCGATCGCACCACCACCGCCCTCACGCCCGAAGCCGCACGCGCAGCAGATTGCGCATATCGTGCCGCCGCCATCACCAAAGCTGCACCGCCCAATCATTCTTACAGCGCAACGGCGCCCGATCCCGGTGCAACGGCTTCCGGCTGAAACATCGGCGCCACACCTCAATCGCGCCGTACACCCGATGGGTGCGCGGGTCATGAGCATCACCGCCGAATCGACACATCCAAGCGACTCAGGCTCGGTATTTGGTGGTTTTGGCGCAAATTTGCCGCCGCCGCAGCCACTCTCGTCAGCATCGGGCGGCGCTGCACCATGAGTGATATTCCCGCGCCGGATGGTCTGCCGACACGACTCGGCGGGCGCCATGCCGCACGGCGTAAAGGGGCATCGGCACAAGACGCCACATTGCGGATGGAACATGTGCGGGTGACCGCGCCCGATCTCGCCGGTCGCGCGGCTATGGTTGTGCTGCGCAACCGGGTGCAGTGGGGCGGCTTGGCTTTTTCGCTGCTGTTTGCCTTGTTAGTGGGCAAATTAGTGTTGGCCACCGTGATTGCGCCACTGAAACCTGACAAGGCGGCCATCGCCGCGCTACAGCCGCCACCAGCGCCAGTCACACCGCCCTTGCCCACACGTGCTGAAATTACCGATCGAAATGGCGTTATTCTTGCCGTTTCGCTGCCCGGCGCTGCGGTTTATGCCGACCCGCAGCAAATCACCCACCCCCAGCGTGTTGCGCGCGCGATCACCCGGATCATTCCTGCGCTCGATCAAGTCAAGCTTGCAAAGAAGCTGAGCGATCATACCAAGCAATTTGTCTATATTGATCGCACCATCACCGCTGCCCAAGAACTCGCAATCAACCGCCTCGGTATCCCCGGCGTGAATTTCCAAAACACGCCGCATCGCCATTATCCCGAGGGTGACTTAGCGGCCCATATTCTGGGTGGCGTGACGCCGGATCAGCGCGGCATTGCCGGGGTCGAAGCCTATTTCGATCAGCGGCTCGCGCAAAGCCAAGCGACACCCTTGCAGCTTTCGATTGACATCGGCGCTGAGGGCATTGTGCGCAAAGAAATTTTGCGGGCGATGCGCGATTATGATGCCAAAGGCGCTTGCGGCATCGTGATCTCCGCCCGATCGGGCCGCATTTTGGCGATGGCCAGCGTGCCGGATTTCAATGCCAATCAGCTCGGCACCGCGCCGGACGATGCGCGGTTCAACCGGTGCGTGTCTGGCGATTATGAACCCGGGAGCGTCTTTAAGCTGATGACGCTCTCGATGGCGCTTAATTCTGGCATGATCCATCCCTGGGATCGGTTCGATACCACCCACCCGCTGCATGTGGCGGGCTTTACTGTTACTGATTTTGAGCCGGTGCATACATGGCTGGCGGTGCCGCATATTTTGGCCGTTTCATCGAATATCGGTGCCTCGCGGATCGCCACGATCCTAGGCCCCAAAATCCAACGCGCGTGGCTGCGCAAATTGGGTTTCTTCAAAAAACCCCCGGTGCAGCTTCCTGAGGCGCAGCCAGCCATTTATCATCGCAAAGCCGATTGGAAATTGCTCACAACCATGACAGTGAGTTTCGGTAACGGCATTGCCATGTCACCGCTACAGCTGATTTCTGCGGTTGTGCCTGTCGTCAATGGTGGCACCTATTATCCCCCGACATTGCTTGCAGCACAGCCTGGTGTAACCGCACCGATTGGTGTGCGCGTCATGCGACGCTCAACGTCACGCACAATGCGCCAAATGATGCGCAATGTGGTGGTGGCTCCGGATGGCACGGGTGTCTATGCCCGGGTTCCAGGATATTTGGTGGGCGGTAAAACGGGCACCGCGCAAGTCGTTGGTGCCAATGGTCGGTATCGTCAGCATTTGAATAATGCCTCTTTCATGGCCGCGTTTCCGATGAATCATCCGCGCTACGTTGTGTATGTATTGGTGTTGCAGCCGCACGCAACGCCGAAGATGATGCCGTTTTGCCACGGGTTTACCACGGGTGGTTATGTCGCGGCACCTGCTGTTGCGAGGATCATTGCCCGCATCGGGCCCATGCTGGGGATCATGCCCCTGAGTGGCAGCGCACTAACTGCAGCTCAAGCGAAACTATCAATTCCGCTTGATCCATCGCCCCCGCATGGCGCTTGGGCGCTGGGGCCTGGGCATCCCTTCCCGGCGGGTGCGAGCCAATATGCTTATGAGTTGGCTGGGGAAAAACCGCCCAAAGCCAAGGTCG
>JAKBBY010000281.1 GCA_021808315.1 Pseudomonadota bacterium | reverse complement strand
GGCCAATGGCCGCACGCTGATCAAACCGAGCCTGTGCGCCGGGCAAGCTCGCCTCGGGGATCAGCGCTTGATGTTTTTTCATCCAAGGCACATGGGCATAGCCAAACACCGCGACGCGGCCCGCCTTTAACTGCAGCGCCCGCCGCGCGGTCTCAGCCACACTCTGTTCGGTTTGCAGCGGCAAGCCATAAATCAAATCCAGATTGATCGCAGACACACCAAGGGCGCGCACCGCCTGCGCGCAGGCCTCGGTTTCTTCGTAGGATTGCAGCCGCCCAATCGCTTGCTGCACCGCCGGGTTGAGGTCTTGCACCCCAAGGCTCACCCGCGTCACCCCCATAGAAGCCAGCGCCGCCAGCCGATCCGCGTGCAGCGCGGTCGGGTCTAACTCAATGGCAATTTCCGCATCATCGGTCAGGTCAAATAGGCTGCGGATCACCGTCATCAGCCCGGTCAAACAATCCCCTGGCAGCGTTGTGGGGGTGCCGCCGCCCCAATGCACATGGCTCACCCGCCGCCGCCCGACCTGTTCAGCCACCCACCGTAACTCGCGCTCCAGCAACGATGCATAATCGCGCCGGGGCGCTTCATGGCGAACCACGCCGGTATTGCACCCGCAATAGAGGCAGAGCCGATCGCAAAACGGCACATGCAGATAGAGCGAAATCGGCAAATCCGGGGCGAGTTCACGCAGCCACGCCGCGTAACGCTCTGCCCCCACCATCGGCGAAAAATGCGGTGCTGTCGGATAGCTGGTATAGCGCGGTACCCGACCATCATAACGCGCGATGAGATCTGCACTTGTCATGTAAAGAAACTATGACACGCCCCCATGCGCCTCATTGATCTAAATCAACAGATGCTCCCGCACCCGGATCGCTTGCACCGTCCCCGCCACATCATGCACGCGCAAAATCGCCGCACCCTCGCCAAGCGCAAACAGCCCGGCGGCGAGCGATGCCGGGTCGCGCGCGGCGGGTTCATGCGGCTGCCCCATCGCCGCGCCGAGAAATCGCTTGCGCGACAGGCCGACCAGCAGTGGAAAACCCAAGGCCGCGCAACGCCGCAAACCCCGCAACAGCTCAAAATTCTGAGTGCCAACCTTGGCAAATCCAAATCCCGGATCAAGCGCAATCGCTGAGGATGCGATCCCCGCTTCCATCGCGGCGCGGCTGCGCTCAGCTAATTCATCCGTCACGTCGCGCACCAAATCGGCATAGTGCGCGTGACAATTCATCGTCTCCGGCGTGCCACGGCTATGCATCAGCACCACCGGGCAGCCGCGCGCCGCCACCACCGAAGCCGCCACCGGATCATGCCGCAACGCCGAGACATCATTGATAATGCCCGCACCTTCATCAAGCGCCGCAATCATCGTCGCGGCGTTGCGCGTATCGACCGAGATCACCGCACCCTGCGCCGCCAACGCCGCAATCACCGGCAACACACGGCGCATTTCCTCATCCGGTGGCACCAGGGTCGCGCCCGGGCGCGTGCTTTCACCGCCAATATCAATAATATCGGCCCCCGCCGCGCGCATCTGTTGCCCGGCCCTGATCGCGGCACGGGGATCATCATGGGTGCCGCCATCGGAAAAACTATCCGGCGTGACATTCAAAATGCCCATGACCAAAGGCCGGTCCAGCGACAATCCAGCCCAATGCCGGGCTTGCCGAAATCCGTCAGGCGGTGCGTGAAATTCCTGCATTCGCTGCCGATAGCGTGCCACCACCCGGCTGCCAAGGCTGCGGCCACGCACGCGCCCCGGCATCCTGCGGATCATGGTGCGGGCCGTGATGATGATGATGGGGCGCTGCCGTGAAGCTGGGCGCGCCCGCAGATTTCGCATTGGTGAGCGCCTGCAAGCCTGACGACGTGGCCTGCACCTGCCCCAATATCGCACTGAGCTGCGCGCCAAAACCCGGCGCTGATGTCGGGGCAATCCCGCCACGATAAGCGAGTGGCGCTGTCATCGTCGGACTGATCGGTTGGACCATGCAAACCTCCTGCATTTGATGCCAGCCGACTCCATGCATCCGCCGTGCCAACACGAACCCCCGGATTTTTCCTCATTTTTTCGCCCCGATCCGCGCGCCAGGGCCGATTTTGCCCGGCAAACTTTGCCGCCCGGCACCTATTGCCTGGGCGCGCCGCACGTCCATATGGAATGAAAATGCCAAAACTGCCCTCCAGCTTTGATCTTTTGAATGCGCTCATCCGGCGCGGTTCGGTGCGCGAGCGGCGTGACATTCCCTATGGCACGCACCCCAGACAAAAATTCGACCTATTTCTCCCGGCCCACGCCAAGAACCCGCTCACCAGCCGCTTGCCGGTGGTGATTTTCTTCTATGGTGGCTCCTGGCGAATGGGCGACCGCGCCGACTATCGCTTCATTGGCCGCCTGCTCGCCCGCCAGGGTTATATCGTCGCCATCCCGGATTACCGGCTCTATCCCGAAGTGCGCTACCCCGATTTCATCGATGATGCCGCGCTGGCCACCGCCAAAATCGCCGAAACCATCCCT
>JAKBBY010000055.1 GCA_021808315.1 Pseudomonadota bacterium | reverse complement strand
TCAACTTCAACCGGCTCGCACCCGCA
This sequence comes from Pseudomonadota bacterium, assembly GCA_021808315.1. Classification (GTDB taxonomy): domain Bacteria; phylum Pseudomonadota; class Alphaproteobacteria; order Acetobacterales; family Acetobacteraceae; genus Acidiphilium. Next base: position 13,715 of record JAKBBY010000055.1, on the reverse strand, counting down.
CGCACTTGCTCCAAACGGCTGCGGAAAAAGGCCCGCAAATCATCCAGCGTTTCAAAGCCAAGCTGCTCGGCAAATTGATCATCGAGCACCGCCGGCACTTTACGCTTCAGCGCCTTGGCCGTGATGTCAAACGTCGCCTCTTTGCCGGCCAGCTCGGCGGCCTGATATTCCGCGGGGAAGGTCACGGTAATCACCTTCTGCTCACCCGGCGCCATACCCAGCATTTGCTCGGCAAAACCCGGAATGAAGCCAGACCCGCCCATCTCGATATCCGCATCCTGCCCGGCGCCGCCCTCGAACGGCACACCGTCGCGCTTGCCGAGGAAATCAACGGTCAGGATTTCTCCGTCCGCGACCGGACGAACCTCGTCGATCACCTCGGTGGTCGAACGCGACTGCGCAAATTTTTCCAACTCTGCCGCGACATCCGCATCGCTCACCGGGCAAACCGGCCGCTCCAGCGCCACGCTCGCCAAATCCGGCAGGCTCACATCAGGCAGAATTTCCATCTCGATGGTGAATTCCAAATCCCCGGCATCGCCCCGGCTCCGCAAATCCACCTTGGGGGTCAGCGCCGGGCGCAAATTGCGCTCCGCCAGCATCGCGTCGGTCGCCTCATTCACCGAGGCTTCGAGCACTTCCGCATTCACCGCCTCGCCAAAGCGCTTGCGCAGCAGCGATTGCGGCACCTTGCCCGGCCGAAAGCCCGGCATTTGCATGGTCTTGCTCAGTTCAGCGAACCGCTTATCGCGCCGCGCGCCCATTTCTTCCTGGGGGATCACCACAGTAAAGCCGCGCTTCAGCCCTTCACTCAGGGTCTCGGTAACCTGCATCGTCAAGGAAATCCTTATTTTAACACACCAACAACAGCCCCATGCCGCGCCTGCGGGCGGAGGGACTTGAACCCCCACGGCTTGCGCCACCAGAACCTAAATCTGGCGTGTCTGCCAATTTCACCACGCCCGCCCAGGCGCCAGGATCGCTAAACCCCACCCCCATTAGCGTGCAACATCGAACGAAGCGCGGGACTAGCGCGGATCGCGCCCCCCGACAAGGGAGCCGATCCGCCCGTTTTCAGAACCGATAGCGCAACCCAGCCGTGACCATACGCTGCGCGCCATCGGATTTGGCAAAGGTGCTGGCCAAACCAAGGGTCACCGCCATGCGCCCGGCCACCACCGTCGAAACCCCGAGCGAGGCCACACCCCAGGCCTTCGCCGGGTTGGTATAATTGGTGGTCAAACCCACCAGCGGCTCATCGGTAAACACGCTGGAGAACCCGCCATTCGAACCATCCAGCTCCGCCTCACCCAAAATCGAGGCGTGCGGCTGCAACACCAACCCGCCCAGCGAGACCGTGGTGCTCGCGGCAAACCCGGCACTGCCAATCGTGCGCGTCAGCGATTGCTTCTGCACCGCCATGGTGAACACCGGATCACCTTGCTCGGTATAGGCATTCACATTGGCCTCGGTGTAATCCACCCCCACCACCGGCCCGATCGCCATGGCGCCGAAATGCTTCACCAACCCCGCCTGCGCAACAAAGCTGAACGTATGGCCGGTCGGCTTCGCGGTGATCGGACCCAACACGCCCGGACGGCTCAGCTGGGTGAAATTATCAATGCCGTAATCGGCCTGGGTGTTCAAAAAGAAATGCCTGGTATTGAACATCGCATAGGCCGCCAATTGATAGGCATTGGCCTTCACCGTCGCCCCGCCGCTAACATCGGCGGTCTCATTCGCATACCCTACCGCACCACCAACCGCCGCGTGCGGCGTGAACCGATAATCCGCCCCGGCCGCCACTGTGCCGATCTGGTCATGAAAGCCAAGGCTGTTCGGCTCATCATTCCGATAGCCGGCCTGATAATTCCCGGTCACAAACACCGATAAACGATGCCCCGGCATCGGCGCAGCCCCCATCGGCCCGACATCGCCCGCCGCCGCATCGGCCAGGATCGGCCCGCCCGGCAAATTGACCGACAGCCCGGACGCCCCGCCGCGCAACGCATCCATCCGCGCCGAAATCGTATCCGAGAACGCCGTCGCCCCCCGGTTCAACAATTCCGCCGGCACCGCCAAACCCTGAAACCCTTGCAACGCGCTCGCCGAATATTGCGCAATCAGAAAATGGGTGCGCGTGGTCGGATGCACATGCCCCCAATATAAATACTGATTCTGCACCGAGAGCGGTTGCCCCAGACAATTCGCGCTCAACCGGCATGCCTGGGTGATATTGGTGTAGCCATACGCCGCCGGATTAGCCACCACTTCGCTGAATAATTGCGTCTGGTTGATCAGAATAATGTTCAACCCGGCCTGATTATGCAGCGTCGCGATCGCACCGGTCAGTGCTTGATCATGCGCCGCTGAAATCAAATTCGCGCCATAGGCTTGCACTGGATTGGTATTGAACAGCGGCGTCGCCCCCAACGGCGGCAAGGTCTGCACAATGAAGGTGCGCCCGCCTAACGAAGAAAGCTCCTCGATGCCCTGCACCGTCTGCGTCACCGCCGTAGTGACCGCGCTGGTGATAATCTGCGTCGCGGCACCCGGATCAGCCTGAACCTCACCCGCCGCGATGAAATAATTATTCGCGCCAATCCAAATCCCGACCACATCGCCCGCGCCAAAATGCCCGCCCGACGCCGCAAAACTCTGAATTTCGCCCAGGAAACTCGGCAACGGTGCCGGAAAACCCTCAACATTCGAGATGTTATTATAGGTGGTACCGCCAATCACCAGCGGTCCGGTGAACGCGCCGCCCACCCCATAATCATTCGAGGGCTGAAACCCCAGCCCGGTCAATTGCGGCAAATATTGCGCCCATACCGGCCCGTTCGAAAATTCATGCTGGTAATAAGGCGGACTCGGCGGATACGGAATCCCGGTCAGGCGCGGAATATTGCCGTTATCGACCAAACTGTCACCAAACGCATAAAAACTGCCGCCGCTGCCGCCCGCTCGCGCCATCGGCGCGAATCCGGCCATCATCGCGGTCACCGCCGCACCACACAGCAAATTCCGCAGAATCGCATTCTTTTGTAACCGCATGATATCCTCCCCGTTTCGGCTTGATAACCGAATAGAAAACAGGTTTACCAAAACGTCATCCCCCGGTCAATCGACCGGATTAGCAAAAAAACAAGGCTTTCAATCACATTTTAGAATATATGGGCACGCAAAACCGTTATGCCGATGGCAATTTCTCGTCATCCAGCACTTTGATCAGCGCCGATCGCAGGAGCGACAATTTGCGCTCACTCGCCACTTTCAGCCCAAACACATCTTTCACGTAAAACACATCGACCGCGCGCACCCCATAGGTGGTCACATGCGCGGAGGCGATTTGCAGCCCCTGCCCAGTGATCGCCGCCGTCACATCATGCAGCAAACCAGGCCGATCACGCCCGTTAATCTCAATCACCGTATGCCGGTTTGACGCTTGGTTATCGATCACCACCCGGGGCGGCACATGGATCGCGCGCATGCGCGACCCCATGATCCCGCGTGATGATTTGCTAATCTCCGCCGCCAGCCGCAGCCGTCCTGACAGCGCCTGCTCGATCAACGCGGAAACCTTCGCCAGCCGGTGCGGCTCATCGAGCGACCCGCCAGACGCATCCTGGATCCAAAACGTATCCAGCGCCATGCCGTTATTCAGCGTATGGATCCGCGCATCCACAATCGAGGCGCCCGCCAGCGCCAACGCCCCGGCAATCCGGCTAAACAATCCCGAATGATCGGCGGTATAGACCGTCACCTCCGTCACCCCCCGCGCGGGCGACGGCTCTGCCGCCACCACCAGCTTCATCTCGCGCGCTCGCGCCTCGCGGATCAAGCGCGCATGCCGCTCGATGCTTTCGGGGTCAAACCCCAGCCAATAGCCCGGATAAAACAAATCCAGAAAATAAGCCCGGTCCGCGTCGGTCCAATCGGCCAGCAATTCCGCAACCACATCCTTCACCCGGGCGATGCGCGCATCGCGCTCGGTGGTCGCCAAGCCGCCTTCTAACACTTCGCTGACCCGCGCATAAATTTCGCGCAGCAACGTCGCCTTCCAGCCATTCCACACTTTCGGCGAGACGGCACGAATATCCGCCACCGTCAAAATCAGCAGCAACCGCAAACGCTCGGGCGACTGCACCAGATCCGCCACGTCCAAAATCGTCTTCGGATCATCAATATCGCGCGAGAATGCCGTCTGGCTGAGCAGCAAATGATGCAGCACCAACCAGGACACCATCTCGGTCTCCTCCGGGCTCAACCCCAAAGCCGGGCACACGCTCAACGCCAGCTCAGCCCCCAGCTCCGAATGATCGCCGCCCCGCCCCTTGGCGATATCATGCAGCAGCATCGCCACATACAAAGCCCGGCGCGACTGCACATGCTTGGCAAGCCCGCTGGCGACCGGCGCAATTTCGCCCAACTCGCCGCGCTCAATCATATTGAGCACATTCACCGCCTGGATCGTATGCACATCGACGGTGAACACATGATAACTATCAAACTGCATCTGCCCGACAATGCGCCGCCAATCGGGCAAATACCGCCCCAGCGCGCCGGTTTCATTCAAAATCGTCAGCCAGCGCGCGCCATTCATCGAGGGCGCCGCCGCCCCGCATAACAAATCCAAAAATAACGAAGCCGCCTTCGGATCATGCCGCAAATCCGCCGTCTGGCGCGCCCCACGGATCATCGCGCGCAGCGCCAGCGGGTGCAAAACCAACCCACGATCACGCGCCATCAGCAAAATTCGAAATAATTGCAGCGGCTCCGCCGTCGGCTCGCGCCCCGGTGCGAATAAAATTTTGCCATCCGCCAGCACAAACCCAGCATCCGCCAGCGCCGCATCGGTCGCCGCCGCCACCGCCGGCGGCCCCAGCGCCACCCGCACCAGCGCCGGCTCCAGCACCGCCGTCACCCGCGCCACTTCGCGCACCACCAGAAAATAATGGCGCATGAACCGTTCCACGCCGTCCTGCCGCCCGTGGCGCGTATAGCCCATCCGCGCGCCAATCACCGGCTGCAAATCAAAAGTCAGCCGCTCCTCCGCGCGCCCGGCCACGTAATGCAAATGAAACCGCACGGTCCATAAATAATCCCAAGCCCGCTTGCAGGCCCGCGCCTCCGCCTCGGTCAAAATGCCGCCACCCGGCGCCGCAGGTCCAACCAGCTCCGTCATTGCGAACGTGCCAAACACATAGCGCGACAGCCAATAGAGCGTCTGCAAATCCCGCAGCCCGCCCCGGCCTTCTTTGATATTCGGCTCCACCATGAACGGCGAATCGCCAAACCGCGCATGGCGCACCGCCCGCTCATTCTGCTTCGCGGTAATATACCCCGCCGGGCTCTCCGCCGCACAATCAGCGCGAAACGCCGCCTGAAAATGCGCGAACAAGCTCCGATCCCCGGTAATGCAGCGCGCATCGAGCAGCGAGGTGCGCACCGTCGCATCCAGCCGCGCCTCCGCCAAACAATCCGCCGTGGAGCGCGTCGCATGCCCCACCTTCAGCCCCAAATCCCATAAAAAATACAGCATGAACTCAACACTGCTGAGCACCGCCGCCGAGGGTTCATGTTCGGTCAAAAACAGCAAATCAATATCGGAAAACGGCGCCAGCGTCGCCCGGCCAAACCCGCCCGTCGCCGCCATCGCCATCCGATCACCATGATTGAGCCCCTGCACCGCCGCCGTATAGCCGCACAGCCCGGTCAAAAACTCATCCATCAGCCCCGAATGCAGCCGCGCCGCCGCCAACCCCCCCACATCGCCCGCCTCAAAACGCAGCCGCACATGGGTTTGCAGCTTCATCAATTGTCGGCGAAACGCCTCAATCGCCACTTCGCGCTCAGGCACGCCATCGGCCAAAATTTGCGCCAGCGCGCTGGCAATCGGTGGGCGCGGCCCTGCCTGCGCCACCGGATCATCCTGCGGACCATTCGAAGCCTGATCGGGAGCGGAACTATAAACGGGCATATCCTGCATGATCTTACTCATCTACCGCGTCTATCGGCGGATCGCCAAGAAACTTTCGCCGGAGCGCATAAATTGTCTCCAAAGCCGCACGCGGGCTGAGCCGATCCGGATCAATCTCGCGCAACGCCGCCAAAAATTCCGCATGCTGCGCGGCCATCCCGTCACACGCCGCATCCGCCGCCCCCGCATCCGCATCCGCACGAGCAGCAAATAACGGCAACGCCGCCTCACCGCGCTCCGCCGCCCGGAGCAAAATTTCCGCCCGGCGCACCACCAACGGCGGCACACCAGCCAATTTCGCCACATGCACGCCCCAACTCCGCCCGGCGGCCCCCTCGATCACCTCATGCATGAACACCACATCGCCTCGCCACTCCTTCACCCGCATGGTTCCCAACGCCGCGCGCGGCAGCGTTTCCACCAGCGGCACCAAATCATGGAAATGCGTCGCAAAAATGGCTCGGCAGCGTATCGTCCCATGCAACGCCTCCAGCACCGCCTGCGCAATCGCCAACCCATCGCGCGTGCCGGTGCCACGCCCGATTTCATCGATGATCACAAAACTCCGTGGCCCCGCCTGATTCAAAATCGCCGCCGTCTCAATCATCTCCACCATGAAGGTCGAGCGCCCCGCCGCCAGATCATCCGCCGCCCCCACCCGCGAAAATAACCGATCCGCCAGCCCAATCCGGGCGCGCTCGGCGGGCACCGGCAACCCGGCCTGGGCCAGCACCAGCATCAGCGCATTCTGCCGCAAAAACGTCGATTTCCCCGCCATATTCGGCCCGGTGAGCAATAATAGCCGCCGCTCCGGCCCCAAATCACTGTCATTGGCGATGAAACGCTGCCCCACCCCCAGCGCCGCCTCCACCACCGGATGCCGCCCACCAATAATCTGAAACTGCGAATCGTCACTCAATTCCGGCGCGCACCAGCGCCCCGAACTCGCCAAATCCGCCGCCGATTGCGCCGCATCCAGCACCGCCAACGCCTCGGCGAGACGCCCGAGCGCGTGCGCCTCGGCCAATACACGCTGGCGCAGCACCGCCAGCACCACCGCCTCGCGCCGCATCGCCCGCTCGCTCGCCTCGGTAATGCGCTGATCCAACGACGCGACGTCGGGATGTGAAAACCGCGCCGCCGCCGCCAATCCTTGCCGCAGCAACAATTCGGGAAACGCCCGCAACCCCTCCACCGAGGCCGCGGGCACTTCGATCACATAGCCCAATTGCGCGTGATGACGGATTTTCAAACTCGCCACCCCATAGCGCCGCGCCAACGCGGTCTGCAGAGCCGCAATCACCTGGCGCGCATCATCGCGCAAGGCGCGCTCGCCATCCAACTCACCATCAAAACCCGGCGCAATCGCGGGCGCATCGCCCGCCCGCATTGGCGGGCTCGCCACCAGCGCTCGGGTCAAATCATCGATCAATCCCCCCGGCGGGTCCGGCCAATCCAGCCCCGGCAACGCCGCCCCCTCCAAAATGGCCTGCACCTGCGCGCCCACCGCCAGCGCATCACGCACCAGCCCCAAATCCCGGGGCGAGACCGGGCGCACCGCATCCCCGGCCAAGCGCAGCCGGGTCAGCGCCCGCGCCAAATCCGCCGCCCCCCGCAGCGCCGCGCGCAACGCGGATAAACGCCCCGGCATCGCCACCAAGCCCAACCAAAGCCCCTGGCGCGCCCGCAAAACTGCCAAATCATCGCGCGGCGTCGCAATCCATTGCGCAAGGCAGCGCGCCCCCGCCGCACTCACCGTCCGGCGCACCGCGCCCAGCAAACTCCCCGCCTCCTGCCCATGACGATCACGCACCAAATCCAAACTCGCCCGCGTCGCCGCATCCATCGCGAGCAACCCCGCCTCGCTCACCCGCACCGGCGGCGCCAAATTATCGAGGCAAGCCGCGCCACCCTGGCTGCGCTGCACATGGCGGTGTGCAAGCGCCGCCGCGATCACTTCCTCATCGCTGAACGCCCCAAACGCCTCAATCGAGGCAACCGCGAACCCATCGGCCAGCAGCGCGCGCGCCCGCGCCAGCGTGAGTGCGGTATCCGCGCTTGATCGTTTGGCGGCATAGGCCCCCAGCGCTAACGCCGGGTCGGCCAGAATTTCCGCCGGATCAAGCCGTGCCAGCAACGACGCCAACGCTCCGAGCCCCACCGCCTCGGTCTCAAACCGCCCGGTCGAGGCATCGATCCAGGCTACGCCACAATGCCCACCCGCCTGATCCGCGACAATCGCCACCAATAGCCGCGTCTGCCCGGCATCGAGCAGCGCCTCCTCAGTCAGCGTGCCTGGCGTGATCAAACGCACCACCGCCCGCTCGATCAGCGATTTACCGCCCCGTGCGCCAGCCCGCGCCTTCGCCTCTGCGGGCGCTTCCATCTGCTCGGCAATCGCCACGGCAAAGCCGCGCCGCACCAGCCGCGCCAAATACACATCGCGCTGCCCCACCGGCACCCCGCACATGCGGATCGGCTGGCCCTGATGGCTGCCGCGCGCGGTCAGCGCAATATCCAACGCCCCCGCCGCAATCTCGGCATCCTCAAAAAACAGCTCGTAAAAATCGCCCATCCGGAAAAAAATCAACGCGTCCGGATAGTCCGCCTTGGCGCGAAACCATTGCGCCATCGCCGGCGTCGCCCCTGCACTCTGCGCCTCATCCATCGCGCCACCCTATCATTGCCCAAGCCCCGAAACCAAGGCACAAGCGCAACAGGATGATCCGCCCGTTGCACCGCCGCCATTTCGCTCCCGTGTTGATCCTGGTGCTGCTGCCGCTGATCGCCAATGCGCCACTAATCCTCGGCCTGCTCCACGCCAATCCGCTGATCTATGCGTCCTGGCTCACCACGGGTGATATTCCAGGCCCGGTGCAGAGCAGCCCCGGCTGGTATGATCCGACCATCGGCCAAATCACCCAGCCGCTCGGCAGGCTCAGCGCGCATGATTGGCTGCACGGCATCATCCCTTGGTGGAACCCGGATTCCGGCCTCGGCATGCCGCTGGCCGCCGAAATGCAGCCGCTCGCTTTCTTTTTGCCCTTCGTGCTGCTGCTGCATTTCTGGAATGGCTGGCTTGCCCTGCAGCTGATCCTCGAAATGCTCTGCGGCCTGTTTACCTACGCTTTGTTGATCGAGCTGCGCACCACCCGCACCGCCGCCCTGATCGGCGGCGCGATCTACGCGCTCAATGCCGCCTTCTTCATGGTGCCGCACGCCGTCGGCCCGCTGCCCTTCGCCCCCTTGCTGCTGCTCGGCATTGAGCGCGCCGCCCGCGCCAGCCGCGATAACCGCCCCTTGGGCTGGGGCCTGATCCCGCTCGCCCTCGCCTATCTGCTCTATGGCGGCTACCCGGAAACCGCCTATATCGCGGGGCTGCTCGGCGCGGTCTGGGCCCTGCGCCATTTCATCCTGGCCGGCCCCGCACGCTGGCGGTTCGCGGGTAAAATCTTGCTCGGCGGCGGCATCGGCCTTGCTATATCGCTGCCGCTGATCGTGCCGTTTCTGCTCTATGTCAGCCAATCGGTGCTCGCCCAACATGGAGGGGTCTATCGCCATCTCTGGCTGCCCTTCCCCTCAGCGCCGCTTTCGCTGCTGCCCTTCGCTTATGGTCCGATCTGGAGTTTTGCCGCCAACCCCCCTGGCTTATCGCTCACCCTCACCCTCGCCCTCAACCAAATCGGTGGCTGGATCGGCGCACTCACCGCCGCACTCGGCCTCGCCGCCCTCGCCTTCCGCCATCCCCAGCGCGGCCTCGCGCTGATGCTGTTCGGCTTCGTCGCGGTCTGGGAAATCCGCATCTGGGGCAATCCGTGGGTGACCCATTGGATCAATTTGATCCCCGCCATCGCCGAAACAGACGCACCGCGTTTCGCCCCACCCACCCTGATCCTCGCCGCCGCCCTCCTAGCCGGCCTCGCCATCAATGCCTGGCAAACCCAAGCCCCACTCACCCGCGCATCCCGCATCGGGTTGATCGCCGCCGTGAGCCTCACCATCGCACTCCCGCTGCTCGCCACCCTGCCCGATCTGCGCGCTTGGTTCACCGCGAATCCCGCCCTCCTGCCACAAGCCGCTCTCGCCAGCGCCGCCGAAATCCTGCTCGCGGGCCTTGCTATCCGGCTCCTCGCGCAATCCCCGACCCGCGCCAAACGCACCCTGCTTGCCCTTCTGGTGATGATCGATCTGCTCGGCACCCGCACCCTCGAACAGCTCGGTGCCGTGCGCGGCAGCCAAATCGTGCTGGGCGGCGTGCATTATTTGCAAACCCATCTGGATCAGCCTGACGCCATCGGCCAGCGTTTCTACACGCTGCAACCGTTCGAGCCCAACTACGCCCCCGCTTTCGGCCTCGCCTCGATCAATGACAACGCCCTGCCGGTCGCGCGACGCTGGAACCATTATCTGCACGCCAAGCTCGACCCTTATGCCAGCGTCATCCAGTTCGATGGCTCGCTCCCGCGCACCCAAAACACCAGCTTCAACGCCCATCATATCAACGCGCTGCAACGCCGCTTGCTCGCGCGCAACCTCGCCCAGTTACAATCGGGCGCGTTGGTCCGCCCGCATAAATTCATCACCCCGCCCGATCAGGCCGCCGAGCTGCGCCGCCATCTCGCCGCCTATGAGGCGATCGGTGTGCGCTATATTCTCACCAAACCAAGCGAAAATCCGTTCATCACCCCCCTGCCGCCAGCCCCCACCGCGCGCACCCCCTACGCGCTCGCTCCCGGCCAAAGCCTCACCACCTCTCTCCAAGCGCGCCTGCCCGGTGCTGGCACCATCCACGCCGCCGCCCTGTTGATCGGCACCTATCTCGGCGCTGCGCGCGGCACGCTCACGCTGCAACTCTGCGCCGGGGCAACCTGCCAATCGGGCCATGCCGCCCTCGCGTCCGCCAAGGATAACGCCTATCTGATGATCAATCTTGCCCACGGGCTGCGCCTGCCCACGCGCCACCGGCTGCACGTCACCATCACCCATGCGCCCGGCGGCACACCCGTCGCCCTGTGGCTCGCCCCGCTGCCGGAAACCGGCCTCGCGCGCCTCGCACCCGCGCCCGGACCGGGCGGCAACGCGCCGATCCTGCATCTGATCTGGCTGCGCCGCATCCCCAAAATCGTCTATCAAGATGCGATCATGCGCATTTTTGCGCTGCCCCACCCGGCTGCTTTCTTCACCAGCCGCCCCGCCTGCCAAATCACGCCGCACGGCCTCAATCGGCTCACCGCACGCTGCGCCGCCCCCGCCCGCCTGCTGCGCCGCGAAGCCGCCGATCCGGGCTGGCATGCCAGCCTCAATGGCCGCGCAACCCCCATCGGCCTGCGCGATGGGCTGTTGCAAACCATCGCCTTGCCCGCAGGCACCAGCCAAATTCGCTTTTGGTATCGCCCGCCTTATACGCGCACCAGCAGCGCCCTCGCTTTGCTCGCGCTAGGGCTTTGGCTCGGCCTGTGGTGGCGCGGGCGCGAGCCGCACCATGAGCCAGCCCGGCCCGTTAGCCCCCGCGTCAGCCACCAATAACGAAACCATGCGCCTGCCCACCAGCGCCTTGCGCAATTGATCCGGATTGGTGACAAAATCCGCGCCCACCGCCTCAATCTTGCTCCCCGCGCGCAATCCGGCCTTCGCCCCTGGCCCATCCTTCACCACACTGACCACCGCCACCCCGCGCGGCGCGGCGCGCACCCGCACACCCAGCGCCACAACCGGGCTATCCGGCGCTCCCGGCGCGGCGTGGTTGGCCGCACCCGGCTGGTGCGGCAACGCACCAATGGTCACGCGAACATCGCGCATAGCCCCGTCGCGCCGCAGCCGCAGCGCCACACGCTGCCCCACCGCATGCTCGCCCACCGCCACGTGAAACGAATGCGTGCCGCGCAGCTGATGCCCATCCACCGCCATCACCACATCGCCCGGCTGCAAAATGCCATGCGCGGGTCCATCCGCCACCACCCCAGCCACCACCACGCCATGCGGGCTGGTCAAATGCCAAGCCGCCTGCATCGCCGCCGAGATATGCTCAATCCGCACCCCCAACCAGCCGCGCCGCATCACCCCATGGGCGATTAATTGCGCCACCACCGGCTTGACCATGCTCGCCGGGATCGCAAACCCAATCCCGACCGAGCCGCCCGAGGGCGAATAAATCGCCGAATCCACCCCAATCACCCGCCCTTTGATATCCAGCAGCGGCCCGCCCGAATTGCCACGATTAATCGCCGCATCGGTCTGGATGTAATCATCAAACGGCTTGGCGCCGATATCGCGATGCAGCGCACTCACCACCCCCGCCGAGACCGAGGTGCCTAGCCCGAACGGATTGCCAATCGCCACCACCCAATCGCCCAACGCCAACCGACGAGAACGGCCAAATTTCAAATAAGGCACCGGATGCCCGACATCGATTTTCAGCACCGCCAAATCCGCCTGCTTATCCACCCCCACCCGGCGCGCGGCATAAACCCGCCCATCGCTGAGCGTCACCGTCACCCGGCTCGCCCCGGCGATCACGTGATGATTGGTTACCAAATAGCCGCGCGGATCGATGAAAAACCCCGTCCCCAGCGCCTGCTCGGCTCGCGGCGGCACCACCAGCCCGCCATGCCCTTGTTGATGCCCCGGCCCAGCGGGTCGCGGCGGCGTCGCAGCCCCATGCACAGCGCCCGGTCGGCCCTGCGGCGGCTTGACCGGATCGATGCTCTGCACCTCCACCACCGCGCCAATCGCCTGATGCGCGATCTGTGCCACCGGCGGCGGGGTCGGCATGGCGCGCCCCCAGCCTGGCAGCACCAAACCCAACCCCAAAACCCACATCGCGATCTGCTGTTTCATACCGACAAAGTGACCGCGCCAACCCAATCCGGCAAGAGCTTTCGCACCGCATCGGGCGAATATCCCGCCGCCCGCAAATCGCGCAGCGCGACATCACCATCGCGCTTGGCCAGCCGCCGTCCCGTCGCATCGCGGATCAGAGGGTGATGCCGATAAGCCGGGTGCGGCCAGCCCAGCAGCGCCTGGAGCAAAATCTGCACCGAAGTCGCCGCCCGCAAATCCTCACCGCGCACCACCAGATCGATATTTTGCGCCGCATCATCATGGGTCGCCGCCAAAAAATAACTCACCGGCGCATCCTTGCGCCCCAGCACCACATCGCCCAATCGCTCCGGCGTCGCCGCAACCCAGCCCGCGCCGATTTCATCCCAGCCCAGAGGCCGATCAACCATCGCCCGCGCCCGCGCCACATCCAGCCGCCACGCAAAAGCCCGCCCCGCCTGCCTCAACGCGGCCATCTCGCTGGCCGGACGCGCCCGGCATCGGCCCGGATAGGGGATCGGCCCCTCACCCTGCGGCGCGCCCGCCGCCGCCGCAATGTCGCTGCGCGAGCAAAAACACGGATAAATCACCCCCATCGCCTGCAAGCGCGCCAAACAATCCTGGTATTGCGCCACCTGCGCCGATTGCACCCGAATCGGGCCATCCCAATCAAGCCCCAACCAGGTCAAATCCTCGATGATCGCGCTGGCAAATTCCGCCCGGCAACGCTGCGCATCAATATCTTCGAGCCGCAGTAAAAACTGCCCGCCCGCCGCCCGCACCGAACCCCAGGCCAGCAAGGCGGACGCGGCATGTCCCAGGTGCAAAAACCCGGTCGGGCTTGGTGCAAACCGGGTGACCGTCCCGCCCATCGCGGCCTATAGAATGAACCGGCTCAAATCGCCCTTGGCCGCCA
>JAKBBY010000280.1 GCA_021808315.1 Pseudomonadota bacterium | reverse complement strand
GGCGACACGCATTCGCAATGAAGCCAAAAAAATCGCGCAGAAATACATCAAACCGCCGCGCACCACCGATATTGCGATCCTGTATTTACCCAGCGAAGGGCTGTTTGCCGAAGTGGCGCGCGCCCCCGGCCTGATCGAGCAGGTGCAGCGCGACTATCGGGTGCTGATCCAAAGCCCAAGCCTGCTGCCAGCTTTGCTCCATACCATTCGGGTCGGTCATTTCACCGTGCAGCTGGAGCGCAAAGCCGGCGAAATCGGCAAAATCCTCGGCGCCGTCAAAGGCGAATGGGGCAAATTGGGCGAAGCGATGGATAGCTTGGCCAAACGCGCCGATTCGCTGACCAAAGGCATCGAATCAACCCAAACGCGGGTGCGCGCCGTCGGGCGCACGCTGCGCAACATTGATGCTATTGACGCCGAGCCCGGCATGATCGTGCCGGAACTCGCCGTCGATGACGCTGAAAGTTGATAATCTCGGCTTTGTTGATCATTCGTTAAGGTTCATAGGGTAGGAGCGAGCGTGACATGACAGAGATGATGAAAGCCTGGGCGGTGGTGACCAACGGGGCGCCGTTGCAGGAAATCGCGTTACCAATGCCCGAGCCGAAGGGCGCGGAAATTCTGCTCGAAGTGACCCATTGCGGCGTGTGTCATTCCGATTTGCACATTTGGGATGGGTATTATGATCTCGGCAGCGCCGGCCGGTTCGATATCATTCAGCGCGGCATTTCGCTGCCTTTGGCGCTGGGGCATGAAATCGTCGGGCGCGTTGTCAAACTCGGGCCAGAGGCCAGCGGCGTGAAAATTGGCGATCAGCGGATCGTCTATCCGTGGGTCGGCTGCGGGCAGTGCGAGCGCTGCCGGGCGGGCGATGATAATCTCTGTGCCAAGCAACGCTCCTTGGGCATTTATCAGCATGGCGGCTTTGCCACCCATGTCATTGCCGCCCATGCGGGCCACTTAATCGATCCGGGCGATCTCGATCCCGCTCTGGCAGCAACCTATGCTTGCTCCGGCATTACCGTGTTCGCGGCGATCAAAAAAATCATGCCCATCGCGCCGGATCGGCCCGTGGTGCTGATCGGTGCCGGTGGTCTTGGTCTGTCCGCCATTGCGGTGCTCAAGGCGCTCGGTCATCGCGCGATTATCAGCGTCGATACCAGCCCAGAAAAGCGCGCTGCCGCTGAACGCGCCGGTGCGAGCGCCACGGTCGATGGTGGGGCGGACCGGCTGGATAAGGCGATTATCGAGGCCAGCGGCGGCCAGCCTTTGGCCATTATCGATCTGGTCAACGGATCCGGCACCGCCCAGGCCGCTTACGCCAGCCTCGCGAAAGGCGGCAAATTGGTTATGGTTGGCCTGTTTGGTGGCGAATTAAAGTTGCCCCTCCCCTTCGTGCCGATGCGGGCTTTGACCCTTCAAGGCAGCTTCGTCGGCTCACCGGATGATTTGCGCGCGCTGGTCGGCTTGGCGCAAGGCGGTAAGCTGCCACCCCTGCCGATTGAAACCGTGCCCCAGCGCGAGGCCGATAGCGCCTTGCACCGGCTCAAAGACGGCGCGGTCACGGGCCGGCTGGTGCTGGTCGCTGACGCGGTGTGATCGACAAGCTCGATTATCTATTGGCACTGGCGCGCGAGCGTCATTTTGGCCGCGCCGCAGAGAGTTGCGGCGTGACCCAGCCAAGCTTCTCGGCGGGCATCAAGGTGCTGGAAGACATGCTCGGCATGCCTTTGGTCGAGCGATCATCGCGGTTTCGCGGTTTTACGCCGGAGGGGGAACGGGTCCTGGAATGGGCGCGCCGGATTCTCGGCGATGTCCACGCGATGCGCGCCGATGTCAGCGCGCTCAAGCACAGCCTCACCGGCCTGCTGCGCATCGCCGCGATTCCAACCGCGCTCGCCACCATCACCGAATTAACCACGCCCTATCGCGCCCGGCATCCGAATGTCCGCTTCTCGATCCAATCCTGCACCTCCAATGAGGTTTTGCGCCGGTTGGAGAATTTCGAGGTCGATGCCGGCGTGACCTATCTGGATAACGAGTCGATTGGCCGCGCACGGATGATCCCGCTCTATGAAGAGCGCTATCGCCTGCTCACCTCGGCTGACGCACCGCTCGGCCATCGCGAGCAAGTCTCCTGGTCGGAGCTTGGCGAAATTCCGCTCTGCCTTCTCACACCTGATATGCAAAATCGCCGGATTCTAGACCGGCTTTTGCAAAATGCCGGAGTTACCGTTGAACCAACTCTGGAAAGCAACTCGATCGTGGTGTTGGTCAGCCACGTGCAAACCGGGCGTTGGGCCTGCATTTTACCTGAAAAACTCGCTCTGATCTTTGGTCTTACCGCCAAATTGCGCATCATCCCGATCATCAATCCCGAAGAAGTTCACACCGTCGGGCTGGTTCTGCCTGACCGCGATCCGCTATCCCCGCTCGTCTCCAGCCTCGCAGCACTCGCCCGTGAACGCGGTGGCTTGGGGTAAACCGCCCAATCAATAGTCGTTTTCTATCGCATAACGGAAATTTGATCTTGTTTT
>JAKBBY010000279.1 GCA_021808315.1 Pseudomonadota bacterium | reverse complement strand
AACCATGATGGCCGAGCTCACCGGCATGGCGATCGCCAATGCCTCGCTGCTCGATGAAGCAACCGCCGCCGCCGAAGGGGTTGCGCTCGCGCATGCCGTGCATCGCGCCGGATCAAGCGTCATTGCTGTCGCCGCCGATTTGCATCCGCAAACCCGCGCGGTAATTGCAACACGCGCAGCACCGCTGGGCTGGACGTTAGTGGATATCATGCCCGGCAACACGGCCGAGATTACCCGCGCGAAACCATTCGCCCTGGTGCTGCAATATCCCGGCAGTACTGGCGCCGTGCGCGATTTGACGGAGGAAATTACGGCCGCACACCAAATCGGCGCGTTAGCCATCGTCGCCGCCGACCCGCTATCGCTCGCACTGCTCACCCCGCCCGGTGAAATGGGCGCAGATATCGTGGTCGGATCAAGCCAGCGTTTTGGGGTGCCCATGGGCTTTGGCGGCCCGCATGCTGCATTTTTTGCCACCCGTGAATCGCTCAAACGGCACATGCCCGGACGATTGGTTGGCGTTTCTGTCGATGCCGCGGGCGCACCGGCGATGCGGCTCGCTCTACAGACCCGCGAACAACATATCAGGCGGGAAAAGGCGACATCGAATATTTGCACGGCGCAAGTCTTGCTCGCTGTCGTCGCTGGATTTTACGGCGTCTGGCATGGGCCGGAAGGGCTGACGCGGATTGCCCAGCGCGTGCATCTCGCCGCGCGGCTGATCGCAGGAGCCGCGCGGGCGGCGGGATTTTCGCTCCGTCACGCCGTGTTTTTTGACACAATCACCATTGAGACCGGGCCTGCGACCAACCAAATCCTAACGAAAGCGTTAGAAACAGGATTCAATTTCCGGCGCGTCGGTGATGATGCGGTGGGGATAACGCTCGATGAGACCGTGACCCACACGGAAATCGAACAGCTCGCGGCGGTGCTTGGCGGTGTGCTGCAGGCAGTGCCGGTATCGTTGGAGGGGCTGGTGCGCCATAGCCATTTCATGACGGCGCCGGTTTTTCAGGTTCATCGCTCCGAGCATGCGTTACTGCGTTATATCAAGCATCTGGAAGACAAGGACATCGCGCTCAACCGGAGCATGATCCCTTTAGGCTCCTGCACGATGAAACTGAACGCAACAGCAGAGATGATCCCAATGACCTGGCGGGGCTTTGCTGATATCCATCCGTTCGCGCCCGCCGCGCAAACACGTGGCTACCTCGCCCTTATCGAGCGTTTGAGCCGCGATCTGGCGCGGATCACCGGGTTTGCTGGCGTCTCGCTGCAACCCAATTCCGGCGCGCAGGGCGAGTATGCCGGGCTGTTGACAATTCGCGCCTATCAGCAAGCGCGCGGCGAAGGGGCGCGGGATATTTGCCTGATCCCGAGTTCGGCGCATGGGACCAATCCAGCCTCGGCAACGATGGCGGGGTATAAGGTGGTGGTGATTGGCTGCGACAAGGCCGGGAATATCGATCTTGCCGATTTGGCTGCGAAGATTGCCGAGCACCGGTCGCGGATCGCCGCCCTGATGATCACCTACCCTTCGACCCATGGGGTGTTTGAGGCCAGCGTGCAGGATATTTGCGCGATGGTGCATGAGGCTGGCGGCCAAGTTTATATGGATGGCGCCAATATGAATGCGCAGGTTGGCTTGACCAGCCCGGCAGCGATTGGCGCGGATGTTTGCCATTTGAATTTGCATAAGACGTTTTGCATTCCCCATGGCGGCGGCGGGCCGGGGGTTGGGCCGATTGCGGTGGCCGCGCATTTGGTGCCCTATTTGCCGAACCATCCGATGCGTGATGATGCTGGGCCTGCGAGTGGGTTTGGGCCGGTCAGTGCGGCGCCATTTGGCAGTGCGGCGATTTTGCCGATCCCGTATGCCTATATCCGGATGATGGGGGCTGAGGGCTTGGCGGAAGCGACGATGGTGGCGATCTTGAACGCCAATTACATCGCGCATCGCTTAGCGCCGCATTATCCGATCCTCTATACCGGCACCCAAGGGACGGTGGCGCATGAATGTATCATCGATTGCCGAGGGTTTCAGGCTGAGGCCGGCGTGATGGTCGAAGATATTGCCAAGCGTTTGCAGGATTACGGGTTTCATGCGCCGACCATGTCATGGCCGGTGCCGGGGACGTTGATGATCGAGCCGACGGAGAGTGAGAGCAAGGCGGAGATTGATCGGTTTTGTGATGCGATGATTGCGATCCGCCAGGAGATTGCGGCGATTGCGGCGGGTGCGTTACCGCATGATGATAACATGCTGAAGAATGCGCCGCACACAGCCGCCGAGGTGATGGCGACCGAGTGGCGTCATGCCTATAGCCGGGAACAGGCGGCGTTTCCGTTGCCGTTTGTCGCGGCGGCGAAATACTGGCCGCCGGTGAAAAGGGTGGATAATGTTTATGGGGATCGGAACTTGGTGTGTAGCTGTGCGGGTGTGTCCTCATATGCGGCGGCGGCTTGACGGCGGACCGGGCGTTCGGCCTGGGCGATATAGTCGCGCGTGAGGGGAACGGCGTCTTGCCGGCGGGCGAG
>JAKBBY010000054.1 GCA_021808315.1 Pseudomonadota bacterium | reverse complement strand
CACCTCACGCGCCGGCCTCGCGCTGCTGGCGGGCATGCTGACCCACCCCGGCGCGGCGCAGGCCGCAAGCCCAGCGCCCGTTGCCGAAACGCTGCCGCCCTTTCATGCCATCACCATCAGCCCGCTGATCGGCCTGCATTTCACCCAAGGCCCAACCCAGAATGTGAGCGTCACCGCCCCCGCACCGGTGCTGCGCCATCTGCGCCTAAGCGTGCATGACGGGGTGCTCGATGTGCATACCGAGGGAGATTTGGACGATTTCAGCATGAACGGCCATTCGATCCTGCTGACCATCACCCTGCCGCACCTGACCCGCATCGATGATAGCGGGCTGGTCCATGGCACGCTCGATCATCTGGATGCACAAAACCTCACGCTCAATCTCTCAGGTGCCGCTGAACTCGCCCTGCAAGGCCAGATCCACAACCTCACCGTCACGATCAGCGGCGACTCGCGGATCGACGCACGCCAACTCAAAATTGATAATTTTACCGCCCATATCAGCGGAATTGGCAAAATAAAGGCCAACGTCACCAAGAGCGTCACCATCGATCTCAGCGGCGTCGGCCATGTCACCATCCACGGCAACCCGCCAGTGCGCCATATTCACACCAGCGGGCTGGGCACGGTCAATTTCAAGCCATAATCACGCGGCCGCCAGCACCGGCGCCAGCAACGCCTCCGCCTGCGCAAACAGCGCCGGGTCAATTTTCGCGTCCGAAGCAACGACATTCTCGTCAATCTGCGCCGGGCGCGACGCGCCAATAATCGCCGAGGCGACATTGTCCAGCCGCAGCACCCAGGCCAGCGCAAACTGCGCCAGCGTCAGCCCTGCCTGCGCCGCCAATCCGCTCATCGCCTGCACCGCTTCCAGCACCGCGCGCCGCTCGCCCAAATCCTGCAGGAAATGCCCCATCGTCGCACTGGTCGCGCGTGATCCTGCCGGTGGCGGCGCACCGGGCCGATATTTACCGGTGAGAATCCCTTGCGCCAGCGGCGACCAAACGATTTGCGAAATCCCATGCGCCGCACAATAGGGAATAATTTCGGCCTCAGGCTTGCGCCACAGCATCGAATATTGCGGCTGGCTGGAGACGAATTTCTCCACCCCCGCCATCTCGGTCGCTTCCTTGATTTTCTCAACCGGCCATTCCGAAAACCCAATCGCCCGCGTCTTGCCCGCGCGAACCGCCGCACTCAACGCCGCCATCGTCTCTTCTAACGGCGTGTCATGGTCATAGCGGTGACATTGATAGAGATCGACGTAATCGACCTTTAGCCGCTGGAGCGAGGCATCGAGTTGCTTTTCAATTTGCGTGCGCGACAAACCCTTATCGGTTTCCGTCATCGGAAAATATAATTTGGTGGCCAATACATAGCTCTCGCGCTTCACCCCGGCTAATGCCTCGCCGAGCACGATCTCGGCAGCCCCTTTGCCGTAAATATTCGCGGTATCGATCAAGGTAATACCCAAATCCAGCGCCCGATGCACACAGGCAATGGATTGCGCTTTCTCCACCCCGCCCGAATAAGTCAGCCACGAGCCTAGCGAAATATCCGATACCTCAATGCCGCTCGATCCTAATTGCCGATATTTCATCCTCTATGTCCCATTCCATGCACACCCGGCCCATTTGACCGAATTACCGCGCAACGTTGTGTCACCAATCGTCCGGCGCAACCCTTTACCATGCCCAATCCGCCCGATAATCTCGCCCGATGGATGACATCATCACCCGCACCGCCCTGATCGCCGCCTGCCAGCGCCTCAACGCGCTTGGCATCAATCAAGGCAATGCCGGCAATATTTCGCTGCGCCATGGCAACGCGATGCTGATTTCTCCATCTGGCATCCCCTATGAGCAGCTCCGCCCCGAATTGGTCGCGCAGATGTCGCTGGAACCGAACCAACCCGCCATCACCATCCCAGATGATCCCACTGGCATCTGGACCAGCCCCTGGACCGGTCCCTGCAAACCCTCCAGCGAATGGCGCTTTCATCGCGATATTCTGCGCGCCCGCCCCGAGATCAACGCGATTGTTCATACCCACGCTATTTTTGCCACCAGCCTCGCCATCGCCCGCCGCCCAATTGAAGCCTGCCACTACATGATCGCCTGCTTCGGCGGCCATGATGTGCGCTGCGCCCCTTACGCCACATTCGGCACGCAAGCCCTGTCGGATTACGCCCTCGCCGCGCTTGATGGCCGCACCGCATGCCTGCTTGCCAATCATGGCATGATTGCCCTGGGCGAAACCCTCGAGCGTGCTTTGTGGCGCGCCGTCGAACTTGAAACGATTTCAAAACAATATATTCACGCCCTGATGCTGGGCCAACCCCATATTCTCAGCCGCGCCGAAATCAAGGACGCCCTCGCCCAATTCGCCAATTATGGCCACGCCGCGCCGGTTGCCAAAACCGCAACATCCCGTTAATATCCTTAAAACTCAACGAGGTGCGGCCATGCGCGATCATTCTTTCGGGCAAATAACGATGCGCGCCGCAATCGGCATCGGCGCCATGCTCGCCACCGTCGTAAGCCTCAACGCCACCGCCCTGGCATCCGCGCCGCCAACCACCCCGATTATCGCCACCAAAACCCCCGACCCGCACGCGCCGTGGAATGATCCGCGCATCCTGATTTTCATCAACCAAACCCTCCCAGGCCTCGGCAGTGATTCGAACCTCCTGCGCTTTAACCTCAGCCGACCCAACATCGCCCTCACCGCCAGCGCCCAAGCCCATCGCGCCCAGGCCGAAGCCGCCATGGCCCAAGCGCTGCACGCCAAGAACTGGCGCGCTTTGCGCGATGCCGCCATCCAGCGCATCGGCCTCGGTGCCGCCGCCAAACCCCGCCTCTGGCTCGATTATGGCACCGCCTTGCTCAATCTGCATGATGGCGAAGCCCAAGCCGCGCTCGAAGCGGGCTATCTCGCCTTCACGCTGCGCAATGACAGCGACAATCCTGCCGCCGCCACCCGCGAAGCCCTCGACATCATGCGGCGCGCTCTCGCCCGGCGCGGCGATCATCTGGCCGAGATCGGCCTGCTCGGCCAAATCGTCCAAGCCTACCCAACCGATACCCAAGCACGCACCCTGCTCAATCAAAAAGTCCAGCGTTACGGCTTCACTGTTCGCAAAATCAACACCCGCGCCGAAAACTTCCCCGCCAGCGCGTGCATTGCCTTCACCATCCCGTTGCCGCGCGGCGGCAATCGTCATCCGGGCGATTACGTCACGGTCATGCCCAGCCGCCATCATCTCGCCGTCACTGAAAATCAGGGCCAACTCTGCATCACTGGCCTCCGGCCCGGCACTACCAGCACCGTCACGCTGCGTCCCGGCCTGCACGGCATCGCCGGTACGACCCTCGCCAAACCACTCACCATCAAGGTCAGCCTGACCAATCGCCAACCTGCTTTGATCGGCGATCCGAACCATTACATCATCCCGGCCAGCAACCCGCCGGCCATTGGCTTCGCCAGCATCAACCTCTCCAAACTCAACGTCAAAATCACCCGCGTTGCCGAACGCAGCCTGCTCAATTTCGTCAACAACCACCCGCTGCTGAACCCGAACGGCTTTTCCTCAACCCTCTACGGCAATAACAGCCCGATCATTTTCACCGGCACCGCCCGCATCCCCGCCTTTCGCCGCAACCAACTGATCCACACGGTGCTGCCGCTCGCCAATGTGATGAAAAAACCCGGCCTATACGCCGTGGGCCTCAGCCCGGCGGATGGCACACCGAACAATGGCAGCCTATCCCTCGTGCAAATCGTCCTGCGCACCAACATCGCCCCGACCACATGGCGCGGGCGCGATGGGCTGCATGTGCAACTCCGCCGCTATACCAACGCCCGCGCGATCAGCGATGCCACAATCAATCTGATCGCCGCCGATAACGCCATTCTCGGCACCGCCAAAACCAATGATGACGGCATCGCATTTTTCCCAGCCCCGCTGCTCGCCGGTCCCGGCGGCCAAGCCCCCGCCGCGCTCCATATCACCGATGACAGCGGCGATTTCACCCTGGTCGATCTCAACGCCTCGCCGTTCGACCTGTCTGATCGCGGCGTATCCGGTCGCGCCGAACCCAAACCGATCGATCCCTATATTTATGTTGATCGCGGCATTTACCGGCCCGGCGAAACCATCCATCTGACCGCCTTGCTGCGCAATCCTAATGGCAAACCCCTCAATGTGCCGCTGCATCTGATCGTGCGCCGCCCCGGCGGCCAGATTTTCGCCGATACCGTGCCACGCTGGAGCGATGACGGCGCGTTCACCCAACCAATCCATCTCTCACCCGGCGCGCAGGCGGGCACCTGGAGCATCACCCTCGCGGTGAATGACCATGCAAACCCGCTCGCCGAGCGCGATGTCACGGTCGCCGCCTTCGTCCCCGAGCGCCTCGCCGTCGCCCTTGGCAAACCAACCGAGCTTACCCCCAACGCAATCGATCCCTGGCCGGTCCATGTGCGCTTTCTCTATGGCGCGCCGGGCGCCAACCTCACCGGCACCGCCAGCGTCAAAATCACCCAGAACCCAACACCCTTCCCCGCCTTCAAAGACTATCAATTCGGCCTGCAAGGCGAAATCTTCGCATCCCCCCTGCGCACGCCCAAATTGCCGGAAACCAATGCCACCGGTGCCAGTTCGGTGCCGATTGACCTGACCCATCTGCCGGACAGCACCCATGCGCTGCAAGCCAAACTCGATGTCACCATCAACGACCCGTCCGGTCGCGCCGTCGGCAGCGCCCTCACCATCCCGATCCGCCCGACCACGCCCCTGATCGGGGTGAAACCCGATTTCACCGGCGGCGCGGTCGATCAAGGGGTGAAACCCGCGTTCGATCTGGTGGCGGTCAATCCAGCCGGTCAACCGGTCGCAATGAAGCTCGATGTCGCGCTGGTGCGCCAAGATTACGAATGGGGCATCATCTGGAATCAATTCGTCGCGCGCTGGCGCTTCACCTATATCAACCGCCCGGTGCTGAAACAAACCATCAGCATCCCGGGCGGCCAGCCTTATCACCTCGTGCTGCCCACCCTGCCCTATGGGCGCTACCGGCTGCGCGTCATCCAGCACGATGGCGGTCTCGCCGCCACCTCGACCATTTTCTATTCCGGCTGGATCACCGCCTCAAATCCCGGCGTGCCCACCCGCCTCACCGTCATGCGCGACAAGCGCCGCTATCTGCCGGGTGAAACCGCGCATCTGCACATCACCGCGCCCTATGGCGGTCGTGCCACGCTGGTCATTGCCAATAACCGCGTGCTCGCCACCCGCAATTTTACCCTCCCCGCCAGGGGTCGCGATATTTCCGTGCCCATCTCGGCAAAATGGGGCGCTGGTGCCTATGCCATCGTCCATGTGTTCCGCCCCGCTCACAAGAACACACCGCCCGACCGCGCCATCGGCCTCACCTGGCTGGGGCTGAAACCCGGCAAACGCCAATTGCCGCTCACCTTCGCTGTGAAAAAACTCTATCGCCCTGGCCGTGACGTCACCTTCACCATCACCACTAAGCCCGGTGCCTATGTCACCCTCGCCGCCGTTGATGAAGGTATTCTTCGCCTGACCCATTTCGTCAGCCCCAACCCGCTCGGCCATTATTTCGGCAAACGCACCCTTGGTGTCGATATCAATGACAGCTACGCCGCCTTGCTGCGCCTGCCCACCGGCCAATCAACCGCGCTCAATGTCGGCGGCGGCGGTGATTTCGGTGCCGCCGCCGCGCCGATCCCGCAAAAAATCGTCTCGCTCTTCGCAGGCCCGGTACAAGCCAATAGCGACGGTATCGCCAAAATCACCCTGCATATCCCCGATTTCAATGGCCAAATCCGCCTGATGGCGGTTGGCTGGAAAAATCGCGCCGTCGGCTCAGCCAGCACCGACATCATCACCCGCCACAAAATTATCGCCGATTTGCTGTTGCCGCGCTTCCTCAGCCCCGGCGATCACGCCGATATCGGCATCATGCTACAAAATCTCGACCTGCCCGCCGGTCGCTTCCACATCACGCTCACCAGCACCGGTGCCATCGTCGGCAACGCGGACGCTGATTTTAACCTCGCGCCCCAGCGCCGCCTGATCATGCCCGCCACACTGACCGCCAACGCCATCGGCACCGGCACCCTGCATCTGCGCGTCACCGGCCCGAATGGCTACACCCAATCGCGCACCCGCCAAATCTCGGTGCATGTGGTGCGCGCCCCCAGCACCATCCTCACCTCAACCATGATCGGCGGTGGCGATAGCGTCAAACTCAGCCCCGATTTCACGCCCTTCATCACCGGCTCCGCGCAAGCCGACCTTACCCTTGGCAATCATCTGCCGTTCGACCCCACCGCCTATCTCCAAGCCCTGCACGCCATCACCTATCATTTCCTCGAAATCAGCGTGAGCCAAGGCATGCCGCTGACCGCCCTACATGGCAAAGCAGCAGGGCCGGACCCCACCGGCCGTCTCGCCAAAGCCGTCGAAAACGTGCTCGATGATCAACGCTATGACGGCGCGTTCGGCCTGTGGTCCTCGCAGGACAGCGCACAACCCTGGCTCACCGCCTATGCTACCGAATTTTTGCTCCGCGCCCGCCAAGCCGGCGCGGACGTGCCGCAAGCCCCCCTCGCCTCGGCGCTGGATTGGCTCCATCGCGAAGTGGTCGATAATCCAGTCCCAAACCAAGCCGATATCTACGCCGCCTATGTCCTCGCGCTTGATCACAAAGCCCCCGCCGGCGCGATCCGGGTGATGGATAACCAGCTCAGCAAAGTTTCGCACCCGCTGGCCCGCGCCCAACTCGGCGCCGCCCTTGCCTTGATCGGCGAGCCAGATGAAGCCCGCATTGCCCTGCAAGCCGCCCTCAAAATCCATAATCGCGGCGGCTATTTCTGGTGGCGCGGCCAGGATTGGATGGCCGGCTACGGCACCCCGCTGCGCGATGCCTGGGCCGTGCCCAGCATCATCCGCGAAACTGGCCTGCTGCACACGCAATACCCAACCCTCGCCGCCAATCTGCCCGGCCAGGGCGTCGATATCGCCAGCCTCAACCCGCAAGAGCTGGGCGATGCCGGTCTTGCCGCCGGCATCTTCGCGGGTCATCCCACCACGCTCACCCTGACCCTCAATGGCCAAGCCATCGCCCCCACCACCAGCCTGACCCGGCCAATCAGCCAACCCATCACCGTGGCCAATGGCAGCAAAAAGCCAGTACCCGCCACCATCGCCGTCACCGGCATCCCCGCCCAAGCGCCCGGCGCCACCTCGAAGGGTATGTCCCTGCACGAGGCCTTCTACACGCCGGATGGCCAACCGCTCGACATCGCCGCCCTCACCCAAAACACCGTCTTCGTCATGGTCGTCAGCGGTCGCGCGACCGATTCCGCGCCGCATCACGTCATTCTCACCATCGGCCTACCCGCGGGCTGGGAGCTGGCGGGCAATATCTCCAGCGGCAAAGCCTCAGTGGCGGCGATGCCCTGGCTGCATCAGCTCACCCAACCCGCCGCCGTCGCCGCCGAGGATGATCGCTCGATGTCCGCCTTCACCCTGTATCCGCCCTGCTCGGACATACTCACCTGTGAGGATAACGGCCATGATCAGGAGTTTCGCACCGCCATCATGCTGCGCGCCGTCACCAAGGGCCGCTTCACCCTGCCCGGTGCCAGCCTGGTCGATGTCTATCATCCGCTGATCCGCGGCACCCTGGCCGATCAAACCGTAACGGTGCTCGCGCCCAGCGCTACGCCGCCATCAGCGCCCTAATCAGCCCCCTGATCGGTCCCCGGTGCGCCGCCGCCTCAAAACCATCCTGATCCGCCTCAGCCTGATCGGGCTGAGCGGTCTGCTGATCCTGCTGGTCTGCGCTTACATCTTTCCGCCCAGCCTCCGCCGCCTCGCCGTGCAAGGCCGGATCATCGACGACCGCAACGGCCACGCCATCGCCTACTACACCGATCCGCAAGGTGAGTGGAAATACCCCACCAGCGCCACTGCGGTGAACCCCGTGATGATCCGCATGCTGATCGGTATCGAGGATCACCGCTTCTACCACGATCCGGGGATCGATCCGCTCGCCATCGCCCGCGCCACCGTGCAAATGCTCGCCGCCGGTCACGTCGTCTCCGGCGCCTCGACCTTAACGATGCAGGTCACCCGCCTGCTGCACCCCGCCCCGCGCACCCTCACCGTCAAAATCATCGAGGCATTTCAGGCGATCTCGCTCACCGAGCATTATTCCAAAGCCCGCATCCTCGGCATGTGGCTCTCGCTCGCCCCGTTCGGCGGCAATATCGTCGGCGTCAACGCCGCCGCCCATCTCTGGTTCGGCGAAAACCCCGACCAGCTCTCTCCCGCCCAAGCCGCCTTGCTGATCGCTTTATGCCGCCGCCCGGAAGCGCTGCGTCCGGATCGGCATCCGCACGCGGCCATGATCGCGCGCAACAAGGTCCTCGCTGAAGCCGAACGGCTGCATTTGCTCTCGCCGCATGCCACCCGCGAGGCCGAGGCCACGCCCGTCCCCCGCCACTGGCACCGCCTACCCGCCCAAACCCCGCAACTCACCGCCGCCCTGCCCAAGGACAGCACCACCACCCTGAATGGGCCGCTCAACGCCGCCCTCGCTGCCTTGGCCCAGCGCGATCTCATTTCCATGCGCCCCGCCGAATCGCTCGCCATCCTAATCGTCAACGCCCGCGATCACGCCATCCGCGCCGCCTATCTGGGCGATTGGGCCAATCCGCGCCGTGCCGGGTTTGTTGATCTCAGCCGCAGCATCCGTTCGCCCGGCTCGGCGCTCAAACCGTTTCTCTACGGCCTCGCCTTCGCCGATGGTCTGGCCGGTCCCAACACGCTGTTTCGCGATTTGCCGGCCAATTTCGGCGCTTACGGCCCGGATGATTTCACCCATGATTTCATGGGCGTGGTCACCGCCGCCAGCGCGCTGCGCCGCTCGCTCAACCTACCCGCGGTCAAACTCATGCAGCGCTACCGGCCTGACCGTTTCGCCGCTCATCTGCGCGCCGCCGGCACGCCGTTGTCCCTCCCACTCGGCGCACGCCCCACCCTGCCGCTCGCCCTCGGCGGCGGTGGTATCAGCATGCGCCGCCTCGCCGCCCTCTATGCTGGGCTTGCCACGGATGGCAGCATCACCCGCTTGCATTGGCTCAAAGGCCAGCAACGGCGCACCCGCCCGCTGCTGACGCCCAGCATCGCCGCCGAAGTGGCCGGCATCCTCACCCGGCCCCTGCCCGGCACCGAAATCAACGGCATCGCCTGGAAAACCGGCACCAGCGCCGGCAATCGCGATGATTGGGCGGCTGGCTTTGACCGCCGCACCGTCATCATCGTCTGGGTTGGCCGCCCCGATGGCGGCGCATTGCCCGGTGCTGCGGCCATTGACCGCGCCGTGCCCATCCTCACCCAGGTCACCGGCTTGATCAAAATTGCCCCCCGTCAGCCGCTTGCGCCGCGCCGCGTCTTTACCCTCGCGGCACCACCGGCCCTGGCCCAGCTACAACTCGCCTACCCACCACCCGGTGCCGCCATCGCCGATCTCGGCGCGATCCAACTGCGCGCGACCGGCGGCCAACGCCCCCTCACCTTCCTGGTCGATGGCAAACCGCTCACCTCCATCGCCGCCCTCAGCACCGCTCGCTTCACCCCGCACTCGCCCGGCTTTTACCACATCCGCATCATCGATGCGCGCGGCCACAGCGTCAGCGCCGAATTTCGCGTCCTGCCCGCGCACCACCCGAACGATTAACCCCTTTACCCACAGCGCCCGCGCCGATAAGCCCAACTGATGACGGAGCCCCAAACCAGCCTCGACCCCGCCGATTGGACCGGCCTGCGCGCCCTCGGCCACCGCATGCTCGACCATGTGATTGATCGCCTCGCCCGGCTGCGCCACAGCAAAGTCTGGCAACCCATGCCGGCCCCGATCCGGGCGAGTTTTCGCGCCACCCTGCCACGCACCGGCATTGGCGCCGACGCCGCCTATGACGAATTCTTGCGCCGCATCGCGCCCTACGCGTCCGGCAATACCCATCCGCGCTTCATGGGCTGGGTGCAGGGCGGCGGCAACCCGGTCGCGATGCTCACCGCCCTGCTCGAAGCCAGCCTGAACGAAAATTGCGGGGGCCGCGATCATGCCGGCCTCGCGGTCGAGCGCCAAATCATCGCCTGGTCCGCCGAAATGCTCGGCCTACCCACCAGCACCGGCGGCCTGCTGGTCACCGGCTCGTCGATGGCGAATTTCATCGCATTGCTCTGCGCCCGCCGCCAAGCCCTCGGGGCGGCGGTGCGCACCCACGGCCTCGGCGGCCACCGCCTGACCGGCTACGCGCAAACCGGCGTGCATCGCTGCGTCCCCGGCGCGTTCGACATGGCGGGCATCGGCAGCGATGCGCTCCGCCGCATCCCGACCGACGCCGCCTGCCGGATCGATCTCGGCGCGCTGGAGGCGCAGATCATCGCGGACCGCGCCACCGGCCACACCCCATTCCTGATCGTCGCGACCGCCGGCACCGTCGATGTCGGCGCGATCGATCCACTCCCCGCCTTGGCCGATCTCGCCGCCCGATATGGGCTATGGCTGCATGTCGATGCCGCTTTCGCCGCCCTCGCCGCCCTATCACCCCGCCATGCGGGCCTGCTCACCGGCATTGAGCGCGCCGATTCGGTCGCCTTTGATTTTCATAAATGGGCGCAAATCCAATATGATTGCGGCTGCGTGCTGGTGCGCGCCGAACAGCTCATGCTCGATAGCTTCGCCCAAAACGCGCCCTATCTCAGTGCTGCGCCGACCTCGGCAGCGCGCGGCCTCAGCGGCGGCACACCCTGGCCGTGCGATCTCGGCCCCGACCTGTCGCGCAGTTTCCGCGCCCTGAAAATCTGGATGACCTTGCAAAGCTACGGCGCGGACGCGCTCGGCGCGGTGGTCGATCAAACCTGCGCCGTCGCAACCCATCTCGGCGCGTTGATCGATGCCACGCCCGGCTTAACCCGGCTTGCCCCGGTCGCCCTCAATATCGTTGGTTTTCGCTACGATGATGGCGGCGATGATCTCGATGCGCTCAACGCCGATCTGGTCGCCGACCTGCAAGACTCGGGCGAATTCGTCGTCTCCTCAACCGTGATCGATGGCAAGCGCGCCATACGCGCCGCCTTCGTCAATCACCGCACCGTCAAAGCGGACGCTGACGCGCTGGTCGCCGCGATCCTCGCCGCCGCCACCGCCCGCCAGCGCCCGATCCCGAATTAGAGCCTGATTGGTGATCATCAATCAGGCTCTAACCCTTGTTTGCCGATCAATTTCATGGGTTGAGCGCGGATCTGACGATCCAACCTAAACCAATATTGATCTAATGGCGCCAGCCACCACCCCAACCGCCGCCGTGCCAGCCATCATCATCGTCGCCGCCGCGCCAGCCGCCCCAATAGCCACCGCCAACCACCACGCTACCCGTGACCACTGGCGGTGCCACATATCCGGGATACCCATATCCGTAACCATAGCCATAGCCGGGGTAATAAGCGCAGCCGCCCAA
The DNA here is from genome assembly GCA_021808315.1 of Pseudomonadota bacterium. GTDB lineage: Bacteria > Pseudomonadota > Alphaproteobacteria > Acetobacterales > Acetobacteraceae > Acidiphilium. The sequence goes on along the minus strand of JAKBBY010000054.1, from coordinate 2,275 downwards.
TCCCAGAGCCGCCACAGCCGCCCCAACCAACAGAATTTTCTTGCCAAACGTGATCATTTTCATGCTCCTTGCGCGCAGGACAGGTCAGGCGCGCCCTTTCATTTGATCAATATGGCGATGATATTGGGCAGAACTGCGGCATGACAGTGATGATTTTGTAACCTCGCGCAACACCGTGCCATGATTTTGCCCGCTTGCCGCCTGCTTCAAAGCACATCATATCAGCATAACAATAATCAACCGCAGTTCCGCGGCCCCGCTTCGGAGAGAAACCATGCGTCGTCCCCGCCCCTTTTTCGGTTCCGCGCTGAGCTTGACCACCGCCCTGTCCTTAACCTTGCCACTCGCGCTCTCGCTCCTCGGCACCGCCCGCGCCCAAACCATCGCCACACCACCCGCGCGCGTCGGGCAGGTCGCCGCGATCAATGGCCAGGTTTCCTTTGCCGATAGCAACACCAATGGCTGGGCCCAGGCCAGCTTGAACTACCCCATCGTCTCAGGGGATGCGCTCTACACCCAGCCCGGCGCGCAAACCGCCGTCGCGATCGATGCGAGCCGGATCACCCTGAATAGCGGCGCGGAACTCACCTTCACCCGGATCGGCAACCGCACCGTCACCGCCGCCCTCGCCCAAGGCGAAATCTTCCTTGATCTGCGCTACATGCCGCCGGGTGACAGCTACAGCATCACCACCCCGCGCGGCACCGTCACTCTGAGCCAAAATGGCCGCTATGACATCATCGCGGGCGATGCCAACAGCCCCACCGAAATCTCCACCCTGCGCGGCAACGCTAATCTGCAAACGCAAGACGTCGCCTTGAGCATCGCCGCCGGCCAAACCGCCTATCTGCAAGGCAGCCAACCGGTCACCGCCTCGCTGACCACCCTGCGCGTCGATCCGTTCATCAACAGCTTCAATCAGCGCCATTACATCGCACCGCCAAGCTATGTGCCGCCGGTTGTCGATCAAATGACCGGCGTCACCCAACTCTCCGCCTACGGCGCTTGGCAGCAAGTGCCGCAATATGGCGCCATCTGGTATCCCACCGTCGCCCCGGGCTGGGTGCCCTATCATTACGGCCATTGGGCCTATATCGCGCCCTGGGGCTGGACCTGGGTGGATAATGAACCTTGGGGCTTCGCGCCGTTCCATTATGGGCGCTGGGTGCAATATGGCGGTCGCTGGGGCTGGGCGCCCGCTTACGCCGGCGTGTCCTATAATGTTTATCAACCGCCGGTCTATGCCCCCGCTTTGGTCAGTTTCTTCTCGGTCGGCTCGGGCGTCGCCCTTTCGGTCGGGCTTGGGGTCGGTGCCTTCGCCCAAGGCAATATCGGCTGGGTGCCGCTCGGCCCGCAGGAGCCCTATCTGCCCTGGTATCGCTGCCGTCCGGATTATGTGCGTAATCTGAATGTCTATAATGTCCGCAACATCAACCGCGTGACCACGATCTACAACAACAATACCACGGTGGTGAATAATACCAGGATCATCAATAATTATTATGGCCCCACCCGCCTGATCAATCGCGGCGCCGCCACCGTGATCCCCGCCAGCGCCATGCGTCAGGGGCTACTGGTGCAAAATGTCGCCCACCCAGCGCCGCGAACCATCCTCGCCGCCGCCCACCCGATCCCGCCAGCCAGCGTGCCGGGCTACCAGCATCTCCAATTAACCGCCTTACATCCCGGCCCCAATCCCGGTGCTGGCCCCGGCATCGGGCCCAATCACGGCGCGCTGCCGCAACCCGGCCAGCCGATCCACGCGATCCCAGCGGTCATGCGCCTGCCCGCCCCGCCCGCAGCGCCGCACCGCATCGCGGCCCCGGCGCCGCGTCCAGCGCCGTTCGCCGCCGCACGTGGCCTGCCGGTCGCCAAACCCGGCCCGGTTCACGGCATTGCCGCCCGCCCCGTTGTGCTCCAGCATCTGCCAACCCGCGTGCAGCCACCCCATTCGCTGGCAACACCCGCGCCGTTTAATCGTCCGGTAAACCAACCGGCGATCAACCACCCCACCCCCGCAATCGCGCGGCCCGCCCCGCAACCCTTCCATCCGCCCGCCCATCCGTTTTCGCCACCGCCGCTGCCCCATGTGGTAACACCCCAACAGATCGCCCCACGCCCGGCAGCGCCACCCTATCATCCGCCCGTGCAAACTTTTCACCCGCCGGTGCAGACTTATCATCCGCCCGTGCAAGCCTACCACCCGCCCGTGCAAGCCTATCACCCGCCGGCGCAAACCTATCATCCGCCCGTGCAAGCCTATCACCCGCCCGTG
>JAKBBY010000278.1 GCA_021808315.1 Pseudomonadota bacterium | reverse complement strand
CGGGGGCGAGCAAAATCGCGGTGATCGGGCGATCACCCGCACCCAGATGCACAAAGCTGAGCGCCAGCAACTCGCTATCGGTGCCTGATGCCGCGAGCACAACCAGTGTGCTGGTCGGCACACCCAGGCTCGTGCGGACCCGCCGCCGCATCGAACTGACCGCATGGGCGATCACCCGGCGATTGCCGCTATTGAGCAAAGCCGCCGTGATCCGCAGCCGCGCCCGATCACCGGCCTGATACCCGCGCTCGGACACGGATGATGCGGTGGAGGAGGCAAATGTAATCGCCCATGGCCGTGGCCGATGGCTGCACCCGTAGCCATTCAGCCCGGTCTGCGGATCGCGCAGCAAGCGCACATCACCGCCAGTCTCCATGATCGACTCAGTGGTGCCGAGCATCAGCCATACACGACGCAACCGCCCAAGCTCACCGGTGCTCGGGGCGGTCACCGCCGCTTGCGGTGCCAGCGTCGCAAGCGGCTCCCAAATTTGCCGAAACTCGAAAATCGAAGGCACCAAATCCGATCCTAACCGCTCCAGCCAGCGCAGCGGCGGCAAATTGACCGTCTCCGCCTGCCACGCAATCGCGGCAAACCGCCCCGCCGCAAAGCCAGCCAGCCCCATTGGCACGCCCTGCTCGACCAAGCGCTGCCACTCGGTTTGCAAGGATTGCGTCAACCACGCCGCGCGGTCGGTGGTGCGGAGCTTATCGAGCGATATTTTCATGGCGCCGATATAAGCAGGCCGCGCCCTGATTGCCATCGATCAGCGCCCACCCACCGCGCGCGATGGTTAACCCACATCATCCGCTCGAAACGCCGCCGGAACATGACTTAACTCTCCCCCCGCCAGCACAATCACATCAAACCTTGTGTCAGGCCGCTGCCATTGCGGATGTTCGGCGAGCAAAATCGCCGCCGCCGCCACCAATCGCTGCCGCTGGCGGCGCGAGATAGCCTCCAACCCCGCCGCCTCACTGACCCGCGCTTTAACCTCGATGAAGGCCAGCACGGTTGCGGTCTGCGCAACCAGATCAATCTCCCCGGAGGCCGTGCGCAACCGCGTGCCGAGAATTTCATATCCATGGTCCCTGAGAAACTGCAGAGCGCGCGCTTCGGCGTACCGCCCTTTGCGCTCAGCCACTTGCCGCTTTTGGCGCCGTGGAGGACCGATCAGGGCTATCTCGTTGGTTGTCATAACTTTCCGCAAGTTACATAACGCTTATGCAAAAAGATAGAGCGTCGAAAACTTCATATGATATTGCAAAATGCTGCTTTGTCCGATAACAATTCTTGGGAATAGATACATGCATAGCAAAAAACGGAGGATAAGATGAATTTTGAAAATATTTTTGCGTTTTGCAAAAATTTGAGATGAAAATTGCATTTTGTCACATCATTCACTATGAGAGTTTTTGAGGTAGGTTGTCATCATGATGCAATTTAATGAGATTGGCCATCAAATCCGCGCCTATCGGATGGAATCCGGCCTCAAGGCCGAAGAAATCGCCGCACGTCTCGGCGTTTCCCGTGCGGCCTTGTATCGCTACGAAAAAGGCGAAGTAATCAAGCTCGATACGGTCAAACGCCTCGCAGAATTGCTCAAAATCTCGCCCTTAACCCTGCTCGGCATTGGCGTTGAGTATTTTAGCCGCCCGATTGGGTTTCTTGAACGCATCCGCCAGATTGAAGAAAGCGCCGATCAAATCCTGGAAATCGCGGGCCCGGTCTCGTTTCTGACCACGTCGGATCAATATGAAGCCGTCGTCGGCCAGATTTTCGAAGAGCTGGCAGATAATGCCGGCGCGGATCGGGTGCTATACCAAGCCTCAGCCGAACAGGTGCTCGGCGCCCTCGCCTCGCGCAAGCGCATGTTCGCCGCCCGCCGCCCGTCGGTCATTTCGGTGCTGACGCCTCGTTCGCTGCGCCGCTTCGTCTTTGAAGGCATTGGCGGCGCTCTACCGCTGTCAGAATCCTTGCGCACCCGCTGCCGCGACGTGGCACGGCGTGAGGTCGAGCGTGTGGCCGATCTGGTCGAGAGCGAGCCGATGGGGCTGCAATTCGGCCTGATCCAAGGCGCTGAGCCGACCAGCCAGTTTATTTTGCTCCGCGCCCGTGATCGGGCAACGCTCGCAATCAACCCCTTCCCTGCCGATGCAACGCCAAACGCCCAAACCGGCGTCGCGATGATCACCAGCGCCGAAGATGCATTGCAAACCCATCAGCGCATTGCCGAACAAGCGTGGCGCGATGCCACCAAAGGCGGCGTTGCCGCCCGACAAATTCGGGAAATTCTGGTCAGTATCAACCGCTAAATTTGCCTCTCGATGAGCGGCCATAAAAAAACCCGGTGCGAAGCCGGGTTTTTCTTTGGATATAGCCCGGGAGGGACGCATTTTCGATGCGCCCCATCGGTGCATTGAGCGGGATATTAGTGGAGGATAATTTCCACGCGACGATTTTGCGGCTCACGCACGCCAGGGCCGGTCGGCACCAGCAGATGCGTTTCACCAAAGCCCTTGATCACGATGTCCTGCTTCGGCACGCCATCGGCCAC
>JAKBBY010000053.1 GCA_021808315.1 Pseudomonadota bacterium | reverse complement strand
ATCATGGGACCGCCCCGATGGGGAGACCGACATAATTTTCAATCAGCGCGGTGCCCCCGGTTGGCGTGTTCACATAGTAATCAAGCTCAGCGCGTTGGATGCGCCGATCAAACGCTGAATGATTGTCAAACCGATGCAGCAGCGAGGTCATCAGCCAGGAAAATCGTTCAATTTTCCAAATGCGCGCGAGACAAGTTTCTGTATAACAGCGCAACGTCTCAGGGTTATCGTCCAAAAACTGCGCTATGATTGCGCGCGCCAGAATAACCGCATCAGCGACCGCGGCATTCAACCCCTTTGCGCCGGTAGGCGGCACAATATGGGCGGCATCACCGGCTAAAAATAATCGCCCCGATTGCATCGGCTCGGCAACGTAGGAGCGCATCGGCGTGATATTTTTCTGGAAAATAGCGCCCGTATTGAGCGAAAATCCAGGATGCGCCAATCGTATCGATAATTCATCCCAAATGCGACTATCGGGCCACTCAGCCAAATCGGTATCGAGCGGACATTGCAAATAAAGCCTGCTGACACTGGATGATCGCATCGATAACAGCGCAAAGCCGCGATCGTGATTGGCATAGATTAATTCATCCAACGAGGGTGGCGCCTCTGCCAAAATACCCAACCAGCCAAACGGATATTCCCGATCATATTCGCGCACCAAATTTGCGGGCAAGCTTGCGCGGCCAATACCGTGAAAACCATCGCACGCGGCGATAATCTCGCAATCAAGCTCACGCGTTTCGCCATGATGGGTGAAGCAAACGCGCGGCTCGCTCCCGTTGAAATTCTCAATCGCGGTGACCTCCGCCTCAAAGAGAATCTCGCCCCCCGCCACTAAGCGCGCCGCAATCAGGTCACGCACCACCTCATGCTGACTATAGAGCATCACATGCTTGCCCAAACTCGCAAAATCCAACCGATGCAACACGCCATCGAATAAGATATTTGTGCCGTCATGACGAAACCCAACCTCATCCATTCGCGCGCCGACGCCGGTTTCGCGCAGCAATGCTGCAACCTCATGCTCTAAAATGCCAGCCCTGATCCGGTTTTCCACGTAAGAGCGGCTATGGCGCTCGATCATCACCGTCTCAATGCCCGCGCGCGTGAGCAAATGCGCCAGCATCAACCCCGCCGGCCCCGCACCGATCACAGCAACCTTGGTTCGCGCTCTCACGGCATCACCAAAATGGCATTGGCGCGCTCGCCAATCGCAGGGAGAAGCGCTGCCAGATTGACCGATGAATCAACGCGCTCCAAAGCTTCGATCCCAACATTTACACTTCGAATCATTGCCGTTATTTTCATTATTCGTCCCTGCTCAGGCCATTGCCAAAATTGAGTATGCACCGCATCGATGCATCGTGAATTTTTTGGATTTATGATCATGATTGCTATGCATGATGATCCGACTGAACAATGCTCGACGCCGTCTTGTCGCGCGCGAATCCAGGCCCAAGCACCAAGCGATAACCGACAGGGAGCAAGCGCCAGCCGAAGCGTGCCTCTAACGCGCCCCAAATCCCGCGCGGCGCGAATAACGCAAAACCGACCGATACTGCACCCAGGCCGATCAAATACCAAACACCCGTGGCACCAAAAATGGTTTCCAGGGCGAAAAACAGGATAGCGCCCAAAATCGGGCCCTCAAACGTGCCGATGCCGCCAACCAGAACCATGAAAATCATATAAGCGGTCCATTGCACCCCGAAATACGTGCCCGGTTGAAACGTGATCGAGGCGGCAAGCCAGAGTGCCCCGGCCATGCCAGCCCCCAAGCCGGCGAACACAAAAGCCAACCGCTTGGTTGGCGCAACGGCAACACCGATTGACCGCGCGGCCTCTTCATCATCGCGGATTGCTTGCATCGCCGCCCCTTGACGACTGCGCAATAGCCAAAATAAAGCGCCCAGTAATCCGAGAAGCACCGCCAAGCTGAGCCAATACGTATCCGCACGCCGCGATGCGGGCGCAAAATGATTAAGTGCCAGCAACGACGTGCCCGTTGACCCCTGGATCAATGGATCAAGACTGACCAGTTGCTGGATGAGCGTCGCTAACACCCACATGCCGATGGCAAATTCACCACCGCGCAAATGCAGCATGAACAACGAGGCGATCCCAGCCGCCATCGCCCCCGCCGCACCACCGAGCGGCAAAGCCAGATAAACCGGTACACCATAATATGATAATCGGATGGCGGCATAAGCGCCGATTCCAAAAAATGCTTGTTGCCCAACAGAAATTAATCCGCCATAGCCCGCTAAAGCATTCCAGGAAATCGCCAAAATAATATAGATAAACAGCACAATCAGATGATCGAGGATATTCGCTGACATCAGCGCCGGGCCGCAAGCGAGCGCGACGACGAGACATGACGTGATGATCAAAATGATCCGGGTCCGCGACGTCCCGCGCTCCACCCCGTAATATTGGGTCATGCCGATACCACCGATGGTCGCATGCGTTTGCGCAAAAAGTTACCAAGCCGGAGGCTGCCCATGCGCATCCTAACCAACAGCACCAGCAAAAATACCACATGCCCGCTAATTTGCGACAAATGAGGATTGATCGTCGCGCCCATATTTTGCGCGATGCCCAACATAATGCCGCCGATCAACGTGCCCCAGAGCGAGCCGGTTCCGCCAATGACCACCGCTTCAAACGCATAAATCAGCTGCGCACCGCCAGCATATGGCTCAAAGCTCGACCGCATACCGAGGGCCGCACCCGCAACGCCAATCATAATCATCGCCATTACGCTGGCCACCACGCGCACCCGACGCGGATCAAGCCCAGAGAGCGATGCAGCCTCAGCATCAATCGCGGTTGCACGGATCATCCGGCCCAGTTGGCTGCGCGTCAGCAACAGATGCATGCCAACCAGCAAGACGAGCGCGGTGGCAAAAATCAGAGCATCGAGCTGGCTAATATCGATTGAGTGCCCAATCGCCCAACTCCCATAGGATAGGCTGCCAATATCGGGTGCAAAAGATTGCGTATTCGCGCCGAAGATGGCGAATAGGATATTATCGAGCAGGAGCGAAACGCCAAAAGTGGCGAGCAACGGTATCAAGGGACCACCGCTTAAACTTCGCTCCAGAATGCCCAGCTGAAACACCATGCCAATCAGCGCCATTATCGGTAGCATCAGCCAAAGCCCGATGAACGGCGACACGCCAAGCCAATGATCGATCATCAGCAGCAAAAATGCCGCCAGCACCGCGAGACTGCCATGAGCCAGGTTGATCACCCGCATCACGCCGAACAAAAACGACAGCCCCGCCGCCATCAGCGCATAATAACCGCCCAGCAAAATACCTTGGAGAAGTTGATTAAGCCAAATCATGCCGCTTGCCGGTTCAAACCGAAATATGCCGCCGTCACCGCCTCGCGCGTCAGGCTTCCCGACGGACCCTGCACCATAATTTGGCCTTCTAACATACATATCAACCGATGAGCGGTTGCCATCGCGCGACGTAAATCCTGCTCGACCAAAATAATCGCGATGCCCGCCTCGATCAAGCGCGGCAGAACCGCATAAACACCCTCAACCGCAATCGGCGACAGGCCCAGCGATAATTCATCGAGCAGCAAGAGCCGAGGATTAGTCATCAATGCTCGACCGATTGCGGTTGCTTGCTGTTGACCCCCGGAGATTTCACCAGCACGCCGCGTCAGGATCGATTTGAGTTGTGGCAAGGCATCGAGCACTGACGCCAAATCCCAATCGCCGGTTCGCTTGGCCGCGCGCGCTATTTGCAAATTTTCCAGCACCGTCATGTCGGTAAAGAGCCGCCGCCCTTCTGGCACCAACGCAATCCCCAGCGCGGTTCGGCGATGCGCGGGCAGCCCGGTGATGTTGGCCCCAGCAAAGCTTATCTGCCCTTGGCTGGGCCGATGCGCGCCTGCCAAAGACCGGAGCAACGTGGTTTTTCCGGCGCCATTTGCCCCCACCAAGGCTAAGACTTCGCCAGCCTCCAGCGAAAAGGAGATATTCTGGCACGCGACGAGTAGGCCATGACCCGCCGTAAGACCCGCAACCTCCAGCAAGCTCATACCACGCCACCGCCAAGATACGCGCTCATCACGGCCTGATTTTCCAACACGGCGCTGGGCGATCCATCGGCAATGATGCGGCCCGCATCCATACAGATCAGCCGATCAACCACCTGCACCAGAATATGCACAATATGCTCAATCCACACGATGGCGATCCCGCCTTGGCGCAATCGCTGAATAATCCGCACCAGCACTTCAGCTTCGCCATCCGTCAAGCCGCCTCCAATTTCATCGAGAAGCAAAATATCGGGCTTGGTCGCAAGGGCGCGGGCCAGCTCCAACCGCTTGCGATCAAGCAATCCCAACGTCTCGGCACGGCGATTCGCGTGCTCGACCATGCCGCAGGCTTGCAACGCCTCCACCCCGCGCTGATAGGCATCGGCCCCCTGCGCTTGGCCGCCTTGTTGAGCGGCAACCAACACATTTTCGAACACGGTCATGCCAATGAACGGGCGCGGCACCTGATGCGAACGCCCGATTCCCAAGCGGCATCGCGCCGCCGCATCCTGCGCTTTGATATCGGTCTCCCGATAAGAAATCTGCCCGGCGGAGGGTTGCATCGCGCCGGACAGCAGGTTGAGCAACGTGGTTTTTCCAGCCCCATTAGGCCCGACGATACCAACCGCTTCAGCGTCGGCCAAGCGAAAATCAACGCGATCAATAACGGTGAGCGAGCCGAATTGCTTGGAAAGCGCGCGGGCCACGAGCACCCTAGGCCATCCGATATGGCAGTAATTTGGCTTGCACCGGCACCTTATGATCCTCAGCATTCTCGATCGTGTGGTAATCGAGTTTATATTTGCTGCCCGGTTTGGATTTCACCCATTGCGCGCCGATCAAAATGGTGGTTGCCACATGCGGCACCGGCCCCGTGGTAAAATCCACCAATCCGACCGTGGTGGTGGTTTTCAGCTTACCCATGGCGGCGGCTAACGCGACTTTATTGGTTGGCGCACCACTCGCCTGCAGCGCCGCAACCCCCGCATCAATCAACGACATAGAGGCGCCGAGCTGTTGCTGCCATTGATGGCCTGAATGCTTTTCGTAAGAAGCCGCAAGCTGGGCCGAGGTTAAACCCGAAACTGGCGACCCATAGGGAAATACCGGGTGCCAATAGGCGGCTGCGGCAATCCGGTAACCCAGCGGCCCTAACACTTCAATTTGTGAGGGAAACAGACCGGTTTTGGCCACTTCGACAATTTTCATCTGCCGTGTCAGGCCCTGCTGTGCCGCTTGGCGCCAGAACCGGGTGAAATCCGGCGGGATCGGGAAGGTTGTTAGAATTTCGCATTTTTCACGCTTGAAATGCGCAATCTGCGCTGAAAAATCCGTCGCGCCATCCTCATAACCGCCCGGATCGATCACATCAAACCCAGCCTTGCGCAGGATTGGATATAAATGTTGGCGCACCGCATTGCCGTCGGCATCGTTGGGGGCCAGCCCTGCCACTTTGCGGTTGGTCTTCACATCGCTATTCCACGAGGACAAATAGGTTTGGGCAAATTGCTCCACGCCAAAACAAAAATGATAGCTCCATTTGAACGGGCATGGCTGGCCGGGTTTCGCACCACGGCCAAAATACCACGATTCCCAAGGTTCAATCGTCGAAAGACACGGCATACCCGCCGCTTCGCACGCATCCGCAACCGGGTTGACCACTTCGGGCGTTGACGTGGTCAGCATCATGTCGATCTTCTCGCCATTGATCAGATCCTTGGCCAATTGGCTGGCCCGCGTTGGATCGGACTGGGTATCGCGATCAAGCAACACCACCTCATAGGTATTACCACCAATCGTTAGCCCCTTCGCCAGCGATTGCCGTGCGAGGTTGAGCACGAACGGATCAGCCTCGCCAAAGCCCGCCAATGGCCCCGTGCGCGGGCTGATAAAACCGATTTTCAGTTTCTTCTCTGCCCCCGCCCAAGCCCGCCGAACAGGCAATAACGCGCTGGCCGCGCCCATGCCGGCGGCACCAAGTCCCGTCGTGAGAATCTGCCGGCGGCGTGATCCACCAGCGCCCGATTGATCATTTGAGTGTGTCATCAGCGCGTTCCTTCCCTCGTTTCTCAATTATTGGCCTAGCATAACGAAGCTCTGAGCAAAAACCGCAAATTTTTATGATGCCTGACAAATAGATGACGCAGCGCCGCATAATCGGTTGACGACCACACCACACCTATTGACGGACATTGCATCATCGGCAACTGTTCGTATCGCGAACATTAGTTTCTTGGACGCACAATTGATAAAACAACGGGTCGGCCTGTCAAGTGTTTTCTTTCAGCGAAAACCGGCTAAACAAAGTCGTGATGGATGAGACCGACGCGCCCGACATTGAGCCAGCCGACCCATCCGACCGGCGCGATCAGGTCGAAAGCTTCGCGCGCGGGCTCGCGGTGCTGCGCGCATTCGGCCCCGGTCGGCGCGCCCTCACCCTCACCGATATCGCCAAAATCACCGGCCAGCAGCGCTCAACGTCGCGCCGGTTCCTGCTCACACTCTGCGCACTCGGCTATGCGGTGCAAGAGGGCCGCCTGTTTTCGCTCACGCCGCGCGTGCTTGAACTGGGTTATTCTTATTTATCGAGCCTCGGCTTTCCGGCGCTGATCCAGCCGCATCTCGCGGGCCTCACGCGCCTGCTCGGGGAGTCGAGTTCTGCCGCTGTGCTCGATGGCGCAGAAATTGTCTATATTGCCCGCTCCGCCGCGCCGCAGCGTTTAATGTCAGTAACGCTCGGCGTCGGCAGCCGTCTGCCCGCTTATGCAACCTCCATGGGGCAGGCATTGCTGGGGCAATTATCAGACGCGCAGATTAATACCTATTTGGCAACAATAACATTTGAACGGTTTACCGCCCGCACCGTGACCAATCCGGCATCATTGCAGGCAAAGCTTCTCGATATTCGCGAGCACGGTTTCGCGATTGCGGACCAAGAGCTTGAAGTGGGCCTACGCTCGATTGCCATCGCCGTAGCAGCGAGCGGCACCGCGCCCGCATTTGCTATCAATGTTGCAACAAATGTTGCCCGCGTAAGCCGCGCAGATATCGAACAACGCATTCTTCCCGCCCTGCGCGCCGCCGCCGCCGCATGCCGCGAAACGGTGCAGATGATGCCATAATGGGTCCATGATTGTTAGTGAAATTAGGTTAAAACCCACGGCAAATACAGCACACTGCTCCAGCAATGTCAGTACGCATTGCCGCCCACAGCCTTTATCGCTTTGACCTGCGAGCGTGCGCTGCTAATGATATGGGGTGATCGTATCAACCCCCGTTTCGCGCACCTTGCCGCTGCTGCTCGGCTTCCTGATCGCGATCGGGCCGGTGTCGGTTGATTTATATTTGCCCGCCTTCCCGACCATCGCCGCGCAATTTCACAGCCAAGCCACCCCCGGCATCACGCTGGCGGCCTATTTCGCGGGCCTCGCCGTCGGGCAGATTACGCAAGGTCCGCTGTCGGATCGGATTGGTCGGCGCATCCCGATCCTGGCGGGCCTGACGCTATACACCATCGCGTCCGCCGGGTGCGGCCTGTCCTGGAGCGGGGAGTCGCTGACATTATGGCGATTGCTGGCCGGCTTCGGCGCTTCGGCCTCGGTGGTGATCCCGCGGGCCATGGTGCGTGATATCGCGGATGGTCCGGCGGCGGTTACCTTGTTTTCGCGCTTGACGCTGGTGATGGGGGTAGCACCGGTGATTGCGCCGATGATTGGCAGTGCGGTGATTTCACTGGTGTCCTGGCGGTGGATTTTCGGGCTTGCGACGTTGTACGGGCTGATTGCGATGGCGCTGTCGCTGCGGTTTCTGCCGGACACTTTGCCGCCCCTCCGGCGCAGCGTGATAGGCGTGCGCTCAATCCTGGTGCGCTATGTGGAAATCGGCTCCGAGCGCAGTTTTCTCTCGCACGCGTTGGCCGGTAGCTTTGCGATGGCCGCCTTGTTTGCTTATCTCTCCGGCACGCCAGGGGTGTTTATTCAGGGCTTGCACTGGTCGCCTTTTGGCTATGCGGTGATGTTTGCCAGCAATGCCGCTTTGTACATCGCGATGAGCCAGGGCAACCCGTTGCTGGTGCGCCGGTTCGGCGTGCGGCCCGTGCTGTCCTTGGCGGTCATGGTGTTGCTGGCCGGCACGCTGTTCTTGAGCATTGCGGCCTGGCTCCAAGCAGGGCCAATTATTTTGCTGGCGGCGATCGCTTGCTGCCAAGTCAGCCATGGCTGCACATTGCCCGATACGGTGGTGGGCGCGCTGTCTGCACATCAGTCCCATGCCGGTTCGGCTTCCGCCCTGATGGGCACTATGCAATATATCGCGGGCGCGGGGGCCGGGGCGGCTGTTGGCGCGATGAGTGACGGCACCGCCCAACCCATGGCCTTCGTGATGTTGATTGCGGCGGCGCTGGCTGCAATTTCGCTGATATTTCGACCTGCAGGATCATAATGATGCGCCCGATTATCGGAATTCCCGCTTGCACCAAAATCATCGCCGAGCTGGCTCAGCACGCCACCCCGGCGCGCTACGGCGCCGCGCTGATCGCCTGCGCCGATGCGGTTCCGGTGTTGATCCCGCCGGAGGGCGAGCGGATGATCGCGCTACTGGATCGGCTGGATGGGATTTTGTTCAATGGCAGCCCCAGCAATGTCGAGCCGTCGCGCTATGGGGTCGCGGAGGATGCAACGCCGGAGGATCATGATCCGGCGCGCGATGCGACCACCTTGCCGATGATCCGGGCGGCGCTGGACCGCGGCATGCCGATTTTGGGCATTTGCCGGGGCATGCAGGAGTTGAACGTCGCGCTCGGCGGGACATTATATCAAGAAGTGCATCACGTCGCCGGGCGGCTCGATCATCGGGCCGGCGCGGGGTCGCGCGAGACGCGCTACGGCGCCAAGCACCCGGTTGCGCTCACGGGAAAGCTGGCCGAAATCAGCGGGGCCGAAACGATTATGGTCAATTCGCTGCATGGTCAGGCGATCGATCGGCTGGCGCCGGGGTTGATTATCGAGGCGATGGCGCCGGATGGGACCATTGAGGCGGTGCGGGTGGCTGAGGCGGCGGGTTTTGCGCTGGCCGTGCAGTGGCACCCGGAATGGCGGGTGGCTGAATTTGCCGATCGGGCGCGGCTCTTCGCGGCGTTTGGCGATGCCTGCCGGGCGTATCGCGGCTCCTGACTTTTGCCCCACGCGATGCTATATATTGGTAAATCCACTGAGGAGAGAGATCATGGACGTGCAGACGATTGACGGCCAATATCAACAACTGCAAGGCCAAGCGCAGCAGACTGTGCAAGAATTGAAGGATTTGGCGACCAAGCTGCAAGCCGCCGCGCAGGCGGGGAATCAGGATGCGCGCGAATGGCTGCTTGACCTGAAATCGATCGCGCTGGCGATTCAGGCTGAGCAGAATCAGGTTTCGAATGTGTTTCAGGCGCTGCATAATTTTGTGGGCAATCAAGCAAGTTCGGTGCCCGCGACGCAGCCCTGGGGCCAGCCGCAGCCCCAGCCATATCAGCAGCCTTATCCGCAGCAACAGCCCTATCCGCAGCAGGGCGGCGGGTTGCTGGGGGGGTTGATGAATTCCGGATTTGGCCGAGCGATTGCCATGGGTGCCGGGTTCGGCATTGGCGACGATATTATTAACAGCATTTTCTGATCGCCGCCGATGAACTGGTTGACCGAGTTTGTGCGCCCGCGCGTGCGCACGCTGCTGGGCCGCAAGGAAGCGCCTGATAATCTCTGGCATCAATGCCCTGCTTGCCAGCAGATGATTTTTCATCGGGAGCTGGAGGCGGGCAAGAAGGTTTGCCCGCATTGCGGCCATCATATGCGGGCGACGGCTTTGGAGCGGCTCGGTTGGACGTTTGATCATGGGGTGTATGAGCGGATCGAGTTGCCGAAGGCGCCGCCGGATCCGCTCAAATTCCATGACAAAAAGCGCTATCCGGATCGGCTGGCCGATGCGCGCAAGAAGACCGGGCTCGATGATGCGGCGGTGGTCGGCCATGGCGCGGTGGGCGGGCATCGGGCGGTGGTGCTGGCGATGGATTTTCGCTTCATGGGCGGCTCGATGGGTGCTGCGATGGGTGAGGCCTTGCTGGCGGCGGCCCGGCTTGCGGTATTGCAGCGGGCGGGGCTGATTGTGTTCGCCGCCTCGGGTGGGGCGCGGATGCAAGAGGGGCCGATTAGTTTGATGCAGATGCCGCGCACGACCATTGCGGTGCAAATGGTGCGCGAGGCGGGGCTGCCTTACATCATGGTGCTGACCGACCCGACGATGGGCGGGGTGACGGCATCGTTCGCGATGCTGGGGGATATTCAAATTGCCGAGCCTGGCGCGTTGATTGGGTTTGCCGGGGCGCGGGTGATTGAAGAGACAATCCGCGAGAAGCTGCCTGAGGGGTTCCAGCGGGCTGAGTATTTGCTGGAGCATGGCATGCTGGACATGGTGGTGGCGCGCGGCGCGATGGGCGAGACGCTGGGGCGGTTGCTCGGGCTGTTGAAGGTCGCCAAGGTTGACGCGCTCGCGGCATGAGCCGGATTGAAGCGCGGCTGGCGCGGCTGCACCGGCTTTATCCACGCTTGATCGATTTGAGTTTGGCGCGGCTGGAGCGGTTGCTCGCGGATTTGGGGCATCCGGAGCGGGGCTTACCGCCGGTGATCCATGTCGCGGGGACCAATGGCAAGGGCAGTGTTTGCGCCTTCATCCGAGCGATGGCGGAGGCGGCGGGGCTGCGCGTGCATGTGTATAGCTCGCCGCATTTGGTGCGGTTTAATGAGCGGATCCGGCTGGCGGGGTCGTTGATTGAGGATGCGCGGCTCGATGCGGTGTTTGACGCGGTCGAGCAGGTGAATGGCGATGCGCCGATTACGGTGTTTGAGATGATTACTGCGGCGGCGTTTGTGGCGATGGCGGATGTGCCTGCGGATTTGGTGGTGCTGGAGGTCGGGCTGGGCGGGCGGCTTGATGCGACCAATGTGATTCCGGCACCAAGAGTAGCGGCGATTACCTCGATTTCGATGGATCATCAGGATTTTTTAGGCGATTCGTTGGAGGGGATTGCGGCGGAGAAAGCGGGGATTATCAAGCCGGGTTGTGTGGCGGTGATGGGGGCGCAGCCGGCTGTGGTGGGCGCGAAAATTGCGGCGCGGGCGGCGGATTGTGGGGTTTTGCTCCGGGCGCGCGGGGTGGATTGGGATGTGGGGGAGAGTGGAGAAAAAATTTGGTATCGGGAGGGTGGCGAGGTGCTGGACTTGCCGATGCCGGGGCTGGTGGGGGGGCATCAGTTGGATAATGCGGGGATTGCGATTGCGGCGTTGCGGGCGAGTGGGCTGGCGATGGATGCGGCGGCGGGGCTGCGGGCGGTGGAGTGGCCGGGGCGGATGCAGCGATTGGGCGGGGTTTATGCAGCGATGCTGCCGGAAGGCTCGGAATTATGGCTTGATGGGGCGCATAATCCGGGGGGTGCGGACGCGTTGGCGGCGATGTTGCGGGGTTGGGGCGGTGCGACGCATTTGATTGTGGGGATGAAGCAATCCAAGGATTGTGCCGAGTTTTTGCGAATTGTGATGCCGCATGCGGCGAGTGTGCAGGCGGTGGCGGAGCCGGGGCAGCATCTCGCCCTGCCGGTGGAGGAGGTTATTGCGGCATCCGGCGGGGTGGCGGTGGCGGGACCGACAGTGGCGGCGGCGCTGGCGCGGCTGGCGACGGATGGCGCGAAAAAGCGGGTGGTGATTTGCGGGAGCTTGTATCTGGCGGGGGTTATTTTGGCGGTTTCGTGATTTTTTTTGGGTATTTTGTTGCTATATCGTAATGAATTGGATGCGCGGCGGCGTTAGCGCCGTTCGGGAAAATTGGCGAAATACCAAGTGGCGAGGGGTTGCGGGGTAATGCGCGGGGGTGGCGTTGGCGGTGCTGGGCGGCGGAGGGGTGGCAGCAGGGAGCGCGATTTGGGGCGTTTGGCGGCGGGCGGGTTTGGGTTTGGCGCGGTTGCGCGGCGGGGTTTGGGGGTGCGGCGGAGGCTGGGCGGGAGCGGGATGCCAAGCATGCGGCAGAGCGGGCGCAGGGGCCGACCGAGGCCAGGGTTTTGGGCGAGAAGGCGCGAAATTTCGGGCGAGGTGATTTGGTGCTGGAGCTGCGAGGCGTAGCAGGAGATTAAATTTGTATCGATCAGGCGGCGGAGCCAGTTATGGCTGCTGGGAAGCGTGTAGGGCGCGGGCGGTTTGGCGGGGCGGATGGTGCGGGTGCGCGGCTGGGTGGTCGTGCGGGCGGGGTGCGGGGCGCGGGCGGCGCGGGTGAGAAAATTGTTCGAGAGGCGGCGAATATAGCCAGCGATGAACCGGGGCAGCGGGCGCTCCAGCCCGGCGGCGTTGCCATAGCCGAGCACGGTTTTGATCAGCACATTGATGATGCGGCTGAACAGCTCCAGTGCGGTGGGTTGGCCCATGGGTTCGGTGGTGGGTTGGGTGGTGTTCACAGACGCCAAAGAGCACGACTCACCCCACCTGCGCAAGCATTTTGTTATTTTAGCTCCTTGACTGTTATTTTGGATGGTGGTGTCTGGGTTGTCGGAAAATTTTACAGTTCGGGCGCGGCGGTTTGGCAACATATTGACTTTAATTGATAAATTATTTTGGCGCGAATTTTGCTTAGGACTAGCTGTTGGTTTTTTCAATGGAGCGGTTTGATGGGTAAATTGATTGAGCGGGCGGGTTTGCGGGTTGGGGCGGTGATGGCCCGGCTGGGTGCGGTGGTGTTTTTGATGATGGCGGGGCCGGTGGTTGCGCATGCGAATGCGCTGCATGGGTTTTGCTGGGGTTCGCAGAGCTGTTCGGATAATGGGAAGAACACGCCGACATCGGTTAATCCGCCGCAATTTGGGTTTGTCACGTCATCTTCGACGTATCAGGGTAATTTGCTGCTGACGATTTTGGTGCCGGATGCTCAGCTTGGGACGGACCCGACGATTAATGGGTATGAGGGTGGTTCGTCGATCGGTAGTTTTGCGACCAGCCTGCAGAGCAGCACGGCGTGGACGAAAGGCAGTTTGGCGCATTATTTGTCGCTGAATTTTTACGGGCCGGTAAAGCCAAACAATCCGATTGGCGCGTTCACGGCGACGACCAATGGGTATTTTGTGTATACGGCTGCTTTTTATGGTCTGCAGCTTGAGGCCAAAGGCGGCAAAAATCTGGATGGGCCGCTATTTGGGTTGAGTGGGGCGTTGCCGACGGGCTCGTATATTCTTGGGTTTTTGATCCAAGATGGGGGTATTATCGCGACCGCGAATAGCGGTGCGATTTACGAGACGGGCACGCCGGTTGTGCCGGTGCCGGAGCCGGGTTCGCTCTTGCTCCTGGGCACGGCAGTGGTGGGGCTAGGGCTGTTGATGCGCCGCCGCCGCTGATCTGCGGCGAGGTAGGCGCGAAAAACCGGCTTGGGCAGGATGCCTGGGCCGGTTTTTTGTTGGGGAGGGGTTGGATGGTGGTCGGGATTCGTGCATAGTATACGAGATTATTGATAACTGGAATATAGATTAAGGATTACATCGTACGGGTTGCGCGCCGAACGAAGACTATTATTTCAGCAGGTTCGTGCCAAAAATCCGAAAAATCGAGGAGATACAGGAAAAATAATATGGGAAATAGCTCAATGCTGAGCGTTGTGGATTACAGAGCGCAGATTACTTCTGATATCCAACATGACCTGCCCCCCAACTTCCCTCCACTCAAAAGTAGAGTCCTTTGTTGCCGTCACGCCCATCGTGACGGTGTTTCTCGGTTTGGTTGAGCGCCGTTTCTCCGTCCCGGCCTTCAAACTTATCGCCGG
>JAKBBY010000277.1 GCA_021808315.1 Pseudomonadota bacterium | reverse complement strand
CCGTATCGCCATGCGCTACGACCGCTGCGCTCACACATTCATGTCCGCCATCGCTATCGCAGCAACCGTGATTTTTTGGATCAATCAATGAGTCCTGACCGTAGATAGCACGTTTAAATTTTCTGGAAATTGCAGTTAAATATCGCATTATAATGGCGGCGTATCGCCCGTGTGTATTTCCTGCTCTTCGTCGAAAGGCTGTATATCGAAATGCTTTAAAAGTGCCGCGTATTTTGTCCGTGCCTGATGGTACTGGATAAATAGTTTGCGTCCTTGGTGATCAAATTCTCTGAAGCTATCCTGGATTGATTGGAGCGCTTCGTAGATGTCTCTCAAATATTTTTTCACTATCGGCTTATGTTGCCACTCGATTATAGTCTTTGGGAATGTTGGGCCCAACGGAACGTAGCGGGCCAAATGCCAGAAATTTCCGACGACGTAGCCAATTTGAATATGTCGCTCAACGGCTCCTGGTTGCCTCATATACTCATGCCATCCGTCAGTATGTGAAAACGAGTTCAATTTTGTTCTTATTTGATCGGCACCACCAAGATACGTAAAATGCCAGCCCGCATCGTTGATTACACTTGCCCTGTCGCCAAAATTCGCAAATACTTCGTTTTGATTGGTACGCGGAAAATTGAAATCTGGGATTTCGTCAAGCATGTCACGTGAAAATGCGAACGGCTTATTCCAGCCGTTGGGCTGGGCTTGTAAATTGATATAATACTGAAACATCGGCATATCGAGTTGAATAAAGCCTTTAATAAATTTTAGTATTTGAAGAGCTTTTGGGCTTATTATTTCGTCTGCATCGCTAATTATAATAATGTCATCAGGGGCTGCATCAATTATCGCTGTCCGGAGATGATTTCGTTGAAAATGTTCGCGGTCCCACGGATTTCCGGAATCTGGCAGATTATTAAGAATTATGTGATTAATCTTATCGGCAAATCGTTCATACCGGGCCTTATTTTCCTCAAAATATAGTGGCTTGTCTTTGCCCTGAAATGTTTGGCGCGACTCGCAAATTATAAATTTGTCTACAAAAGAATATTCTTCTTCGAGGCGAATTTCGAGAAGGTCCAGTTCATTGAAGAATGTAAAGCAGTCGTAAATCTTCTTCATTTTGGCTTAACCCAATTCAAAGTTTTTGTTTAGGTGATTCGGTTTGTTTTGCAGATAGCCTCTGACCGAAGCGAAATTATATGTCATCTGGTGGCACGACGTGACAACATGGATTGCTTCATTTCGTTCGCCATGACGGGCTTGGCTTGGGGTCAATAGACCACGGAGGAGAAAAAGCCTGTGGTGTCGTGGGGTTCGAGGCGCGAATTGCCTGCTTCGAAGGCTTGGGGGGCGATGGTGGCGGGGCAGTAATGGGTGACGACGCTGCGGCGGGTTTCGGCGGAGCGAATGGGTTTGTCGCCGTGGACGAGGTCGGCGTGCCAGATGAGGGCGTCGCCGGCGGTTACGATCAGGGTTTTTTCGGGGAGGTTGCGGTGGTTGGCGTGGGCGACGAGGCTGTGCGAGTGAGATTCTTCGCGGGCGCGGAGAGAATTATCGCCGGCGGCGTTGGTGCGGCGGGCTTCGTGGATGCTTTTATGGTGATCGCCGTAGAGAAAGTCGGGGAGGGAATGGCTGCCGGGGTAGTAGAGGAGTTCGCCGGCGCCGGGTTTGACGTCTTCTAGGGCGATCCAGGAGGCGGCGAAGCGGCGGGGGTGGGAGTAGACGACGTAGGCGGTGTCTTGGTGGGCGGGCTGGCCGGAGCCGCGCAGGAAGCCGAGGCTTTGGGAGGCGAGTGGTTTTTGCTCGAAGATGAGGTTGAGGAATTGGACGATGGGGGGGGCAAAAATCAGGTCGCGGGTGATGGCGGATTTGGCGTGCAGATCGAGTGCTTTGGCGGGTTTGTCGTTGATGGCGGGTTGCCAGGGGATGTTTTCGTTGGAGAGGGCGAGGCATTGGAACAGCAGGCCATCGATTTCGCCGTTATAGGCGCGGTCAAGCTCGGCGCGGGCGGCTTCGAGGAGGGGGAGCGAAATGGCGTTTTTGATGATGACGTAGCCATGCTCGACCCAGTGCAGGAGGGCGGCGGCGGTGGCTTCGGTGAGGGCGCCGATGGAGAGGCGACCGAGGATGATGTCGCGCGCATCGGGCTGGTCGGTCCAGAGGCCGCCGAAGCGGTCCCGCGGGAGGGAGGGATTGTTGGGGCGCGGGGCGTGGGGGTTGGGCAGGTAGCCGCGATATTTGCCGAGGCGCAGATAATGGTGCCAGGCGGTGGGGGCGCGGCCTTGTTCGAGATCGAGCCGGGCCATGGGGTAGGTGGTGAGATACCAATCGGCATCGAAGGCGGGGACGGCAAGGCGGCCTTCGGCGCGGTCATGCAGGGTGTAGTGGTGGTAGCCATCGAGGAAATAGCCGTCGCGGATGCCATCGAGCACGTCAGGGTTGGTGGCGAGGTAATATTCGGGGTCGAAATAGTCGGATGGCGGCGCGAGTTGGTTCATTGAGGTAGGCTCCTGGAGCGGAATGGTAGCGGCGCGACAAGGCGGCGGCAAGGTTTGGGCAG
>JAKBBY010000052.1 GCA_021808315.1 Pseudomonadota bacterium | reverse complement strand
ATCATAGAGGGCGCGCAGCGTCTCATCGCTCACCGGGCGATCGGTCCAAGCATTTTTGGTGCGAGCGGTGCGAAACAGCGTATCGAGCGCGGTATCATCGAGCGACATTCATCTCTCCAAGCAAAAATTCAAACTTAAGCAGCGACTTGCTGCACCGCTTTGACCTCAGGGACGTAATGGCGAAGCAGATTTTCGATACCCATTTTCAGTGTTGCCGTCGAGGATGGGCAGCCAGAACAAGCGCCTTGCATATGCAGCGATACAATCCCGTCGCGAAAACCGCGAAACACGATATCGCCGCCATCACCCGCAACGGCAGGGCGCACGCGGGTATCGAGCAATTCCTTGATTTGGGCGACGATTTCGTGATCGGCTGGATCGACATCTTCTGCCGTCAGTGCCGCGTCACTGGCCATGACCGGGTGACCCGCAAGAAAATGCTCCATAATCGCACCGAGGATCTGCGGGCGCAGCGCAGACCATTCGACAGCCTCGGTTTTGGTGACCGAGATAAAATCGCCACCAAAAAATACCCGGCTGGTGCCCGGGAGGGCAAAGAGGGCGCTGGCGAGCGGGCTGACTGCGGCGGCCTCGGCGTCAGCCAGATCGACCGTGCCAGAGTCTAGCACGGTGCGGCCTGGCAGGAATTTCAGCGTTGCGGGATTGGGCGTGGGTTCGGTTTCGATGAACATGATTGCTCCTAATCAGGACCGGTAAGGTCCTCTCTATACATGATGGGGAGCCAGGGTTCAAACAGCAAGACACGCAGCAATGCGTCTGACACGGTTGACCGTCGCGCGTGGTGGACCCAATTGAGCAAAATTGTTGGATTACGAATGATCGCGCCGCTCAATGGAGAATAAAATGGCTGAGCAGGATGAGATTTTTGCCCCTTATGATGCGCCAGCCGGCGGTTGGGGCGCCTTAGCGGCGACGGCTAAAGCCCTGCGTCGGCAAAGCGTGGTGGCGCGTGGCAGCCGAGCCTTGTTGGCCGCCAATCAGCCAGAGGGGTTTGATTGCCCGGGCTGTGCGTGGCCCGACCCGAAACACACATCGTCGTTTGAATTTTGTGAGAATGGGGCCAAGGCGATTGCTTGGGAGGTCACCGATAAGCGTGTGACCCGTGAATTTTTCGCGACCCATACGGTCAGCGAGTTGGCAAGCAAGAGCGATCTTTGGCTGGAGGAACAGGGCCGCCTGACCGAGCCCATGCGCTATGATCCCGTGTCGGATAAATATGTGCCGGTCTCTTGGGATGAGGCGTTTGCCATCATTGCGCGCCATATCAACCGGATGGATCATCCGCATCAGGCTGAGTTTTATGTCTCGGGCCGCACCTCGAACGAGGCGGCGTTCTTGCTTGGGTTGCTCGGTCGTTTGGTGGGCACCAATAACTTCCCCGACTGCTCCAATATGTGCCACGAACCCACCAGCCGCGGCTTGCCGCTCTCGATTGGCATTGGCAAAGGCACGGCGGTCCTCGAAGATTTCGAACATGCCGACATGATTTTGAATATCGGGCAGAATCCGGGCACCAATTCGCCGCGCGCGATGGGAACGTTGCGCGAAGCCGCCAAACGTGGGGCGCGAATCGTGGTGTTTAACCCGTTGCGCGAGCGGGCGTTGGAGCGGTTTGCCGACCCGAAAAGCACGCAGGACATGCTGCTGAATGGCGCCAAAATTGCGCATTTATATTGTCAGGTGAAAATCGGCGGTGACATGGCGGCGCTGAAAGGCGTGATGAAGCTGGTGATTGAGGCGGATCGTGCGGCGAAAGCGAAGGGCTTGCCCCCGGTGCTCGATGATGCGTTCATCGCCACCCACACGAATGGGTTCGAGGCATTCGTTGCGGATTTGGACGCAACGGCGTGGGACGATATTATCGAAACATCCGGTTTGAGCCGCGAAATTTTGCAACAGGTCGCCGATATTTATTGCAGCGCGAAATCGGTCATTTTGATGTATGGCATGGGCATCACCCAGCATCGGCATGGCTCGCAAAATATTCAACAATGCGTCAATCTGCTGCTGTTGCGCGGCAATATTGGCCGCGAAGGAACCGGCATTTCGCCGGTGCGTGGACATTCGAATGTCCAAGGGGATCGCACGGTCGGCATCGATGAAAAGCCAACCCAGGCTTATCTCGATCAGCTGGCCAAAATTTTCAAATTCGAGCCTCCCCGCGCGCATGGTCATGGGGTCGTGACCAGTATTGAAGCGATGCTGCGTGGGGAGGTGCAAGTATTTTTGGGTATGGGCGGTAATTTCGTGGCCGCCGTGCCCGATACACCCCGGGTGCAAGCAGCGATGCGCCAAATTGATTTGACCGTGGGCATCAACACCAAACTCAATCGTGGTCATGTGGTGCATGGCAAAGAGGCGTTGATCCTGCCGTGCCGCGCGCGGAGCGAGCTTGATGAGCAGGGTGGCGTGCTGCAATCGGTCACGGTCGAAGATAGTATGAGTTTTGTGCATGCCTCTGGCGGGTTGTTAGAACCGGCAAGCCCGGCGTTACGCTCGGAAGTCGCGATTGTCTGTGGCATGGCCAAGGCGATTTTCCCTGATCGCTACACCCATATCGATTGGGATGGGTATGTGGCCAATTATGATCGGATCCGTGATTCGATTGAGGCTGTGTATCCGGATTTGTTCCGTGATTATAACAAGCGCGTGCGTGAGCCGGGCGGGTTTCGTCTGCGCAACCCCGCGAGCGAGCGCGAATGGAAAACCAGCACCGGCAAGGCCAATTTCCTGGTCTTCAAGGGCGTGGGTGAAGACCCGGCGCGCAAAGCCAATCCGGCGATGCTGCGCCTCGCGACCCTGCGCAGCCATGATCAATATAACACAACCGTCTATAGCAATGATGATCGCTATCGCGGGATCAAAGGTGATCGGATGGTTGTGTTCATGAACGAGTCGGATATGCAGGCGCGTGGTATTTCGGCTGGCACCAAAGTGCGGCTGCGCACAGTATCGGATGATGGCATTGATCGGGTGGTCGAAAATCTGACCGCGATTGCCTATAGCATTCCGCCGGGATCGATTGGCGCTTACTATCCTGAGACCAATCCATTGTTAGCGCTGGGGCATCATGATCAACTCGCGGAAACACCAGCGGCGAAATCGATTCCGGTGACCGTGGAGATGATGGCCTAACCCGATCGGGTATTGCAAATGTCGATCAGCGTAACGACCCCTGTTTGTGAGGGGGGCGTTAACGCTGATCGGCATTCGGTGCCAATAAATCCGATAGAAATTGTTGATAGGATATGATCGGCTCCCAATTCAGGTGCTGGCGTGCCGCGCTGGCATCGCCCACCGCCCGTGGAATATCCGAAGGGCGCATCCGGGCCGGATCGGCCTCGATGGTCACGGCCAATCCCGATTGCGCGATCAAATCATTCAGCATGGTGCCAATTCGTCGTGATTGGCCGGAGGCCAAGTTGAGCACCAGATTATCGGGCAGTGTCCCAGCGTCGATCCGGGCTAGAGCGCGCACCACGGCGGCGGTGACATCATTGACATGGATCATATCACGCTCGGCATCGAGATTGCCGACATTGAGAATAGGCGGTGCCATACCGGCGCCAATCCGTTTTAATTGGGCGGCAAAGCTGCCCATCGCGTAGCTTTCCGGCATGGCCGGGCCGATTTGGTTGAACGGGCGCAAACGCAGCAGCCGTAAACCACGTTCGGCGGCGAGCGCGCCGAGCGTCAAATCGGCAGCGGCTTTCGAGGCGGCATAGCTGTTGAGCGGCGCCAATGCGGTCATTTCCGAGACAGGTTGGCCCGATTTGAATGATGCGCCATAGCAATCACCGCTGCCAAAATAGATCAACCACGCATGGGGTGTGTGGGTGAGCATGGTTTCCGCAAGATGCAGCGTGCCGGTCAGGTTGACATCAAAACACCGGGCCAGGTCCCGCTGCGCTTGCGGCACGGCGGCGATCGCGGCCAGATGGATGACGATATCGGCGCGTGCCCGCGTGATCGCGTCAACCACCACGCTGCGCTGTGCAATATCACCGATGAAGGGGCGGATAATGGCATCAGGAAAGGCAGCGTTGATCGCGGGGTGAAGGGCACGACCAACAAACCCTGACGCGCCGGTGATCAGAATCCGCGCAGCCACTACATCCCCTTCTTGAGACGATCCAAATCGGCCTCAACCATTTCGGTCGCGAGCTGTTCGAGCGTCACCTCGGCCTTCCAACCCAGGGCGCGGGCGGCTTTGCTGGGGTCACCGAGCAGCAATTCGACTTCGGCGGGACGCATTAATTTGGTATCGGTGCGAATATAATCGGCGGCCTTCAGACCCACCACGCCGAAGGCCATATCGGCAAAGGCGGCAACGCTCGCGGTGCGACCCGTGGCGATCACGTAATCGTCAGGGCGATCTTGCTGCAGCATCAACCACATGGCGCGAACATAATCGCGGGCATGGCCCCAATCGCGCTGGGCGGCAATGTTACCCAAGGTCAGATGGTCTTCAAGCCCAAGCTTGATCCGTGCGACGCCGTTGGTGATCCGGCGGGTAACGAATTCGATCCCCCGCAGCGGGCTTTCATGGTTGAACAAAATGCCTGAAGAAGCGTGCATGCCAAAGCTTTCGCGGTAATTCACCGTCATCCAATGGGCATAGAGCTTGGCGGCCGCATAGGGGCTGCGCGGATAGAACGGTGTGGCCTCTGATTGGGGCACCTGCTGCACTTTACCGAACATCTCCGATGATGATGCTTGATAAAAGCGCGCTTGTGGCCGGGCGATGCGCACGGCCTCCAGCATGGTCACGGCGCCTAATCCGGTTACCAAACCGGTGAGGCTCGGCTGTTGCCATGAGGTCGCGACGAAGCTTTGCGCGGCAAGATGATAGACCTCATCGGGCTGATAATCCTGCACCACCCGGATCAGGCTGCCGAGATCGGTCAAATTCCCCTCAACCAAGGTCACGCGATCGAGAATACCCAGCCAGCGCAGCCGCTCGCCGATCACATCCGATGACGCGGATCGGCGCATCACGCCGATGACGCGATAGCCTTTGCCGAGCAGCAATTGGCTCAAATAGGCACCATCTTGGCCAGTGATGCCGGTAATCAGGGCTGTGGGCATAGATGCTCCGTAACTCAGGTTTCGCGATAGCGGCGTTTTGAACGGAATTATCGTCGCTGGCTAGGGGAGGCCCAGAAATCGCGCCAATCATGGGCGGTCCGTTAACGATATGTCACATCGTTAACGGTTGCGTCGGTTGCCGCGCGCGCTTAAATCACCGTGACATAGTTTTTGACTTTGCAGCGGGGGCGTGATGTGTCGTGGATGACGCGATGACGCGGGCAGAAATCCCGTGTTTCCGCCATCATTGCGTCTTCAATCTGACATAATGATGAGCAATGGTGCGATATGACAATTTGGGTTGATATCGAAGATTTGCTCGCGCATTTCTATGCAGCGAGCAGGCCATCCGGCATTCAGAGACTATCCTATGAGGTCTATCGCGCACTGGCCCGCCAAGCGGCGCAGGGCGAGGCGGTGAAGTTTGTCCGGCATATGCCCAAAGGCACGGATCTCGAGGAGGTTTTTTGGCCGGATATTGAAGCGCGGGTTGAGCTTGCGTTCAGCCAACAAACGGATCCCGGGGTGATTGATGGTCCGGTTGATCAGGACATGCCCGCGCCTGCGCGCGCCACAGCACCACCGTCACGACTGCGCGCGTGGGGCCGCAATCTGCCGATGGATTTGCGGGCGCCGCTCGCCGGATTGGTCAATGCGGAGCGCGCCGCTTTGGCAGCGCAGCGCGATGCGATGCGGGCAGCCGGTGATTTGCTGCGCGGCCTGCGCCGTTGGGCCGGGCTGGGTGGCCGTGGCGCGCTGGGAAATGCGGCGTCGGCGCCGACCTCCGCCTCATCCAACGATCACGCCGGTTCGGCCGTCAAGCCGGAGCTGGGCGATGTATTTCTGGCCTTGGGCGCTTCCTGGCAAGGCGGTTATTACCCAACCTTGGTCGAATCAGTGAAGCGGCGATTCGGTGTGCGCTTTGCCTTCATGGTTTATGATTTGATCCCGATTTTGTGGCCAGAATTCGTGATGGCCCGCATCCGTGAGCCGTATCAGGCTTGGCTCACGCCGATGTTACGCGCAGCCGATATTGTTTTCACCATTTCAGAGGCAACCACCAACGATGTGTTGGCGTTTGCGGCGCAAGCGGGCATCCGCGTGCCCGCGACCCAGATTGTGCCGATTGGTGTCACTTTTCCCGAGCGCACTTCACGGTCGGCCCCGGTGTCACGGCCTTATGTACTGATCGTTTCGACCATTGAGATCCGGAAGAACCATGCATTAATCTTTAAGGTCTGGCGGCGCTTGATGGCGCAACTGCCCGCCGAGCAGGTGCCGACATTGGTGTTTGCCGGGCGGATTGGCTGGCAAACCGCCGATTTGCTCGCTCAGATCGAGAATACCAACCATCTTGATGGCTTGCTGCGGGTGATCGAGGCGCCCAGCGATCAGGAATTGGCGGCCTTATACCAAAATTGCCTATTCACCGTGTTTCCCTCGTTCTACGAGGGTTGGGGCCTGCCGGTCACCGAGAGTTTGAGTTTCGGCAAAACCGTTGCGGCGGCGCAATGTGCCTCGATTCCGGAGGCGGGCGGGGTGTTTTGTGATTATTTTGACCCCGATAACCTCCATGACGCTTATCGGGTGATCGAACGCCTCATTACCGATGCGGATCATCGGCGTGATCTTGAGCAGCGCATCGAGCGCGCGTTCCGGCCCCCGTCTTGGGCGGATAGCGCGGCGGCGATTCTCTCGGCATTGCGGCCCACACTGACCCAAGATGTGCGCCCGCTCTTGGTGGCGGAATAAATGTAAGCCCGCCTCAGGGGGCGGGATGCAGCATCACCGTTGCGGATAGATTAACCCGTTCGGTGACGTTGCCGGGCTGCACCATCGGCGGTGCGCCGGGGCGGGCGCTAAAGATCATTGAGCGCATCAACGGCACGATGGTGCCACCGATCCCCATATTGATTGATCGAATGGGGCCGACCTGCATGCCGAGGGCGGTGGCGAGCGCGGTTTCCTGGTCATGCAGTGTTTTGACCGCCGACTGAATGGCGGCGTCCCGCGTCGCGGCAGCCGTGGTGGGCTGCAGCGTGCCGGTCAGCGATTGCAGTTGCACGCCATCCGCCTGGAGCTGGCCGATGAGGTTCAGCACGGGTTTGGCTGCGGCACTATTGGGCGCGGCGGGATAGCTCAGCGAGACGGATTGCGTGGCGTCCCAGACGGCGCCGTGCTGGGACGAGGTTACCGAATAGCCGCCGGTGGTCACGGATAAGGTGGCGACTTTATTCAATTGTTGGAGCACGCTGGCCATTTGCTGGTTCAAATTTGTCTGTGCGGTGCGGCTATCGGGTCCGTGGGTTTGCACCAGCAACGAGGCGCTCATCGCATCGGGCGCGTGGGTTGCTTGGCCGGTCACATTCAGTGACAAAATCGTCGCTTTCGCCGTCCCAGACGCTGGCGATGCTGGCATTCGCGAGGGTGCCGCGACGGCAGGGGATACGCGTAATGCGAGCACGATGCCGATGCCGAGGGCAAATGTCGTGCGCGTCAATCTGTAGCGGTAATGGTTAGGCATAAAAAGCGTCTCCTCGTCGCTGACGTGGCGCATTATTGCAGCGATTCCAAACCCATCCTGCGTCGCGTTGTGTGGACGCAAGCTGGCGCACCGGTCAATTAACTTTGTCGTAAGTCATCCAGGGTTGGCGAACGGCATCGGTGGGGCTTGCGTTTATCCAACCGACACCGCATGAAATGCGCAATGCTCGACCAAACCAACAGGCGGTCTTCGATCACGCGTTTTGATGCCGGTATGCTGACGCCCGTGCATGGTCTAGCCGCGTGGCGCACGGCTTGTTTTGACCCGGCGGCACCCGATCAGGTTTTCCATCACCAACCCGCAAGGCGCCTCAATACGCGACCGCAAGACAGCGTGGATGGTGATGATCAGGGCAATGATCGGGGCGCAAATTATGAGCTGGCGGCGGTGAGTTCGGTTTCGCTCGCTGCGGCACTGCTGGACCCTGGCTCGATGGCCATCTTCAGCCCGGCGCTGGGCCTGTTTGCCCGAGCAATCGATACCCTGCCCGGTCCATTGCAGGGTTCCTTGCAGCGCCTGGATGCGGTCGCCACACCCGTCGCCGGCGCTGACATCAATGATCTTCGCCATTTTTTATACCAGGGCTTGCCCTCGGCGGTGATGTTGCGGGGGCTGTTAGGGGCAGGTTTGCACGTCGCGGGGCCGGCGTTGCGGCCTTGGCAGGCCGAATTGCTCGCGGCTTTGGGGCTGGATCAGGGCTATTATTCGATGACGGGGCCGACGAAATTCACCCGGATTATTGCGACCGACATGACGCAGAAGGCGGCACCGTCGCGGTTTGCCCGTGGCGTGATTGATCGGCTGCGGTTTCGCTTTGGTCAGGATCATGAGCGGACCCGCCGCCTCATGGTTGGAACAGTGCCTGCGGAAATCACCGATGAAGCGCGGGAATTTGGCTTTGAGGCCGTTGATCTCGCGGCGCTGACCATGGCTGAACAGGCACGCTTATTCGCCAGTGCCACGGCGGTGATCGGCCCGAGCGGATCGGCACTCGCCCTGGTTGGGTTTTGCGATCCGGGAACCGCAATTTTGGAGTTGCAACCCTGTGGCGCAGCGGAGGATTGGACGCGGGTTTTGTGCGCGCTGTTTGCCCTTGATTGGTATGGCCTGGATACCGACGCGCCCGATGCGGTTAGCCCAACCGGGCTGGACCGGACATCGCTGCGAACCTGCCTCAACCATATCACGAGTGCGAAATAATGGCACGGCTTCATCTGGACCATGCGCAGCCCACATTCGTGCCCATCGCGCCGCGTGGATTTGTGCCCGATCAGGTTCTGTTTGGCGCGCCACGCGTGCGCCCGCCCTTTGGCGGACAACGGATTGCGCGCAGCGCCGGGTTGGTGACCGAGGTTTACGAGCCGGGGCTGGTTCTGCCGACCCCGTTTGCCACGCGGATTTTCGACCCGACCGCGCCCGACAATCCGGCGTGGATTGATGCTGCGGTCGCAACGGCGGCGCCGATGGCGTCGGGGGCGGCGGTTCCGTTGGGACGGTTTCTAACCGAGGGATTGGCCGTTGCAGTATTGCAACGCGATGTCATTGGCACAGTCCCGCTGATCGGCGCGGAACTAACGCCCGCACAGCGTGCCGCGATGGAGGCGCTGGATTTTGCGGCCCAATTCATCGCGATTGACCAGCCAACGCGCGTGCGGCGGATGATCGTGACCCAGCGCGAAACCGGCCTTCATCAAGGGCGTCCCGCGCCGCTGCATGCGGATCGGTTCATGCGCGCTGCCATCGAAGCGCTGCGATTTGCGGTCGAGCCCTATGAAATCAGTGCCCAAATCGCGCTGCGCCGACGAGAACCGCTTTCGGATTATGTGATTGCCAATCGGCTGAGTTTCGATAGCTGGCTCGCAAGCATGGGGGTGGTGACGATTGATGCGTCTGCCATGTGCATTGGCGGACGTGATTTGGGATTGCTTGATCTCGCGGCGGCGATGGCCGGGGCGCGCAATGTGGTGATCGATGATCCAAACCAAGCTGGTTTGCTCGGTTTTTGTGATCCGGGCACTCAAGTCGTTGAAATCGCGGTCGATGGTTGGGCCGATCCACGGATTGCCGCGATGTGCCGGATTTTTGCGTTGGATTGGCGCGTCGTGCTGTGCGCCGCGCCGGTTTATTCAATTTCGCAGCCTGTGCCGTTGGGCAGCAAATCATTGTTGCGCACCGAAATTGACATAGCCGGTGTCGCGATGGCGCTTGAGCTTTCTTGACTTTGCCACGCACTTTCCTGATATAAGGCTTTATCGCAGATCGTGGCGCAGGATTGCGCGTGGCTGCGCAAAACCCTTGACCGAATTGGTTGTTCGATTTGTCCGATACCCAGGATGTTACCCCTGATTTTGCCGATCCCTCGGTCGATGAAGCGCCCGTGAACGGCTTTGCTTCGCTCGGCTTGTCTCCTGAAATTCTCCAAGCGCTTGAAGAAAAAGGCTATACCGCGCCAACGCCGATTCAGGCGCAAGCGATTCCCACCGTGCTGATGGGGCGCGACGTGATGGCGTGCGCGCAAACGGGAACCGGCAAGACCGCCAGTTTCACCCTGCCGCTCCTTGATATTCTATCGGGCTCGCGCGCCCGCGCGCGGATGCCGCGCTCGTTGATTTTGGAGCCGACCCGCGAATTGGCGCTCCAGGTCGCTGAGAATTTCGTGCAATATGGCAAGCATCTGAAATTGAATCACGCGTTGCTGATCGGCGGCGAAAGCATGGCTGATCAGAAAGACGTGCTGACCAAGGGTGTGGATGTGCTGATTGCCACTCCCGGTCGTTTGATTGATTTATTCGAGCGCGGCGGTTTGCTGCTCTCGGATGTGCGGGTGTTGGTGATCGATGAGGCGGATCGGATGCTCGATATGGGCTTTATTCCCGATATCGAGCGGATCGTCGCTCTGCTGCCGGTGCTGCGCCAAACATTGTTTTTCTCAGCGACGATGGCGCCGGAAATCAAACGGCTGGCCGATGCGTTTTTGACCAATCCGCGTGAAATCACGGTCTCGAAGCCAGCGACAGTGGCCACCACCATTACCGAGGCGCTGGCGCTGGTCGCGCCGCACGACAAGCGTGAGGCGTTGCGCCGGCTGATTCGCTCGGAAGATGTGCAGAACGCGCTGATTTTCTGCAATCGCAAGCGCGATGTCGATATTTTGTATAAATCACTGACCCGCCACCAATTTTCGGCGGGCGCCTTGCATGGCGATATGCCGCAATCGGCGCGCTTTGCCACGCTGGAGGCGTTCAAAGCCAACACGATCCGCTTGCTGGTTTGCTCGGATGTTGCGGCGCGCGGCTTGGACATTGGCGGCCTCAGCCATGTGTTCAATTTCGATGTGCCGCATCATGCCGAGGATTATGTCCATCGCATTGGCCGCACTGGCCGGGCGGGACGGGAAGGGCGCGCACTGACCATTGCGGCGCCCGAGGATCGTCAGGCGGTCGCCGCGATTGAAAAGCTTACCGGCCACGCCATTCCGCCGATGCAAATCGAAGGGCTCGATCCGGTCGATTGGGCCGAGGAAGATGGTCGGCGGCGGCGTCCCGGACGGGGTAAAGCCGCAGCACCACCGGCGGCTAAACGCGGGACCAAGCCCGCCGTGGCGGCGCGCGCCAGCGAGGTCTCGCCGCCGTCGGTTCCGCTGCAACCGGGCGCTGAGAGTGCGCCCGACAGTGCGCCACCGGACGCCACGCGCGGGCGGGGGCGCACGCGCGGGGGCAGTCGGCGCACCGCACGAACCGGCCCGTCATCGCACGGATCGTCAGTCCAAGCCGAGCCGCCGATGGTGGCACCGGCGCCACATGATCAAGGCGGAACCGGCGTGGTGCGTGGATTTGGTCATGATGTGCCCGCTTTTATGCTGATTGCGCGCAGGCCCGGACCAAGGCCAGATTTTCATGGAACGAGTGCGGAGGATGCGTCGGGTGACGACGCCCATCCGCATGATGAGGGAACGGAGATTGCGGCATGAACAAAATTGACCCATCGTTGCACAGTCACACCGCTCATAAAGGCGGGTTCGCGCCATTTGATTGGGCCGACGCGCTCAATTTTGATGGCCAGCTTTCGGAGGATGAGCGCGCGATCCGTGACGCGGCGCATGAATATTGTCAGGGTCAATTATTTCCGCGCGTGCTGAAGGCGTTTCGCGAGGAGAAATTCGACCGGGCGATTGTGTCCGAGATGGGACAGATGGGCTTTCTCGGTGCCACTTTATCGACCCATGGTTGCGCCGATGCCTCCTATGTTGCCTATGGTTTGATCGCGCGCGAGCTTGAGCGTGTTGATAGCGGCTATCGCTCGGTGTTTTCGGTGCAATCCTCGCTGGTGATGTATCCGATCTCCGCTTTTGGCTCAGAGGCCCAAAAAGACAAATATCTGCCGAAACTGCGCACGGGCGAGTGGGTGGGCTGCTTTGGCTTGACGGAGCCGGATGCGGGGTCCGACCCGGGATCGATGCGCACCAAGGCGACCCCGGTGGAGGGTGGTTATCTGCTCAACGGCTCGAAAACCTGGATCAGCAATGCGCCAATTGCCGATATGGCCTTGGTCTGGGCCAAGGATGAAACCGGGACCATTCGCGGGTTTCTGGTTGATCGGGGGTCCAAAGGGTTCGAGACGCCAAAAATCGAGGGTAAATTTTCGCTTCGCGCCTCGATTACCGGCATGTTGATGCTGCAAGACGTGTTCGTGCCGGCGGATCATGTGTTGCCAGGGGTCAAAGGGCTGCGCGGCCCGTTCTCCTGCCTCAATAATGCGCGCTACGGCATTGCCTGGGGCGCGATGGGGGCGGCTGAGTTTTGTTGGCACGCGGCACGGCAATATACGCTCGATCGGCAAATGTTCGGTCGGCCCCTCGCGGCTACCCAGCTTGTGCAAAAAAAGCTGGCCGATATGCAGACCGAGATTACGCTAGGTTTGCAGGGCGCGCTGCGGCTGGGCAGGCTGCTGGATGAGGGCAAAGCGGCCCCTGAGATGATTTCGCTGATGAAGCGCAATAATTGCGGCAAAGCGCTGGACGTAGCGCGGGTGGCGCGTGACATGCATGGCGGTAACGGGATTGTCGATGAATATCACGTGATCCGCCATATGATGAATTTGGAGACGGTCAACACCTATGAGGGCGCGCATGATGTGCATGCTCTCATCCTAGGCCGTGCGCAGACGGGGATTTCGGCGTTCTAATTCCATTACGCCTCACGAGATTGAGGTGTCTGGATCTGGTTATTTTCTGGAATTTTCGCAGTAATGCGATCAAAGGGCGGTGGTCAAAAATTTGAGATCGCCCTTTGATCAATTTTCGGTCTATTCGAGGTAATGAAAACTGATCAGCAGCCAACGTTAACTTGATGTTTATTTGACCCACGTTATAATCACATGGGAGAGGATTTCCAGCCGACCCCGCGGCGGGCTTCATTCATTAAATTCGTGATAAAGCGGTGTTTTCTGGAAATTGTATCGTCAGGCGCTTTTGAGAATTTGTCGGTTGTGTTTTGGCAACGTGGTGTGGGGTATGAAGTATTTGAGACCGAACGATGAAAGCGCTGGCAATCAAGGAAGACGCCGCTTTGCGGCGGGAATGATCGGTCGAATCGAAATTCCGGCCGAATTTTCGGCGCGCGCCAAAATCATCCATCTCGATAACTGGGCTAAAAATAGCTTTATGACCGCCATCCCGGGCGGGGCGATCGCGTTTATCCTTCTGTTGCAGTGCGTGGCCCCGCTTCAGCATTCGCTGGAGATATTTTGTTTCGCCAGCATCGTTGTTGGCTACACAATCTATATCGGCGTTGGCGATTGGTGGTTGAACAACGCAGATCAACTGGCGGATCTGGCACGGGCACGCCAACTCATGCTTGCTACCCGCGTCGGCCTATCAACGGCGTGGGCAATATTCTTCAATGTGGTGGTGCGCGCAGGCGGCGACCACGCAACCATCATCGTCGTTGGCACCGAAATAGCCCTGATCTCCGCGACCATGATTGTTGGGCCGCTGACCTTTGGCGTGGCAGCCTTGTGGCCGTTGGTGATTGGGGCTGTGATGTCGGTTGGCCCTGGCGCCCCTGTTGAGTCATCAATGATTACCGGGGCGATGTTGGTCTATAGTCTCTATACATTCTATGCGTTTAGCTTTTTGAGCCGAAAGATGATTATCGAGACGCTGACCACGATACGGCTTGAACAAACCAACGAGACGATCCGGATTTTGTTGCGTGATTTCGAGGAAAGTGCCAGCGATTGGCTTTGGGAGACGGATTCAGCCTTTAATCTGG
>JAKBBY010000276.1 GCA_021808315.1 Pseudomonadota bacterium | reverse complement strand
GTGGGAAAACTTGCGGGTTATCATGCAATAGTGACCAGCGGGCCGACGCATGAGCCGATTGATCCGGTGCGGTATTTGGCCAATCGGAGTTCGGGGCGGCAGGGCCATGCGATTGCCGGCGCGCTCGCGGCGTTGGGGGCAAGGGTGACGCTGGTTTCAGGGCCGGTGACGATGGCGGACCCACCCAATGTGCGCGTGGTGCATGTGGAGACGGCGCGGGACATGTTTGCCGCCGTGCAAGACGCGATGCCTGCGGATATTGCGGTATTTTGTGCGGCGGTGGCGGATTGGCATGTAACGCCGCAGCCCTCGAAATTAAAGAAGACAGCGGGGACGCCGGTGTTCGAATTGCAGGAAAATCCCGATATTCTCAAGGAAATTTCGATGTTAGCGACCGGGCGACCGCGCTTGGTGGTGGGGTTTGCGGCGGAGACCGAGCGGGTGGCCGAGCAGGCAGCGCAAAAGCGGCTGCGCAAGGGCTGTGATTGGATTGTGGCGAATGATGTCAGTGCGGCGAGCGGGATTATGGGCGGGGCGGAGAATGAGGTGGTGCTGGTGACCGAGACGGGGAGCGAAACTTGGCCGCGTGCGCCCAAGGAGGCGATTGCGGCGCGGCTGGCCGCGCGGATTGCCGAGGAATTTGCGCCATGATTGAGGTTGTGATCAAGCGCTTGCCGCATGGTGTTGATTTGCCATTGCCTGGCTATGCGACGGCGGGAGCGGCTGGGATGGATATGTGTGCGGCGGTGGCCGATCCGATCATGTTAGCGCCGGGGGCGCGGGCGTTGATTCCGACCGGGTTTGCGATGGCGTTGCCGCCTGATTATGAGTTGCAGATTAGGCCGCGTTCGGGCCTTGCGCTGAAATCCGGCATTATGGTGGTGAATAGTCCGGGCACGATTGATGCCGATTATCGGGGCGAGGTGCAGATTCTACTCCTCAATGCCGGTGCGGAAGCGTTCGTGGTGACGCGGGGGATGCGGATTGCGCAGGGCGTGTTAGCGCCGGTTTATCGGGTGGTGTGGCGCGAGAGCGAGACGCTGGAAGCGAGCGGGCGCGGGGCGGGCGGGTTTGGCAGCACGGGGCTGGGGTTTGTGCCGCCGATGGGGGGATGAGCGTTGAAATATGCGTCGCGGCTGAGTTTGGAAGGGTTAGAGCCGTTGCTAGCGGCATTGCGGACTCGGGCCGGGTTGCGGGAGAAAAATTTTGGGGTGTTTTATTGGCGCTCGAAGCCGTATTTGCATTTTCATGAGGACCCGGCGGGGTTGTTTGCCGATGTGATGATGGAGGGCGCGTGGGTGCGGTTTGCGGTGAATACGCCAGCGGAGCGGGAAGCGCTGTTAGGCGCGGTGGATAGGGTGGTTGGGTGACTTTAGGTGGTGCGGCGGAGAAGGTGGCGCGTGGTGGCGAAATAGCAGTTTATTGATCATCCATGCGGCGTGTCGGCTGCACCCGATGCCTTCGCTGCTTTGAGCATCAACAATTCGGCTTTTCGAATATTACCACAAATATTGCTATGCAGAAAATTCAATTCGGCGAAAATTGCTACATTTTTTTGCTGCTTTTACCGAAAATCATGATTACTAGCATATATAAAATCGCAATAAATGAAATTACTGAAAGGGTAGTAAATATACTATAAAAATTAGGGATATTTAAGGTCGCCAAATAAACTGAATAACCAAAAAATCCCGTTACGAATGGCAATAATCTTCCAAAATATAGGCGATTATTGTTATGACGTCGAAAAAAGGCTGTTAGATTTAAATATTTGTTTTTTGACTCGATTGCTTCAAGGTATTGGTTATAGATATACACAGTTTTATCCAATACAAAAAACCTAATTATTCCTAAAATTAAAATAAAAATCGGCAACATCAGGACCATAAATTCTTGAGAATATTGTCTTGTCATATAATTTATATGACTATTAGATGCTGCAGAATATGCAGCGACAATCACTGAACCGCTCAAATAAAATACCTCAGATTTATCCATCAACTCAATATTTTTAAGCAACGCCGCCCGGCATTGTTCATACTCCGCAACAATGAGTTGATTAGACAAATCTGCTCTCTGGACTCGCAGTTCACGCATAAAATCTTGGCTCATAACGATCTCGGTTCCATTGGTTATTAACTATTTTTATGTTAGGGCAAGGTATCTAAGCCGTCAAATCAAAAATCATACCGCGGCCAGCCAATTTTAGCGCAGGCTGATCGTCGGCACATACGCTGCGTGCGCCGCACCGTGCGCAAGTCGCGGTGCGGATTACTGCAAATCCGGCGGCGTTTCCTCGGTTTTCAGGCGGGTGACCACGTCGTCGAGGGCGAGGAGGAGCGAGTCGTTGGAGCCGAGGCGGCGGAGCGAGACGGTTTGGCAGCACGGGGCTGGGGTTTGTGCCGCCGATGAGGGGATGAATGGTGGTTAGAGATTGTAAGGCGCAAGGCAGAGCAGAGTAGCGAGGAGACTTCTTTTTTGTGAACAAAAAAAAGCAAAAAAAAACTTTGCTCCTCCTGGGCCGAGCTGGCATCGACGCCACTGCACCAACTAAAGGAAGTTTTTTGCGGTGGGTTCAACCGGTCGACGCAACA
>JAKBBY010000275.1 GCA_021808315.1 Pseudomonadota bacterium | reverse complement strand
ACCGACGCCCTCGCCCAAGTGTTCGACCTGATGATCCACGAAGGTCTCTGCATCGGCGGCTCCGCCGGCATTAATGTCGCCGCCGCCATCCAAACCGCCCGCACCCTCGGACCCGGCCATACCATCGTCACCATCCTCTGCGACTCCGGCGCCCGCTACCAGTCCAAATTGTTCAACCCCAGCTTCCTCGCCAGCAAAAACCTGCCCACACCGCCTTGGATGACATGAGCGGAATGGCGTGGCGGTGGTCAGGGTAGGGAAGGCCAAGGGGCGCTGCCCCTTGGAACCCCGGCAAAGGCGAGCCTTTGCAATCCATTCGTTTTAGGGTTGGGGAGGGCGATCCAGGCAAGGGTCGGGACAGGGCAATGCCACGCCCTCCCCAACCCTAAAACGCTAAAGGGTTCTAAGGGCTCAGCCCTTAGCGGGTCCAGGGCGGAGCCCTGGCCTTATCCTTCCCTTACCCCAATCTCCCCCGCTCAAACCGTTAGGGCTTGTTCGAGCAGGTCGAGCCCTTCGGCGAGGGTGGTGTCACCGATGGTGAGCGGGCTGAGCAAGCGGATGCTATTGCCGTAAACCCCGCATGACAGCAGGATCAATCCCAATCCGCGTGCTTTCGCGAGCACGGCGCGGGTGGCGTCGGCGTCGGGTTCGGCGGTGCCGCGTTGTTTGACCACGTCGAAGGCGATCATGGCGCCGGGTCCGCGCACGGCGTTGATCGGCACGCTGGAATTGCGCTGGGCGATGGCGTGCAGCCGCGCGGTCATGGCCGCCCCGATCTGATTGGCCCGATCGACCAATTTTTCATCTTCGATCACATCAAGCACGGCGAGGGCGGCGGCGCAGGCGAGGGGGCTACCGGCATATGTCCCGCCCAGCCCGCCCGGTTCCGGCGCGTCCATAATGGCGGCGCGGCCAATCACGCCGGAGAGGGGAAATCCGCCGGCGAGTGATTTGGCAATGGTCATCAGGTCCGGTTGTACGCCCGAATGTTCAATCCCGAACATCCGCCCGGTGCGGGCAAAGCCGGTCTGCACCTCATCGGCGATCAGCAAAATCCCGTGCTGATCGCACAAAGCCCGCAGCGCCTGCAGCAATTCGATTGGGGCCGGAATAAACCCGCCTTCGCCCTGCACCGGCTCGATCACGATGGCCGCGACGCGGGACGGCTCAATATCGGCGCGAAACAGCATATCAATGGCGCGCAAACTATCGGCAACACTCACCCCAAACGGCTCGAACGGGAACGGCGCGTGATAAATCTCAGCGGGCATCGGCGCAAAATTCTTCTTATAGGGCAACACCTTACCCGTCATCGCCATGGTTAGCAGCGTCCGCCCGTGATAGCCCCCGGCGAAGGTGATAATGCCGGGTCGCCCGGTCGCCGCGCGGGCAATTTTCACCGCATTCTCCACCGCTTCCGCGCCGGTGGTGAGAAACAATGTCTTGGCCGGCCCTGCAATCGGCGCAATCGCATTCAGCCGCTCGGCCAGCGCGATATACGGCTCATAGGGCGAAACCTGAAAGCAGGTATGGGTAAAATTCCCCATCTGCGCCTCAACCGCCGCCATCACTTTCGGATGCCGATGCCCGGTATTCAGCACCGCGATGCCGGCCGCGAAATCGATATAGCGCCGCCCCTCCGCGTCCCATAATTCGGCATTTTCGGCACGCGCGCAGTAAACCGGATGGGCAATCCCCACCCCGCGCGCCACGGCTTGCGTGTGGCGGGCTTGCAAAGCTGCATTGGCTGACATGGTTTTTCTCCTTGCTCCGCCCGCTATACAAGATTTTTGTCAGCGCTGCCATCAGCCCCCCAACCGCGCTTGCCCCGACGCGACGGATAATCGTACACATCGCCCGTGCTCAGCCTGACCCAACCTTGCACCCGCCCGGACGCACCGCCCGATCCGCCCGAGCCGCTTGCCCTGCTGCGCCGCATTTTCGGCCATTCGGCCTTTCGCGGCGATCAAGCCGCCATCGTCAATCATCTGATCACCGGCCATGACGCCATCGTGCTGATGCCCACCGGCGGCGGCAAATCGCTCTGCTACCAACTCCCGGCCCTCTGCCGCCCCGGCATCGGCGTCGTCGTCTCGCCGCTGATCGCGCTGATGCGCAACCAGGTCGAAGCCCTGCGCCAGCTTGGCGTGCGTGCCGCCGCCCTCAATTCCAGCATCACCGGCGCCGAACAATCCGCCGTGCGCAGCCAATTACGCGCAGGCCAGCTCGATCTGCTCTATGTCGCGCCCGAGCGCCTCGTCTCCGATGATTTCATGGCCCTGCTCGATGATCTCGCCATCGCGCTGTTCGCCATCGATGAAGCCCATTGCGTCAGCCAATGGGGCCATGATTTCCGCCCGGAATATCTGCAACTCGCGAGCCTCGGCGGGCGCTATCCCGGCGTGCCGCGCATCGCCCTCACCGCCACCGCCGATCCGCAAACCCGCGACGACATCGCCCGCCGCCTCGGCCTGCCCAACGCCCAATTATTTTGCTCCAGCTTTGATCGCCCGAACATCACCTATTCCATCCTGCCCAAAGCCGACCCCAAACGCCAATTGCTCAGCTTTCTGCGCCGTCACCCCGGCGTGAGCGGCATCG
>JAKBBY010000274.1 GCA_021808315.1 Pseudomonadota bacterium | reverse complement strand
GATGCCGAGGGGTCCGCCGGCGAGGACGGCGCGCTCGTAATCGAGGCCGCTCATCAGGACGTTGACGCCGCGCCCGAGGCCGCCGAGGATGTTTTGTTCGGGGATGGCGCAATCTTCGAAGACGAGTTCGCCGGTGTTGGAGCCGCGCATGCCGAGCTTGTCGAGTTTTTGGGCGCAGGAGAAGCCGGGGAAGGTTTTTTCGACGATGAAGGCGGTGATGCCGCGCGGGCCGGCGGCTTGATCGGTTTTGGCGTAGACGACCAGGGTATCGGCGTCGGGGCCGTTGGTGATCCACATTTTGGTGCCGTTGAGGACGTAGGTGTTGCCGTGTTTTTCGGCGCGCAGGCGCATGGAGACGACATCCGAGCCGGCGTTGGGTTCGCTCATGGCGAGGGCGCCGATGGCGGTGCCATCGAGCAGGGCGGGCAGGTATTTTTGCTTTTGGGCTTCGGTGCCGTTGAGGTTGATTTGGTTGACGCAGAGATTGGAGTGCGCGCCGTAGGACAGGCCGACGGAGGCGGAGGCGCGGGAGATTTCTTCCATGGCGATGGTGTGGGCGAGGTAGCCCATGCCGGCCCCGCCATATTGTTCGGGCACGGTGATGCCGAGCAGGCCGATGGCGCCGAGTTTTTGCCAGAGATCGGCGGGGAAATCGTTATCGCGATCGATGGCGGCGGCGCGGGGGGCGATTTCGGCGGCGGCGAAGCGGCGGATGGAGTCGCGCAGGGCTTCGATTTCCGGGCCGAGGTCAAAATCGAGCATGGATTGGCTATTGGCGAGCATTTTGGTCTCCCGAGAGATGATCAGGCGGATGATAGCGCGGGGAGCGGGCTTCGAGCCAGCCCCAGA
The DNA here is from genome assembly GCA_021808315.1 of Pseudomonadota bacterium. GTDB lineage: Bacteria > Pseudomonadota > Alphaproteobacteria > Acetobacterales > Acetobacteraceae > Acidiphilium. The sequence goes on along the minus strand of JAKBBY010000274.1, from coordinate 1,784 downwards.
GGCCGAGGGCGGCGCCGATGATGCCTTCGGTGCCGTTGTAATTGATGATTGCGGTGACGCCGAGGGTGAGGGCGGCGATGCCGATTGGGCGGTTGGCGAAGGCGAAGGCGAGCAGGCCGAGCAGGAGGGCGGTGATGCCGAACAGGCGTTCGTATTGGGCCCAGAGCACGGCGTGGCGCGGGAGGCAGACCAGCGGAGCGTGCGGGGCGGCGCAGAGGGCGACGAAGGCGCGCGGGGCGATGGTGGCGTCGCGGAACATATAGGCGGCGATGCTGATGAGGAGAGTAAGGGCGATGCCGATCAGGTCGCCACGGTTGGGGCGGGGGATCATGGGGATGACCATGGGCAGGATTTGGGGGTGTGGGGGTTGCGGGCGCGGAGCCTTGCCCTTCGGGCGGCTGCCTCGTAATGGTGCATTGCGAAAACGCCTTTCCATACGTGAAAATCCATCAGCACGGGTTCAAGCACGCGAGCATGGCCGAGACAAATGATATGCCGAAACCGTCGGCTTTGAGTTTCCAGGATATTATTCTGACGCTCCATCGCTTTTGGGCGCGGCAGGGTTGTGTGATTTTGCAGCCTTATGACATGGAGATGGGGGCGGGCACGTTCCATCCGGCGACGACGCTGCGGGCGTTGGGGGATACGCCGTGGCGGGCGGCGTATGTGCAGCCGTCGCGTCGGCCAGCGGATGGGCGGTATGGCGAGAATCCGAACCGGTTGCAGCATTATTATCAGTATCAGGTGATTATCAAGCCGAGTCCGGCGGATGCGCAGGATTTGCTGTTGGAGAGTTATCGGGCGATTGGGCTTGATCCGAAGCGGCATGATTTTCGGTTTGTCGAGGATGATTGGGAGAGCCCGACGCTGGGGGCGTGGGGTTTGGGCTGGGAGGTTTGGTGTGATGGGATGGAGGTGGGGCAATTTACCTATTTCCAGCAGGTTGGCGGGATTGCGGTGACGCTGCCGAGCTTTGAGATGACGTATGGGCTGGAGCGGCTGGCGATGTATGTGCAGGGGGTGGAGAATGTGTTTTCGCTCCGGTTCAATGACGCGCCGGAGGGGCGGAGCGTGACGTATGGCGAGGTTTTTCTGCGGGCGGAGCGGGAATATTCGGCGCATAATTTCGAGTTTGCGGATACGGCGATGTTGATCCGGCATTTTGGCGATGCGGAGCGCGAATGTGCGGCGCTGGTGGCGCGGGGTTTGGCGCTGCCCGCGTATGATTATTGTATCAAGGCGAGCCATTTGTTCAATTTGCTGGATGCCAGGCGGGTGATTTCGGTAGCGGAGCGGGCTGCGTATATCGGGCGGGTGCGCGCGCTGGCGAAGGCGTGTGCCGAGGCTTGGGTAGCGGGGTTTGGGGTAGCCGGGTTTGGGGTGGCCGGGTGATGGCTGCGTTTTTTCTGGAAATTTTCTCCGAGGAAATCCCGGCGCGGATGCAGGCGGAGGCGGCGGCAGAATTGCAGCGGCGGGTGCTGGCGCCGTTGGCGCTGCTTGATCCGCACGACGTGCGGGTTTGGTATGGGCCTCGGCGGCTCGCGTTTGCGGCAACGATTGCGGCGGCGACGGCGGCGGGGGCAGAGGAGATTCGCGGGCCGCGAGTGACTGCGCCAGCCCAGGCGTTGGAGGGGTTTTTGCGCAAGAATGCGGCCACCCGCGACGAGGTGGTGCAGGAGGGCGAGTTTTATTATTTGCGCCGTTCGGTGGCACCGATGACGGCGGCTTCGGTGCTGGGCGGTGCGGCCTTTGCCGCGAGTTTGGCGGGGTTGCCGTGGCCAAAA
>JAKBBY010000273.1 GCA_021808315.1 Pseudomonadota bacterium | reverse complement strand
CACCCGGATCACATCGATATGGTAGCCATAAAGTCGGCTCAGCACGCCGCCGCGCACCACCTCCGCCACCGTGCCGCTCACCGCGCGCCCATGCGCCAAATAGACAATCTGATCCATCACCGGCAGCAGCGGGTTCATGTCATGCGCCGAGAGCAGCACGGTAATCCCCTGCTTCACCGTCAGCCGGTGCAACAGCGCCACCACTTCGGCAATCGAGCGCAAATCCAAATTCGCCAGCGGCTCATCCAGCAGCAACAGCTTGGGTTCGCGGATCAGCGCATGGGCAATCATCACCCGTTGTTGCTGCCCGCCGGACAAATCCCCCACCCGCTGATCGGCAAATCGTTCCGCATCCACCGCCGCGAGCATCGCCGCCACCCGGGCGCGCCGCGCCGCATTGGGCAGCGGAATGCCAAATCGGTGCCCATCCAGCCCCAGCCCCACCGCATCGCGCGCCCGCAACGGCATGAACGGATCGAAGTGAATTTTCTGCGGCACGTACCCAATCATATTTCCGGGCGCCTGCCCCGGCTTGCCGCCCGCGCAGCGTATGTCGCCGCCGCTCGGCGTCACCAACCCCAGAATACTGCGCAACAACGTGGTCTTGCCGGACCCATTCGCCCCAATCAGCCCACAAAACTGGCCCGGTGCGACACTGAAACCAACATGATCCAGCACCGTCCGCCCGCCGAGCGCCACACTCAACCGCTCCACCGTCAGGGCAGGGGCCGTCACGGCGCGGGCAGCAGCGACCGGGTCGATTGCCGCGTCGTCACCGCTTTTTCCAACGCCTGAGTTTCCGCCAGCATCCATGATTGATAATCATAACCCGGCGTCGGCATAGTCTCATAGACCCCCACCACCGGAATATGATTTTGCGCCGCCAGCCGCAGGAACGAGGCGGTCAGCGGGTCGGTCACCTGCTGGTTATAGACAAAAATTTGCACGCGATGATCGCGCAACAACGCATTTTCGGTCGCCACATCCTGCGGTGAGGGATCGGTGCCGTTCATAATCGCCGCCTGCAACGCCCAGGGTGTTTCGATTTTCGCGCCCATCGCCTGCAACAAATAATCACCCACCGGCTCGGTCACCGCCATTTTGGTCGCCGGATGCTGCGCCTTGAACGCCGCAATCGCCGCCTGCCAGGGGCGCAGCGAGCGGTCAAAACGCTGCACCCGTGCGGCAAAATATGCCTCATGGCCCGGCTCAAGCCGGTTCAGCGCCGCGCCAATCGCCGCCGCCACTTTTTTCATCGTCTGCGGATCATACCAAAGATGCGGGTTGCGCGTGTCATTGGGCCGGCGCAGCAAAAGCTGCACATGAATCACCACACGCTGCGGGTTCGCTGCCGCCGCCAGCATCTTGTCCGCCCAGGCATCATAGCCCAGCCCATTTTCCACAATCAGCGACGCGCCGGCCATCTCGGCGGCAATTTTCGGGCTGGCCTCAAAACTATGCGGATCGGTGTTGGGATCGCTGATCATCGCACGGACGCGCACATAGCGCCCGCCAATCTGCTCGATCACATTGGCATATTGGTTTTCCACCCCAATCGCCCGGATCGGCCCCGCCGCCCGTGCCGGCATCACGCCCAGCACCGCCGCCATCAAAGCCCCCAGCGTCAACAGGATGTGATGGTTCAATGAAAACATCGTGAGCCTCCAAGCCTCTGCCTGTGAACAACGAATGATATAAAGTATCATTTAGGCCGACACAATGATTGATATACTATATCATCTCACATTTTCCGGCATGTCCGGAAAGGAGCCATCATGACCCCAGGCCGCGCGCGCCTCATCATCGGCACCTTGGTCGCTCTGGCGCTCGGACCCGGTCGCGCTGGCGCCCAAAGCACCCTGCTCGGCCCCATCGGCGGTCTGCGCCCGGCCCTTGCGGTCCACGGCATCACCTTCGGCCTGACCGATACCGAAAACGCGCTCGCCAATATCAGCGGCGGCGTCAAACAAGGCGCCACCCTGCAAGGCGTCACCACCGCCACACTGCATATCGACACCGGCAAAGCCTTTGGCCTGCCCGGCGGCACATTCTATGTCAGCGCGCTGCAAATCCATGGCAGCAGCCTCAGCCCCGGCTATCTGGATGATCTGCAAACCGCCAGCGGCACCGAAGCGAGCGATGCGACCCGGCTCTGGGAATTATGGTTCGATCAATCATTCGATCACGGCACCGCCGACCTTAAAATCGGCCAGCAAAGCATCGATCAGGAATTTATCGTCAGCACCAATTCTGCTCTGTTCGTTAACACCATGGCGGGCTGGCCGCTGGTGCCCTCAGCGGACCTTTATGCTGGCGGCCCGGCCTATCCGCTCAGCGCGCTCGGCGTGCGCCTGCGCCTCAAACCCACGAAAAACCTCACCCTCCTCGCCGGCACCTTCGATGATAATCCCCCCGGCGGCCCCTTCGCCAACGACCCGCAATCGCTCGATGCCGGCGGCACCAAATTCAACCTCACCACCGGCGCGCTCACCATCGTCGAGGCCGATTTTTCCACCCGCCTCGCGGGCTATCCCGGCACCTATCGGCTCGGTTTTTGGGTTGATACCGGCGCCTTCCCCAACCAGACCGGCCCGTCGCCCGCCTTCCGCCAGCATAATGACAGCCTCTATGGCGTGAT
>JAKBBY010000272.1 GCA_021808315.1 Pseudomonadota bacterium | reverse complement strand
ACAAGGCGACCAGCAAAAATCCCCGGTGCAAGCCTCAATCGCAGGCCCCACCATCGCCCCGGTGGCAATCTCCATCACCCAAACCCGGTACACCTCCGAACCTTGCACATCCTCAGCAAACGCAAACAACCGATGATCCGGACTATGCACCGCCGCGATGATCTTGAAATAATCCTGCCCCACCGCCCGCGCATTGGCATCGAGCAAAATCTGTTCCGCTCCCCCCGCACGCGGCGTGCGCGCATAAATCGGATGCTCCGCTCCGGGCGCATACCGATAATAATATGACCACGCCCCATCATCCATCGGCGGCGAACGATCATCCGGATCAATCCGCGCCTCCATCTCGGCCCGCAGCTCCGCCTGCAACGCCGCCGTGCCGCCCAGCACCGTCTCGGTATAGGCATTCTCGGCCTCAAGATAGTCACGAATATCGGCCCGCAGCACCGAAGGATCGCGCAAAACTTTCTGCCAATCCGGGTCTTTCATCCACGCATACTCATCAACCCGCACCCGGCCCAACTGCGCAAGCGTCACCGGCACGCGCTTCGCTTGCGGTGCCGCACTCATACCGCCGTCCCCCCAACCGTAAGACCAGATATCTTCAGGGTCGGCTGCCCAACCCCCACCGGCACGCCTTGGCCATTCTTGCCACACGTGCCAATGCCCGGATCAAGCGCGAAATCTGATCCAATCATCTCCACCTTAGTCAGCGCATCCGGCCCATTGCCAATCAGCGTCGCCCCCTTCAGCGGCGCGCCCACCTGACCATCCTCGATCAGGTACGCCTCAGACGCCGAAAACACGAACTTGCCCGAGGTAATATCCACCTGACCCCCGCCAAAATTCGCCGCATAAATCCCTCGCTTGATCGAGCCGATCATATCCTCCCGGCTCGCCTCGCCCCCGAGCATGATCGTGTTGGTCATCCGCGGCATCGGCATATGCGCATAGGATTGCCGGCGGCCATTCCCCGTCGCGCGCATATTCATCAGCCGCGCATTCTGCCGGTCCTGAATATAGCCGGTGAGAATCCCATCCTCGATCAACACCGTCCGCTGCGTCGGCGTGCCCTCATCATCCACACTCAATGAGCCGCGCCGATGCGCGATCGTCCCATCATCCACCACCGTCACGCCCTTGCTGCCAACCCGCGCCCCCATCAACCCGGCAAAGGCGGAGGTTTTCTTGCGGTTGAAATCCCCTTCCAACCCATGCCCAATCGCCTCATGCAGCAAAATCCCCGGCCACCCGGCGCCAAGCACCACCGGCATCTCCCCCGCCGGAGCTGGAATGCTCTCCAGATTCAACGAGGCCTTGCGAATCGCCTCATCCACCGCCGCGCGCCAAAAACCTGGCGCGGTCACACTCGCATAGGTCTCGCGCCCCCCCGCGCCATGGCCGCCGCTCTCACGCCGCCCGCCTTGCTCCATCACCACCGATACGCTCAACACCACCAGCGGTCTGACATCGGCCACCCGCGATCCATCAGCCCGCAAAATCTCGACCACCTGCCACTCCCCCGACAAGCTCGCCGTCACCTGCACCACCCGCCGGTCCTGCGCCCGCGCATAAGCATCAATCTCGGCCAGCACATCGGCCCGCGCAGCAAAATCCATCGCCGCGAACGGATTCTGCGCCGTATATAACGCCGCCTTGCTCCCATGCGGCCCCACCGCAATACTTCCGGTCTCGCCCGCCCGCGCCGCGCGCAACGTCCCCACCGCCCGGGTTAGGGCCGGCACTGAAATCTCCCCTGCATGGGCATAAATCGCGCTCTCGCCGGTCACCGCCCGCAGCCCAAACCCCGAGCGGCTATCGAAACTCGCCGTGCGAATGCGGCCATCATCAAAACTGACCACTTCGGATTCGCTATATTCCAGGAACAATTCCCCATCATCCGCCACCTCCAGCACCGGCGCGATCACGCGCGCGGCCTCATGCGGGTCAAGGCCGGTGGCACCGTGAAACAAGCGATCAGCAATCGTCCGTTGGTCAGACATTATTCAGCAGCCTTCATAGTCAATTGGGTTGAAACCGGTCGTGGCACCGCGCCGCGCAGCGCATGGCGGCAGGCGATGCATGAAGCGAGCAACAGCACCGCCGTCAATTCATGGATATAGCCCAAATCGTCCATACCCGAAACGACCGTGCTCATCCCCAAAATATATTGCAGCGTAATCAGCCCGGCCAGCAGCAAAAACAAATCCCGCGCGCGCGGGCCGAGCGGTGCGCGCAGCCCAATCGACGCTGCAACGATCACCACACCAGCCGTCAGCGTCGCGATCACCCGATGCTCGAACTGCACCGTACGCGGATTGGCAACCAGATTGAGCCAGATCGGATGCAGCGCCCAGCCGCGCCGTGGAAAAAAATGCCCGTTCATCAGCGGAAAACTATGATCAACATGCAGCCCGCCTGACCCTGCCACCAAAGCCCCCAGACCAATCGTGACAATCAACAACCCCACTGACCAGGTAAGCAGCGTCCGCAATCCGGTGTAACCCTCAATGGGCATTGGCTCGGGGTGGCGCAGCGAAAAACCAGTCCACAGCATCGCCGTGAAAATCAGCATCGCCAGTACCAGATGGGGCCCCAAATAGAGCGGGGAGGGGTGCAACAGTCCGAACATGCCTTGATA
>JAKBBY010000271.1 GCA_021808315.1 Pseudomonadota bacterium | reverse complement strand
CCTGCCCAGCATTGTTAAAGACCGGCGCCATATCGGCCTTGCCATGGGTGAAATGGATGATTTCTTCCAGAGTCTTGCCCTGCAACTCTGGATTTTTCTCGACAAACCCATTCAGAGCCGTGACATAGGCCTGATGATGCTTGCCGTGATGCAGTTCCAACGTCTCCTGGCTCATGCCATGAGACGCCAGCGCGCCATGCGCGTAGGGCAGCGAGTGGAGTTCGAACGCCATGGTGATCCTCCGCAAATTGGTGGAATGAAATACGCTCCCGCCGCGCGAACCGCATCGGGCTGTCATCCTTAGCTATGAACCAACCCGCTCCCCGTCAACCCGCCCCCGCTGCTGACCTAATGATCGATCAATCTTATCTGCAAGCCCTGCGCCGCGCCGATCCGGATCGGATGCTGGCGGCTGCCTTCGCCCCCGCCGCCAAGCGCCCTGCTTTGTTTCTGCTGTACGCTTTCAATCACGAGCTGGCGCGCGCCCGCGAAGTTGCCAGTTCCGGCCCGATGGCGCTGATCCGGTTGCATTGGTGGCGCGAGGTGATCGATGGCGCGCAGCGACGGCATCCGGTGGCGCTGCCCTTGCGGCAGGCGCTCGCGGATGGGGTCTTTGCGCCTGCCGACCTGCTCGGCCTGATTGATGCGCGTGAAGCGGAAGCCGAACCGATCCCGGACCTCGATGCCTTCATGGCCTATGCGCAGGGCACTGCTGGCGCGCTGATGCGCGTGGCCGGGATTTGGTTGGGGGCCGACCGGTCCGTGCGAGCGGCGTTGGAGCGCCTTGGCACCGGCACGGGGATTGCCCTGATGCTCCGCGCTGCGCCGTCCTTGCGGGCGTTGGGCCGCGATTTGTTGCCTCAGGATGGCACAACAGCGCAAAAGCTGGCCGACCACGCCCAAGGGCTCCTGGCCACGCCAACGCCGAGCGTGGCGCTGGCGGCGACTTTGCCGTCGGTTCTGGCGCGGCGCGACTTGGCGCGGCTTGATCAGCGCACGCCCATCCACCCAAGAAGCCTTGGTGATCGGCTGGCGGTGATCAGAGCCGGATGGCGCGGGCGGATCGGCCCCTCGCCGCGCAGCACCAGCGATGGTATGAACGCCCTATGACCGAACCGACCGATATGAATGAGGGGCCGCGCGGCCTCGCTCCCGTGACCATCGAGCAGGAAATGCGCCGTTCCTATCTCGATTATGCCATGTCCGTGATCGTCTCGCGGGCGCTGCCCGACGCGCGCGATGGGCTGAAGCCGGTGCATCGCCGGATTTTGTATGCCATGGCCGAATCGGGCAACACGCCCGACAAGCCGTATCGCAAATCGGCCCGGATGGTCGGTGATGTGATGGGTAAATATCATCCGCACGGCGATTCCGCGATTTACGACGCGGCGGTGCGCATGGCTCAAAATTTTTCGATGCGGGTGCGGCTGATCGATGGGCAGGGTAATTTCGGCTCGGTCGATGGCGATCCGCCGGCGGCGATGCGCTATACCGAGGCGCGCTTGGCCCATGCCGCGATGGCGCTGCTCACCGATATCGACAAGGACACGGTCGATTTTCAACCGACCTATGACGAATCGGATCACGAGCCACGGGTGCTGCCCGCCGCCTATCCGAATTTGTTGGTCAATGGCGGCAACGGCATCGCGGTTGGCATGGCCACCAACATCCCGCCGCATAATCCGACCGAGATTATTGATGCGACGTTGCATCTGCTCGAACATCCCGAGGCGACGCTGGATGAGTTGATGAAAATTGTCCCCGGCCCCGATTTTCCGACCGGTGCGATGATCCTCGGGCGATCGGGGATTCGCAATGCGTTCGAGACCGGGCGCGGTTCGATTGTGATCCGCGCGCGGGCGGCGATTGAGGAGATTCGTAAGGACCGGATGGCGATTGTGGTCAGCGAACTGCCCTACCAAGTGAACAAGGCGACGCTGCTGGAGCGCATTGCTCAATTGGTGCGTGATAAAGAGGTCGAGGGTATTTCGGATTTGCGCGATGAGAGCGACCGTGACGGCATGCGCATGGTGATTGAGCTCAAGCGCGATGCGACGCCCGAAGTGGTGCTGAACCAGCTTTATCGGTTCACCCAGCTGCAGACCGGCTTCTCGATCAATATGCTCGCCCTCGATGGCGGGCGGCCCCGGCAGTTGGGGCTGCGCGATGCGCTCGATTGTTTCATCACCTTCCGCGAAGAGGTGATTCTGCGCCGTGCGCGGTTTGATTTGAACAAGGCGCGGGACCGGGCGCATATTTTGGTGGGGCTTGGGATTGCGGTTGCCAATATCGATGCGGTGATCGCGCTGATCCGCGCAGCACCGGATGCGGCGGCGGCGCGGGTGGCGTTGATGGCGCGCGATTGGCCGGCGGGGGATGTGCTGCCGTTGCTCGCTTTGATCGATGATCATGGCAATCAGGTGACGGATGCCGGAACCGTGCGGCTCACCGATGCGCAGGCGCGCGGGATTTTGGAATTGCGCCTGCAACGGCTGACCGGGTTGGAGCGTGACAAAATCCAGGCCGAGTTGCGCGAGGTGGGCGAGAAGATCGGCTATTTGTTGGCGATTATCAGCTCGCGGCCACGGCGGCTGGAGGTGATGCGCGAGGAATTGCTGGTGGTGCGCGGGCAGATCGCGTCGCCCCGGATGACCAGCATTG
>JAKBBY010000051.1 GCA_021808315.1 Pseudomonadota bacterium | reverse complement strand
CATCGGCGTTAACGGCAAATAGACGTCGTCGCGATTAACCCCGGCATTGACCGAACTCATCGCCATCGTCGCTAAAATCGTCATGCTATGGAGAACAATATCACGATGGCTGAACGCCACGGCCTTCGGCATGCCCGTGGTGCCCGTCGTATAAAACGTGGTGGCGCGCGTATGCTCGTCAAACTCAGGGAAATCGAAGCCAGCATCCTCAGTCGCGAGCCATTCCTCATAATCTCCGGCATACGGCAGCGCGCCCCGCGCCCCGCCATCCTCATCCAAAAACACGAAATTGCGCAACGTCGGCAGGCGCGGGCGCAGCGCGGTCACCAGCGGCACAAAATCCGGATGGATCAGCAACGTGCTCGCCCCCGCATGATCGAGCGTGTACGCAATCTGTTCGGGTGCCAGCCGCACATTAACCTTCATCAAGGTCGCGCCCAGCATCGGGATCGCAAAAAAACACTCTAAATACCGATGGCTGTCCCAATCCATCACCGCCACCACATCACCGTGGCGAACCCCCAACCGCCGCAACGCCGCGCCAAGCTGGCCAATACGGGCGATAAATCCCGGATAATCGAGCGTCACCTCACCCCGATAAATAATTTTACGCCCACTCGCTTGTTGGTGCGGCGTTTCTAGTATTTGTTTAATCAATAACGGATAGGCATAATAGGACATGAGTTTCCCCAACCATGATGAATTACGCGATTCTGCGCCGCGCGCCGGTCAGGTTAGCGCAGAACCCGGCCCCACGCGATCAAATTCCGTCAGCCACGCGGTCGATACACGTCTATCCGTCCGCGCCTTCCGCCCCGATCCGGTGCCCGGCGCGTTATTGCGTCGCGTTCTGCAAAAAGCCGCTCGCGCCCCCTCCGGCGGCAATTTGCAACCCTGGCATTTGGTGCTGCTCACCGGCACCCCTTTGCAATCCCTGCTCGCCCAAGTCAGCGCCCGGGCCCTGGCCCAACCCAACGGCGAAATCAGCGAATACCCGATCTACCCAAGCCCGATCCGCGAGCCTTATCGCACCCGCCGCGCCGACATTGGCGAGGATATGTACGCCTTGCTCGGCATCGCCCGTGAAGACCGCGCCGGCCGGCGCGCCTGGTTCGCCCGCAATTTCCAATTATTCGGCGCCCCGGTTGGCCTGTTCTGCTTTATCGATCGCGGCATGGGCGCCGCCCAATTCTCCGATCTCGGCATGGTCCTGCAAACCATCATGCTCTTGCTGCGCGAAGAGGGGCTCGATTCCTGCGCGCAAGAAGCCTGGGCGATGTTTGCCACCACGGTCTACCAAGCCCTCGCCACACCGCCCGAGTTGATGCTGTTTTGCGGCATGGCCATCGGCTATCGCGACGCGCAAGCGCCGGTCAACGCGCTGCGCTCCAAACGCGCCCCCCTCGAAGACTTCGCGCGCTTCGAAGGCTTCGATGATTAGTTGGTAAAGCGCGGCGCTGCCCTATTTGGTAAAGCGCGGCGCTGCCGCGGGCCTAACCCCATGGACATCACGCACATGCACACCCCGCGCCACGTTATGCGGATGCAGCGCCGCCTCCTGCAAGGTCAGCACCGGCGCCACGCACGCATCCAACGGCTCAAACAACGCCGCCCAATGATCGCGCGGGGCCGAGCGGAATATCGCCGTCAACGCAGCCCGCAGCGCAGGCCAGCTCTGCCGGTCATATTGCCGCCGCGCCAACGCCGGATCGAGGGCCAGCGTGTTCGCCAGCACCGCAAAAAATTGCGGCTCCAACGCCGCCACCGCCACATAGCGCCCATCCGCCGTCTCATACGTATCGTAAAATGGCGCGCCGCCATCCAGCAAATTCACCCCGCGCTGATCGGCCCAAACCTGATTGGCCAGCATCGCATAACACGGTGTCATCAGTAACGACGCGCCATCAATCATCGCCGCATCCACCACACAGCCTTGCCCGCTCACCCCGCGCTGCACCAACGCCGCCAGCACCCCCACCGCCAATACCATCGCCCCGCCGCCATAATCGGCAACCAAATTCAGCGGCGGCACCGGGCGCTCGCCCGCCCGGCCAATCGCATGCAACGCCCCGGTGAGGGCCAAATAGGTCAAATCATGCCCCGCCCGCGCCGCTAACGGCCCACTCTGGCCAAAGCCCGTCATCCGCCCATAAATCAATCGCGGATGCGCCGCGCGCAGCGTCTCAGGCCCCAACCCCAACCGCTCCATCACCCCCGGTCGAAACCCCTCGATCAAGAGATCCGCCGACGCTAAATAAGGCTGCAACGCCGCCCGCCCGGCCTCGGTTTTCAAATCCAGCGCGACCGCCACACGCCCGCGCTGCACCGCGTCGCGCTCGGGCGGCACCGCAATCAAGGCAGGCTTGCCGGGCCTCCGAATTTGCACAATCTCCGCGCCCAAATCGGCTAACATCATCGCACAAAACGGCACCGGCCCCAGCGCCTCAATCTCAATCACCCGCACCCCTGCGAGCGGGCGTTGCGCCATCATGCGCCGATCCGCCAATCAGCGGGCAAATCCGGCGGCGCAAACCGCTCGCCATAGCGCGCCGCCAACGCGGCACAATGCTCGGTAAACGAAGCCAAACCCTGCGCCTCAATGAAGCGCCAAGCGCCGCCGGTCCAAGCCGGAAACCCAATCCCGAAAATCGATCCCAAATTCGCATCCCGCCCCGAAATTAGCACCTTCTCGTGCAAACAACGCAGCGTCTCCAAGGCCTGTCGATAGAGGAATCGCTCACCCAAATGCGCAACCTCAAACGCTATCCCGATCTTGCCAAAATGCGCGGCCAATCCCGGCCAAAGATGCTTTGGCCCGTCCGCCGGATAATCATAAAACCCGCCACCCCCCGCCCGTCCTGGTCGGTTGAAGTCGCGCACCATCCGCTCCACTAACAATTCACCTTGGCTCGGCGCATAATCATGCCCCCCCGCCTCTGCCGCACGGCGCGTCTCCTCAAGCACATGCACCGACAGCGAGAGCGATGTTTCATCCAGCACCGCAAGCGGTCCCACCGGCATCCCCACCATCAACGCCGCCCGTTCAATCGCAGGCGCGGGAATCCCCTCGGCCAGCATCGTCGCCCCTTCCATCACAAACGTGCCAAAGGTCCGGCTGGTGTAAAATCCGCGCCGATCATTCACCACAATCGGCAATTTCCCAATCAACTTGGCATAATCGAGCGCCTTCGCCACTGTCTCATCGCTGGTCTGCGCCCCGCGAATAATCTCCAGCAACTCCATGCGCTCAACTGGTGAGAAAAAATGCAACCCAATAAACCGCGTCGGGTCCGGGAACGAATTTGCCAAGCCGGTCATCGGCAGGGTCGAACTGTTCGAGGCAAATACACCATCCGCCGTCACATGCGCCGCATGCGCCGCAATCACCTGCGCCTTCAAGGCGGCATTCTCAAACACCGCCTCGATGATCAAATCACACCCTGCCAGCCCGTCCTCATCCACCGTCGGGGTAATCCGCGCCAATAACGCCTCGCGCTCCGCCTCGCTCATTCGCTTGCTCTTAATCCGCTTATCCGCGACATTTTTTGAATAAGCCTTGCCGCGCTCCGCCGCCGCCAAACTCACATCTTTGAGCACGCAATCAACGCCACGCACCGCATTGGCATAGGCAATGCCCCCGCCCATCATCCCGGCGCCCAAAATACCCACTTTGCGCGGCTTGAACGCGGCCCGCCCGCCCGCTTGTCGTGGGGATGATTTTGCCGCCGTGCGCTCTAAAAACAGCCGGATCAAATTCTGCGCCACCGCCCCGGTCGCCAGTGTCGCAAAATGTCGCGATTCAAGCCGCAGCGCGGTGTCAAAACCCACCTGCGCCCCCTCCACCGCACAGGCCAAAATCGCCTCCGGCGCCGGATAACAGCCTTGCGTCTTTTGCCGCACCATCGCAGGGGCCACCAGCAACGCTTGGGCCACACCCGGCGAACTCGGCGTCCCGCCCGGCATTTTATAGCCCTTGACCCGCCAAGGCTGCACGGGCTGCTTCGTGCTCGCAATCCAGGTGCGCGCCGCCGCCAGCAACGCCGCCTCATCCGCCACAAGCTGCACCAATCCTAACGCAGCCGCCTGCTCCGGCGTGAATATTTTTCCCTCCGTCAAAATCGGCAACGCCGCCACCAAGCCCAAGAGCCGCACCATTTTCGTCAAGCCACCGCCACCGGGCAGCAGCCCGAGCGAAACCTCCGGCAGCCCCAACTGCACCGTCGGCGTCGCGACGCAAAACCGTTGATGGCACGCGAGTGCAATCTCAAACCCGCCGCCCAACGCCGTGCCATTCAGCGCCGCCACCACCGGAATCGGCAATGTCTCCAGCCGGTTCAACATCGCCTTGATCGCTTCCACCTGCGCAAACACCGCCCCAGCGTCAGCAGGCGTCAAATTCAACAATGATTTAACATCCGCCCCGGCAAAAAAATGCCCTGGCTTGGCGGAGGTCACAATCACCCCATCAAGGGCGTCCAGCGCGCCCGATATTTCATCTAACACCGTCGAAAATTCTGCTTGCCAGGCTGCACTCATCGTATTGACCGGCGCGCTCGGATCATCAAACCGGATCACCCCGATCCGATCATCAATTTCAAAACTCATCACGCTCATCATCCAACCCTCAAAATGCTTCAATAATCGTGGCAATGCCCATGCCGCCGCCCACGCATAACGTCACCAAGCCAAACCGCAGCCGCCGTCGCTGCAATTCGTCAAGGATCGTGCCAATCAGCATCGCCCCGGTCGCTCCGAGCGGATGACCCATCGCAATCGCGCCGCCATTCACATTGATTTTTTCATGCGGCACCGCCAGCTCGCGCATAAACCGCATCGGCACGGCGGCAAACGCTTCATTCACCTCAAATAAATCGATCTGCTCAATCGTCATGCCCGCCTTCGCCAGCGCCTTGCGCGTGGCGGGCACCGGCCCGGTCAGCATAATCGTCGGATCGGTGCCCACTAACGCCGTCGCCACCACCCGCCCGCGCGGCTCCAGCCCCAATTCGCGGCCCCGCGCGGGCGAGCCAATCAGCACCGCCGCCGCCCCATCCACAATGCCCGATGAATTACCGGCGGTATGAACGTGATTAATCGCCTCCACCTGCGGATAAACCCGCAACGCGACGTCGTCAAAACCAATCCGCCCCGCTTGCTCAAAGGCCGCGTGCAGCCCGGCCAAGCCTTCTAACGTGGTTTGTGGCTTGATAAATTCATCGCGCGCCAAAATCGTCTGACCATTGGCATCGCGCACCGGCAACACCGACCGATCAAACAACCCCGCCGCCTGCGCCGCCGCCGCGCGTTGTTGCGATGTCAGCGCGAATTGATCGACATCGCTGCGGCTATAACCATCAAGCGTCGCCATTAAATCCGCGCCAATTCCCTGCGGCACAAAGTTGGTGGCGAGGCTAGTCGCCGGGTCCAGCGCCCAAGGCCCGCCATCCGAGCCGATGCTCACGCGGGACATGGATTCAACACCACCCGCAACAATCAAATCCTCCCAGCCGGAGCGCACGCGCTGCGCCGCCTGATTGACCGCATCCAGCCCAGAGGCGCAAAACCGATTAATCTGCACGCCCGAAGCATTCCAATCCCACCCCGCCGCCAGTGAAGCTGTCTTGGCGATGCATGAGCCCTGATCGCCAATCGGCGTCACACACCCGATCACGACGTCATCAATCAAGCCGGTATCGAAATCAAGCCGCTGTTGCAATCCATTGAGCACATCAGCCAATAACGTCACCGGCTTGACTTCGTTCAGGCTGCCATCCGCCTTGCCCTTGCCGCGCGGTGTGCGCACCGCCTCAAAAATCAACGCATCATTCATCGCTTCCCCCTCCGCGCACCATCGGGTGCGTCACGTTATTCGATTCCCATTCACGATTGCCTTGCCTGCAACAATGCCAAATTATCCACACTGGTTTGATGGATTTCGCGTAAATCCGCGAGCAACCCGTCAATCTTGGCGCGCTTGCTTTCCAAATCGGCAATCGCATCGCGCGTCCGATCAATCACATAGCGCAGTTGCCGTGAGCGCCCCTCGCCATGTTGGCCATAGAGCTCCAAATAATGCGCGATCTCATCAAGCGAGGAGCCAATTGCCCGCGCACGCAAAATCAGCGCCAACCTCGCACGGTCGCGCTTGGTCAAAGCCCGGGCCCGATTGATCCGTTGCAGCGAAATCAAGCCTTTTTGCTCATAAAACCGAATCGTGCGGGTGGTGATGCCCAGCTCCGCCGCAACCTCGGCAATCCCAAATAGCCGCTCCCGCGCCGCGCGCCGCCCGCGCCCGCTCGCTTTGGCCGGATCGGCCTGATGATCGGGCAAATAGCGGTCGGCCAGCGTGTCGGACTTGTCCAGCATCGCGCGCTAAATCACCCGCTGCAATTTCAGCGCCACACCAATGTCACCCTCAACGGTAAAGCGCCCGGTCATAAAGCCCGTTGTGGGCTCCAACGTGCCCTCCAACAGCGCGATCAAATCCGCGAGTGCGATTTTGATGGTGCAATCGGCAGGGGCATCATCATGGCTCACAATGTTGGGCACCGCTGTCCCATCAATGAAAATCCGGCCCGCATCGCCGCAATCAAATTTCAGCTTGGCGCCCAGCCCGCTATCGGCGCCTACTTTCTCGGTAATCCGCCGCGTGCATTCCGCAAAATCCATTTTTTGCTCCTCTTGAATCGATGATTGCATCCTAAAACCAATTGACGTGCGCGTCAATCGCCGTCATAGTAAGTCAACACGCCGGCCAACCGGTTTGGGAGGATCATGTGTCAAAGCCAAGCGATCACTGTTATCGCAGCATTTTTCGCAACGATTTGTTTGCCGGATCAATCGTCCTGATCACCGGCGGCGGCAGCGGCATTGGCCGGTGCACCGCCCACGAACTCGCGGCCCTGGGCGCGCATGTGGTGCTGCTCGGTCGCCGCCAAGACCGGCTTGATGCCGTGCTGGGCGAACTCACTGCCGATGGGCGGAGCGGCGAGGCGATCAGCCTCGATATTCGCGATGAACCGGCGATTGACGCCGCCATCGCCGCCCTCATCGCCCGCCATGGCCGGATCGATGCGCTGGTGAATAATGCCGGTGGGCAATTTCCAGCGCCCCTCGCGTCAATTTCGAAAAAAGGCTTCGAGGCCGTGGTCGCCACCAATTTAACCGGTGGGTTTCTCCTCGCCAAAGCCTGTTTCAACGCCAGCATGAAACAGCATGGCGGCGCCATCGTGAACATCGTCGCCGATATGTGGAATGGCATGCCCGGCATGGGTCATTCGGGTGCTGCACGCGCGGGCATGGTCAATCTCACCAAAACCGCCGCCTTTGAATGGGCGTCATTCGGTGTGCGGGTCAACGCCGTCGCCCCCGGCTGGATCGCCTCATCCGGCCTCGATCAGTATGGCGAGGCGATGAAGCCCATGATCAAAGCCCTGCATCGCAGCGTGCCCCTGCACCGGCTGGGCACCGAAGCCGAAGTGAGTGCCGGCATTTGTTTCTTGCTCTCGCCCGCAGCCGCGTTTATCACCGGTGCTGTTTTGCAAATCGATGGCGGCGCGCCGCTGGGGCATCGCGCATTTCCGCTGCCACCCGAAGGCGGCACCATCGCCTTTGAAGGGTTTCACCGCGCCCGACCCGTCGCTGTGCTGGCCGGAGACGCCTCGTAATGGCCCAGCTCGCGCCCGGCATGAATCCCAACACCGCGTCCTTCAAGGCCAACGAAGCCGCGATGCTTGAGAAAATCGCCATGTTCCGGGCGTTAGAAGCCGCGATTATCGAGAAGGATGTTGCCGCCCGGCCCAAATTCGCCAAGCGCGGCCAACTCACGCCCCGGCAACGGCTGAGCCATTTGCTGGATCGCGGCGCATCCTTCCTCGAACTCTCCAGCCTCGCCGGCCTTGGTATGCATGATGATGACGCCAAGCGCAGCATCATGGGCGGCGGCGGTATCGCCGGCATCGGCTTTGTCAACGGCGTGCGGGTGATGGTGGTCGCGAATGACAGCGCCATCAAAGGCGGCACCGTCGCCCCCATGGGATTGCGCAAAACCCTGCGCGCCCAAGAAATCGCGCGCATCAACAAACTGCCGCTGATTTATCTGGTCGAAAGCGGCGGCGCCAATTTGCTCTACCAAAGCGAAATCTTTGTCGAAGGGGGCCGCAGTTTCGCCAATCAGGCCCACCTGTCTGCTATGGGCATCCCGCAAATTGCCGTGGTCCATGGCTCGGCAACGGCGGGTGGTGCCTATCTGCCGGGCCTCTCGGATTATATCGTGCTGGTGCGCGACCGTTCAAAAATCTTCCTCGCCGGTCCGCCTTTGGTCGAAGCCGCCATTGGCGAACAGGTCGATGAAGAACAGCTCGGCGGCGCGCTGATGCACGCGCAAATCACCGGCCTTGGTGAATATCTGGCCGATCATGACAGCGCCGCCCTCGCTTTGGTGCGCGATCTGGTGCAGCATCTCGGCCTGCCCGTATCGCCCGCCCGCGACCCCATCGCCCCGCCCCTTGATCCCGCGCATCTGCTCGGCATCGTCCCCAGCGATGACCGCACGCCCTTTGATATGCGCGCCATCATCGCCCACATTATCGATCACGCGGATTTTCTCGACTATAAGGCCGAATTCGGCGCCGATACCATCTGCGGTCACGCCGCCATCGAGGGTCATCGCCTCGGCATTATCGCCAATAACGCCCCCATCCAGCCGCAAGGCTCGATGAAAGCCGCCCAATTCATCCAAGCCTGCGATCAAGTCGGCCTACCGCTGTTATTTTTACAAAATACCACGGGTTATATGGTGGGCAGCGCCGCCGAACGGGAAGGCGCCATCAAGCACGGCTCGAAAATGATCCAAGCGGTGGCGAATGCCAGCGTCCCGAAACTCACCATCGTGGTGGGGGGGTCATTCGGTGCGGGCAATTACGGCATGTGCGGGCGCGGCTTTGATCCGCATTTCATTTTCTCCTGGCCCACCGCCCGCACCGCCGTCATGGGCGGCGCCCAAGCCGCCACGGTGATGAACATCATCAGCCGCGCCAAATTCGAACGCGCAGGCACCCCAATCAACGAACAAGCTTTGGCGCAAATGTCTGACGGCATCAAACAACGGCTCGATGCTGAAGCCAGCGTGCTGTTCGGCACCGCCCGCCTCTGGGATGACGGCATCATTGATCCGCGTGACACCCGCGCCGTCCTTGCTTTTTGCCTCGCCACCATCGCCGAAGCCGACCAGCGCTCCCTGCGCCCCAACAGCTTCGGCGTTCAACGGTTCTAGGAGCCACCATGCAACTGACCCAAGAGCATCTGCAACTGCGCGATACGGTGGCGAAATTCGTCGCCCAGGAAATCAACCCCTATATTAATGAATGGGAGGCAGCGGGCGCGTTTCCCGCCCATGCCCTGTTCAAAAAATTGGGCAATCTTGGCCTGCTCGGCGTGAAATATCCCGAAGCCTATGGCGGCCTCGGGCTTGATTTCAGCTATTCCGCCGTGGTCGCCGAAGCGCTCGGCGCGTGCGATTGCGGCGGCGTGCCTATGGCCATTGGTGTGCATACCGACATGTGTACACCCGCCCTCGCGCGCTTTGGGTCGGATGCGCTGCGCCGTGAATTCCTCGCCCCCGCCATCGCAGGCGATATGGTCGGCTGCGTTGCGGTCAGTGAACCGGGTGGCGGCTCCGATGTCGCGGCGGTGAAAACCACCGCCCGCAAAGATGGCGATGATTACATCATCAACGGCTCGAAAATGTGGATCACCAACGGGCTGCAAGCCGATTGGATCTGCCTGCTCGCGAATACCTCTGATGACAAGCCCCACAAAAACAAATCCCTGATCATCGTCCCCACCGCGAGCAAAGGCATCGAACGCCAGAAAATCCATAAAATTGGCATGAACTCCTCCGATACCGCCCAAATCTTCTTCGATGATGTGCGCGTGCCCCAACGCAACCTGATCGGCCAAGAAGGTCTCGGCTTCACCTTCCAAATGCTGCAATTCCAGGAAGAACGCCTCTGGGCCGCCGCTAACTCCCTGGTGATGCTGGACCGCCTGATCGATCAAACCATCGCCTATACCCGCGAACGCAAAACCTTCGGCAAACCCATCCTCGATAACCAAGTGGTGCATTTCCGCCTCGCCGAACTGCGCACCGAAGTCGAGGCCCTGCGCGCCCTGACCTATCGAGCGGTCGAAGGCTATGTCTCAGGCCAAGACGTCACCCGCCTCGCCTCAATGGCCAAACTGAAATGTGGCCGTCTCAGCCGCGAAGTTGCCGATTCCTGCCTGCAATATTGGGGCGGCATGGGCTATACCTGGGACAATCCGATCTCGCGCGCCTATCGCGATGGCCGCTTGGTCTCCATCGGCGGCGGTGCCGATGAAATCATGTTAGGGATCATCGCCAAACTCGAAGGAACCTTGCCCGGTAGGGCCGGGTGATGCAGCCCCCTGTTCTGATCGCGCGTGACGCGGGCATCCTCACCATCACGCTCAACCGCCCGCAAGCGCGCAACGCCCTCACCGCCGCCATGATCGGCACGCTCGAAGCGGCCCTAACCGAAGCCGCCGAGCGCGCCACGGACCGGATAATCATCCTGCGCGGTGCGGGCGATCATTTCTGCGCCGGCGCCGACCTCGCCGAATCCGCCGCCGCCCGCGCCAATCCTGTTGATGCCGCCTTGCGCAGCTCCAATCTGCATTTCGGCCAGCTCTGCGCCCAAATCGCAACCCACCCGAAACCAATCATCGCCTGCGTGCAAGGCAGCCTGATCGGCGGTGGCGTCGGCCTCGCCTGCGCGGCGGATATCGTGTTAGCGAGCGCCGAAACCCGCCTGCGCATGAGCGAAGTAACGCTGGGCTTGGTGCCCGCCCAAATCCTCCCCGTGGTCATCGCCCGAACCGGCCTGATGCAGGCCAAACGCCTCGCCATCACCGCCCAATCACTCACCGCCTCAGCCGCCCAAGCCATCGGCCTGCTCGATATCGTTTGCGACAATGCGACCGCGCTCGACATCGCCCTCGCCCAAACACTCACCCAATTGCGCGCCGCCGCTCCCGCCGCGATCACCGCGACCAAATCCCTCGCGCAAGCATGTCTAACACTTGCCCCGGATCGCTATATCGAGCACGCCGCCGATTTATTCAACATCGCCGCGCGCAGCGCCGAAGCCGAAGAGGGCATCGCTGCCTTCCTCGCCCGCCGCCCGCCAAGCTGGTCAGGCAGCGCCGCCTAATGCGCCCGATGCATAGCATCATGATCGCGAATCGCGGCGAAATCGCCGCGCGCATCATCCGCAGCGCCCGTAGCGCCGGCTACCGCACCATCGCCGTCTATAGCGAAGCCGATCGCAACGCCCCCTATGTCGCCATGGCTGATCGTCGTGTGGCCCTGGGCGCGGGCGATGCAACCACCACCTATCTCGATCAACCCAAACTCATCGCCGCCGCCATCGCTGCCGGTGCTGATGCCATTCATCCCGGCTATGGCTTCCTCGCCGAACGCGCGAGTTTTGCTGAAGCCTGTGCGCAAGCCAACCTCATTTTCATCGGCCCCCGCCCGGAAACCATCACCCTGATGGGTGATAAAGCCCAAGCCAAAGCCCATATGCGTCGGCACAACGTTCCCGTGGTGCCGGGCTATGACGGCGCTGATCAATCGGATGCCACGCTGATGGCCCAAGCCACCGCGCTCGGCCCACCGCTGTTGATCAAGGCTGTCGCTGGCGGTGGCGGGCGCGGTATGCGCGAAGTCAATCACCTAACTGAGCTGACCGATGCCCTCGCTGCGGCACGGCGCGAAGCCCTCGCCAGCTTCGGTGATGATCGGCTGATGCTCGAAAAACGCATCGATCATGGTCGCCACATCGAAGTTCAAATCTGCGGTGATCAATTCGGCACCATCCTGCATTTGAGTGATCGCGATTGCACCGCCCAACGCCGTCGCCAAAAAATCATCGAAGAAGCCCCCGCCGCATCCCTCCCGGCATCCGTGCGAACCGCCCTGCATCAAGCTGCGGTCATCGCCGCGCAAAGCGTGAATTATCTCGGCGTCGGCACCATCGAATTTATCCTCGATCCTGCCGATCAATTCTATTTTCTCGAAATGAATACCCGCATCCAAGTCGAACACACCATCACCGAAGCCATCACCGGCATCGATCTGGTCGATTGGCAATTGCGCATCGCTGCGGGTGAAGCCTTGCCCTGTCGCCAAGACGACATCATCACCACCGGCCACGCCATCGAAGCCCGCCTCTGCGCAGAAGACCCGGATC
Source organism: Pseudomonadota bacterium (assembly GCA_021808315.1). Taxonomy (GTDB): domain Bacteria; phylum Pseudomonadota; class Alphaproteobacteria; order Acetobacterales; family Acetobacteraceae; genus Acidiphilium. The sequence continues at coordinate 2,105 of JAKBBY010000051.1, read as the reverse complement.
AGCATTTCGCGCCGCAAACCGGCACCATTCTCTATTGGCGTCCGCCCCCGAATGCACCCGGAATCCGCATCGATGCGGGCATCACCGAAGGGTCGGTCATCACCCCTTATTATGATTCAATGTTAGGCAAAATCATAGCAACCGGGCGTGATCGTCCAGAAGCCATCCGCCGCCTACAAGCCGCGCTCACCCAATCACCCATCATCGGCCTGACCACCAACATCAATTTCCTGATCGATCTGCTCAGCAGCCGCGAATTTCAAACCCATGCAATGCAAGTCGACACGCTCGATCATTGGCGTCCGCCCCACCGCACCGATACCGAAAGCCAAAACGCACTCGCTGTCGCGCTCGCCGCCGCCCTCTATGCCGGAATTGATCGGCACGGCCTGTTCAATCGCCCACCCGCCCCCATGGAACTCACCCTCGCCTGTGGCGATCAACAGCGCGTGTGCCACATCGCCAAAATCGACCAAAACTGGCGCATCACGCTCGATGATCATGCGTTTGTCATCACTCAACTAACACGCCAGACCACCACCCTCAGCTACACCGTCAATGGCTTCGGTGGATCGGCCATCGCCCTCGATCATGACAATTCGATCACTCTCTGCATCGATGGTCATATCAAAAATTTCCGCCCGCGCAGCACGGCGCAAGACCGCAATGCCGCGCAGCGCGATCCAGCAATTCGCGCCCCACTGTCCGGTCGCCTGATCATGTGCGCGAGCGAGGGCGATGACCTGCAAGCGGGCGATAAACTCGCCATCATCGAAGCGATGAAAATGGAAACCGCAATCACCGCCGCAGCACCATGCCGGATCATCCATCGCGCCCACGACCTAAACGCTCAAATCACCGGCGGCACGGTGCTCGTCACCGTCGCCTATCGCAACGACCCGGAGGTAGCCCATGGATAAAATCATCCTCACCTGTGCGCTGAACGGGGTGCTGACGGATCCGCGCATCCATCCGGTTCCGGTAACGCCTGAGGAAATGGCCAATTCCGCGCGTGAGGCGTTCGAGCAAGGGGCCGCGATCATGCATATCCATTTTCGCGATCAACGCCCGAATTATGGCCATCTGCCGAGTTGGGATTCGGATAACGCTGCCGCCATCACCGCAGCGATTCGCGCCGCTTGTCCTGGCGTTATCATCAATCAAACCACCGGCGTGATCGGCAGCGATGTGAGCGGTCCCACCGCCTGTATGGCGCGGATCCGCCCCGAAATTGCCGCCTGCAATGCCGGCAGCCTCAATTATCTGAAATTGCGCGACGATGGCCAATGGGCATGGCCGCCAATGTTGTTTGATAACCCCGTTGCTAAAATCGCTAAAATGCTGGAATCGAGCGCCAAATTCGGCATTCTGCCGGAATTTGAATGCTTCGATCTCGGCATCGTCCGATCGGTCGAATTATACCGCCGTGCCGGCATGATGCGCGCCGGATTATATAATCTGGTTATGGGCGTGGCATCCGGCATGCCGGTCGATCCTGACGTGCTGGATCTTTGCCGCCGCTTCATGCCCGCCGCATGCCACTGGCAAGCAACCTTGATCGGTCGTGCGGAAATCTGGCCGGTACATCAGCATGTGGCCGAGCAAGGCGGCATGTTACGCACTGGCCTTGAAGATAGTTTTTTCCTCCCCGATGGCAGCCGTGCGCGCGGCAATGGCGATTTAATCGCGGCCCTCGCCCGCTGCGCCCAACGCGCAGGACGGGCCATCGCCTCACCCCGCGAAGCCCGCGCCCTGTTAGGGTTGGCTATTGTCGATGAAGCGGTGCATCATGGCTGATCACCCCTTCCTCTCAACGCCCCAACGGCTCATTGAAACCGTGCGCGGTCACGAATCAGAGCCTGCCTGCTATCACCGCAGCGGTAACAGATGGGTGCCTACGCATTGGGGTGATCTCGCGCGCGATGTGAACGCGTTAGCGCGCAGCTTGCTCGCTGCAGGCGTCAAGCCGCAAGACCGAGTAGCAATCCTCGCTTATAATCGGCGTGAATGGGTCATCGCTGATTTAGCCATTATGATGATTGGGGCTGTCAGTGTCGGGATTTACTTCACCGCGGCCCCCAGCGAAGTGGCATTTATTCTCGATG
>JAKBBY010000270.1 GCA_021808315.1 Pseudomonadota bacterium | reverse complement strand
GCGAATAATGGCAATCCGCCGATTATCCACACCGCTTTTACCGCGGCGAGCCTGATGCGCCCTGGCGATCCGGTCTATGGCAATCCGAAGGCCGACGTCACAGTTGTGGATTTCTACGATATACGCTGCCCGCCTTGTCGGCGGATGAATTTGCGTTTCAACAAGCTGATGCTGACCAATCACGATTTTCGCTATGTCGCGGTCGATTATCCAATCCTCGGCAAGCCCAGCACGCTCGGCACCCGCGCGCTGTTCGCCGCAGCACTTCAGCATAAATATCGCGCACTGCGCCATATTTTGATGCGCCAGAAACGCAAACCCACACGTAGGCTGCTGAAGCAAGATGCGCAAAAAGTCGGCATCGATTGGGCAACGCTGAAAACCGATATGAACAGCCCCGCCATTACCGCTCGGCTGAAGGGTAATCTGGCCCGGGGTCATGATCTGGGCCTGAAATACGTGCCGAGCTGGTATATCGGCCATCAGCGGATCATTGGCTCGATCAGCTATGCCGATTTGGTGAGAACCATCGACCACGCCGAGGCTGCGCAGAAACAGGCGGATCAAGCATCCGCCCAAAGCGCCAAGGCGAGCACCAAGGGCTAAGTTTTACCCCGGATTGGCCGGCAGCGCGCCGTAATAGGCGCTGACCGCCTTGATTTGCGCTTCGCTCATGGCGCGGGCGATGGCGGGCATCACCGGCGGGTTGCCCGCAGGGCGCTTTTGCGCCTGCCAAGCGCGCAACTGGGCTTGGAGATAATCGGCGGGCTGTCCTGCCAAGCGCGGGAACGCGCCCTGGCCCAGCCCCGCTGCGCCATGGCAGGCGGCGCAAGCGGGAATTTCCGCCGTGCCGTGGCCCGCTATCCTCTGGCCTGGGGCGCCATGAATGGCCAGCGCCGCGCCGACCGGATTGGGGCGGTGCGCCGCCGCCCCACGCGCGGGTGCTGATACGGGCACGCTCATGGCCGCGAGATAGGCCGCGAGGGCGCGCCGCTGGGCGGCATCCACCCCGCTTGCCACCGCATTCATCATCACATTATCGCGCGCACCATGGCGAAACGCCTTCAACTGGGCGCGAATATAGGCGGCGGGCAGCCCGGCAATCGCCGGATAACCACCATCTCGACTGCCCATTTCATTTTCTCCGTGGCAAGAGGCGCACACGTCGATTTGTTTGGATAGTGCTGATTGGGCTGCCGCCGCCTGGGCCACCAGCGGCAGCCCCGCAGCCAATACGCCCGCCAGCCCGATCAGAAACCCTCGCCCCGCTTGTTTCATCCTCGATCCTTGCCTAATATATTCCAATTAACGAAATCATAATGAGGTTAGCGATGACCGCTCTTACTGACCAGATCCATGTCTCCGGCTGGATCGACCCGTCCGAAATCCCCGCTCTTGCCCAATCGGGTGTCCGCACGATCATCAATAATCGCCCGGATCACGAGCAGCCTAGCCAGCCGCGCGCGGCGGAAGCCGCTGCCATCGCGGCACAGCACGGCATAACCTATCATCATATTCCGGTCACTGGCGCCAGCATCACGCCCGCAGATATTGAGGCGTTTCACATTGCTTTGACCGGCCATGAGGCGCGGCACGGCACCTCGGGCGAGGCCAAAATTCTGTGCCATTGCCGCTCGGGCGCGCGCTCGGCCAATCTTTGGGCGCTGGCTCAGATCCGCCATGCCAACGCGGACCCGGCGGACGTTGCCGCCACGGCGCGGGCGCGGAATATTGATTTGAGCACGGCAGGGGCGTGGCTCGCGCAGCACCAAAAACGCTGATCGGGTTACGCACCGATCAATCATCGCGGGCGTGATTGTTGCCGAACCGCAGCGCCCGCCTTATAGAAAGCCAGCATGCGGGCGTAGCTCAACGGTAGAGTCCCAGCCTTCCAAGCTGGTTGTGCGGGTTCGATTCCCGTCGCCCGCTCCACGCGACCCTTGACAGCGATGCACGCTCGGTGTGCAAGCCACTCGCGCGCTGGACGTGTCGCTGTCTGGTTTGCAGGGGTGTAGCTCAATTGGCTAGAGCGCCGGTCTCCAAAACCGGAGGCTGGGGGTTCGAGACCCTCCACCCCTGCCACCGGGCGCAGCGGCCACGGCGCTGGCTTGATTGAGCAACCCGACTACCCAACCCGACACGACCCAACAACACGACGTATTTCTGATTGATTTGACCGCGTCCGAAACTGAGGAGCATCGCGAAATTGGCGTTCAACCCGGCAAAATTCCTGCGTGATGTGCGCAGCGAAGCCGCCAAAACCACTTGGCCGACGCGCCGTGAGACCTTGACCACCACGGGTCTGGTGCTCGCCATGGTCGTCGTCACCATCATTTTCTTCATCGTGGTTGATCAGGGGATCAGCCTCGCGATGCGCGCCTTATTCGGAATCGGAAGCTGAGGAACCTCATGGCCAAGCGTTGGTATGTTCTACATGTTTATTCAGGGTTCGAGAAAAAAATCGCGACCCAAATCCATGAAGCGGCAGCTCAGAAGGGCCTGACCGACCAGATCGAGAGCGTGCTGGTGCCCACCGAGGAGGTGGTTGAGATCCGCCGCGCCCAAAAGGTCAATGCCGAGCGCAAATTTTTTCCGGGCTATGTGCTGATCAAAATGGAACTCACCGATGATGCTTGGCATCTGGTGCGCGATATTCCCAAGGTCACCGGCTTTCTTGGC
>JAKBBY010000269.1 GCA_021808315.1 Pseudomonadota bacterium | reverse complement strand
TAACGTCGTGGTGTCAGGTGCGCCCAAGACCGCCAATAGCCGCTCTCGCGCGGCGCGGGGGCTGGTTTCGGAAGGGCTCGTCAAGCCGGTTAAGCGCAACATCGCTTGAACAGTTCTAAACAAATGATCAGCGTCAATCAATTGATCCGCCGCCGTGCGGGGCAATATCCGTGCCTCAGCGAGGTTGCGCACCGCCATGGCGGTGCGGGTGGCGAATAGTTCGGGCCGCTTTGGTCCGTGGATCAGTTGCAGAGCCTCCACAATGAAGCCCAACTCCATCATCCCGCCGACCCGATGCTTCAAATCAAACCCATCGCGGGCGGGTGCATCGCGCGCGAGCCGGGCGCGCATCGCGGTGGTGTCCGCGCGGATCGTTGCGCTGCGCACCGGGCGCGACAACGCAGCACGGATGGCGTCGGCTAACACCGGCGTGAACCCCCGTGTTGCGGCCAAAACCCGTGCGCGGGTCAGGGCCAGCCGCTCCCAGGTCCAGGATTGTTCGGCATGATAACTGCGAAACGCGCTCAGCGAGACGGCAACGGGGCCTTTATTGCCGGAGGGGCGCAGCCGCATATCCACCGGATAAATGGGCCCATCCGCGCCCGAGGCGGTCAGCGCCGTGACCAATGATTGCGCGAGGCGGGTGAAATAACGGCCCGCATCCAAGCCGCGCCCCATTGCGTCGGGCGGGTGATCATAAATCAACATTAAATCCAAATCCGACCCTGGCATCATTTCCTGCGCGCCAGCCCGCCCGAGGGCCACGATGCCGAACCTTCCCCGGGGCACTTTGCCGAACCGCCCTTGATGATCGGCCAATACCGCCGATAAAAGTGCCGCTAACACCAAACGGGCCAATTCCGCGCGCATCATGCCGGATTGATCGATATCGATGCGGCCTTCGAGTGTGGCCACGGAAAGCTGAAACTCCTCCCGCCGGACGAAGCGGCGCAGAATAGTTAGATGATCTTCAAGGTCACGCGCATCGCTCAATTGTCGGCGCAGCAAAGGGGCGAAATCGCGGGTTCGCTCTTCGGCGGTGAGCAACGCATCGAGCGCGCCAGGATGGTCGGCCAAATGATCGGACAAGGATGGTGCTGCGCCCAACACCATCGCGAGACGGTCGAGCAAGGCGGGATTATGCTGAAACAGCGACAAAAGCTGCACCCCGGCGCGCTGTGCGCTCAGCATGTGATCGAAGCGGCGGAAGGCTAAATCGGGATCGGGTTGATCGCCGAGGGCGGTAATCAGCCGGGGCAAAATCCGATCGAGCAGGGTTCGCGCCCGCTCGGCGCGCAGCGCGGGCAGGCTGCCTTCATGCCAGGCGCGCAGCCGCTCCGCGACATGGCGAGCATCGCTAAAGCCATGGCGGGTCAGTGCCGCGGCGAAGGCGGGCGGCACGGGCCCTGCTTCACCCGGATTGAGGGGATCGGTCGGCGGCGCATCATCGCCCGCGTCAAAAAATTCAGCGAAGGCGCGATGCACCCGCTCCATCAACTGATTTAGCCCATGGGTAAAAGTGGTTGGATCCATGCCCATGAACCGCGCGAAATCCGCCATGCCGGTTGCGCTGGTCGGCAGGCTATGGGTTTGCCGATCCTCGATCATTTGCAACCGGTGTTCGATCTGGCGCAGGCGCCGATAGGCCCCGCGCAACAGGCGCGCAATATCGGCAGGCAAATGCCCGGCTGCGGCGAGCGCGCGCAGGGCGGCGAGTGTGCCAGGGATGCGCAAAGCCGGCTCGCGCCCGCCCCAGACCAATTCCAAGGTCTGCGCGATGAACTCGATCTCGCGAATCCCGCCGCGCCCGAGCTTCACATCGCGCCCGAAAACCACCCCGGCGCGATCATCATGGCGCTGATCGATTCGCCGTTTCATCGCGTGAATATCGGCGATGGCGGCGAAATCGAGATGACGGCGCCAGACGAACGGACGAATTTGTTCTAAAAATGCGGCGCCAAACGCCTGATCACCCGCCATCGGGCGCGCCTTGATATAGGCCGCACGCTCCCAGGTGCGCCCGTGGCTTTCGTAATAGGTCAGCGCTGCAGCGACCGAAATCACCGGCGGTGTTGCCGCAGGGTCCGGGCGCAGCCGTAAATCCACACGGAACACCCGCCCATTGGCGTCCGGCTCGGCAAGCAGCGGCACCAAATCGCGCGCGAGCCGGGCCATAGCGGATTGCGCGTCATCCCGGTAAACGGGCGCTGAGGGATCAAACAGAAGGACGAGGTCAATATCGCTGGAGTAATTCAGTTCGCGGGCGCCGAGCTTGCCCATCGCGAGCACCACGAAGCAGCAACCGCGCGCCGGATCATCGGGGTAGGGCAGGGTGATCACGCCACGCTGGTGCAGCGCGTGCAGCAAATGCCGCACCGACGCCGATACGGCGGCGTCAGCAAGGTCAGACAAAGCGCGCGTGACGGTTTCAACCCGCCAAATGCCGGTCAGATCAGCGAGGGCAATCGCCAACCCCGCGCGGCGTTTGGCTTTGCGCAACGTCGCCGCCAGCAGCGGTCGTGCGGCCCCCGGATCAAGGCGGTTCAGGGCGGCGATTTCCTGCGCCATGACCGCATCGGCACCGGCGCCGAGGCTCCGCTTGCCGCTGCCCGGCCCCAGCAGGTGCAGCATAATATCGGGCTCGCGGAGAGCCAGCATCGCGAGATAGGGGGCGTTGCCG
>JAKBBY010000268.1 GCA_021808315.1 Pseudomonadota bacterium | reverse complement strand
ACTCTCGCTCACCACCGTTCGATTCCGTGACTCGGCGCATCTCACCAATATTTGTCAGCGTATTGCCGCTTCTGTCGGTCGTCGTGTCGATGAATCGAGCCCGATGGTCGATGCGCGGTTAAAAGATGGCTCGCGCGTCAATATCGTGCTGCCGCCGCTCGCCATTGACGGGGCGAGTATGTCGATTCGTAAATTTGCCAAGCGCTCGATCGAACTCTCCGATCTGGTCAAATATGGCGCCATGAGCGAACCGATCGCCAAAATCCTGCAAATTGCCGCTCGTTGCCGACTGAATATCATCATTTCAGGGGGCACCGGGTCTGGCAAAACCACGATGCTGAACGCCATGAGCCGGTTTATCGATGCGACGGAACGTGTCGTCACAATCGAAGATGCCGCCGAGCTGCAATTATTGCAGCCCCATGTGGTGCGCCTTGAAACACGCCCGCCCAGCCTTGAAGGCAAGGGCGAAATCAACCAGCGCGATCTGGTGCGCAACGCCTTGCGTATGCGCCCGGATCGGATCATCGTTGGTGAAACGCGCGGACCTGAAGCGTTCGACATGCTTCAGGCTATGAACACCGGCCATGATGGCTCAATGTCCACGGTCCACGCCAATACCCCGCGTGATGCCATCGCTCGTATTGAAAATATGGTGCAAATGGCGAATGTCGGTCTAACGCTTCGGGCCGTGCGGGCGCAGATTGTTTCCGCCGTCCACATGATCATCCAGGTTGAGCGTCAGCGCGATGGCAGCCGCCGTCTGGTGCAACTCGCCGAGATCGCCGGTGCTGAAGACGAAACACCCTTGCTGAACACCATCTTCAAATATGAAGTGCAAGGCGAAACAACCGACGGCAAATTATATGGCGCTTATAAGGTCATGCCGGTTCGCTCAGCCTTCCTCGATAAACTTAGCTATTACCGGCTTGATCGGCTTTGGCACGCGGCGCTTGAAGAAGCTGCTGGATGAGCCACCACGCCGAGATTTTCGTGGGGTTGATGATCCCGCTGGTGCTGCTCATTCTGATCGCGGGGCGGTGGTCGGTTAAGCAGTTCGATCACGATCATCATTTCCAGAGCCGAATTCGCGCGGCAACGGATATCACCGAAACAGCCAATGTCATCGATGCCGATGATGTTTCACTGCAGCGCAAGGTCGATAAAACCAAGTATTTCCGCGATCTCGGCGATAAGTTCCTGCAAATCGATCCGTATCAAAGCCGCTATTATAAATTAAATTGGCTATTGACGCTGATTTTGCTGTTAATCGTTACGGTCATCGTCATCTATTTTTCCATCATCCTGTTTGGTCATCGTTTGATCCTCACCTTCATCGGCGGGCCCATCATGTTTTGGCTAATGTGCCGATCCATATTTGGCGTGATGAATCAGTCGCGTCGCGGCAAATTATTCGAACAATTCCCCGATACGATAGATGCAGTGGTGCGCTCGGTCCGGGTCGGCATTCCGGTGGTTGAGGCGTTACGCGTCGTGGTGCGTGACACGCATGAGCCGACACGAACCGAGTTTGCCCGTCTCGCGGACCTCCTCGCGGTTGGTGTGCCCATGGACGAAGCCATTCGCCAAATCGCGGATGACAATAAAATCGCCGAATATGGATTTTTCGCCGCCGCCATTGCGCTCCAGGCCAAATCCGGTGGCAGCATCGCAACAACGCTCGAAACCTTATCGTCCGTTATCCGTCGCCGCGTGGCAATTCGACAGCGTGGTTTTGCGTTGACATCTGAGGCGCGCACCAGCGCAACCGTGCTGACCTTGCTGCCGATTCTCGCGACCGTCGGTTTGTTGTTTCTCAGCCCGTCTTACGCGAAAAAACTATTCTTCACCGATTATGGCCATCGGTCGCTCGCGGTTGCGCTGATTTTGCTGGTTCTCGGCCAAGCGGTGATGCGATGGATGATCCGTGGCACATTAAATTCGGTTCGCTAGCCCATGACTATTCCCCTGACGATTATGATCATTATCGGCCTGCTTCTCGTGATCATTGCGAGCGCTTTGGCGCTGATGCGCGATGTCAATCAGCGTGAAGTGCTGAGCCGGCGGATTTCGATTGCCATCGATACCGGGGGCGCGCCGCAATTGCGCCAGCGCGCCAACGGTGCCGCTCTGGCTGACAAAATCAGCGCAATCGGCTTGGCGGTTGTTAATCGCGGGATGCTGTCGAAAAAAACCGTGAATGAACTCCAGCATATGCTGGAGAGTGCGGGCATGCGCAGCCGCTCGGCGTTCGGGATGTTCCTCGGCACCAAGATTTTGCTAACGCTGATCCTGCCCCTGATAACGCTCGCGATCGGGTTCGCGCTGGGCAAGCGACCGATTTATGTTTTGGTGGCGGCAGCCGTATCGCTGATTATCGGCATGCTTGCACCAGAAATGATTTTGCAACGTATTCGGCAACGCTATCTTCGCAAAGTCGAAGGGGGTGCCGCTGACGGGCTGGACATGCTTGTTATCTGTGTCGATTCCGGCCTCGGCTTGCAATCAGCGTTACAGCGCGTGGCTGATGAAATGCGCACGCTGCACGCCGAGTTCTCCCAAGAGCTTTTGCTCACGGTGCGCGAATTGCAAATTGGCGCCACTGTGGAAACGGCGCTCACTAATTTGCGTGATCGCACCGGCATCGAGGCGTTTAAGCGGCTCTGTGGCACACTCATCCAAGCGCTGAGCTAC
>JAKBBY010000267.1 GCA_021808315.1 Pseudomonadota bacterium | reverse complement strand
TGCGGCCAAAGCGCAGCCCTTTTGTCTCCAACACCTTATACCACGGCCTCTTGCCCGCGGCGGCAGCCGCCAGTTCCGGCGCAAACCGCGATTTTGAACTATACGCAATCACCATCGCCGTGCTCGCCACCGGCACCGCATGACCCACCAGACCCGCCTTTTGCAACACCGCAATCGGCCCCGGCGTGATCGAGACAAACACATCGGCGCGCATGGTTTTTGCCGCAATCAGATGCGCCAAGGCAAAAGCGCCCTGCCCGATACCATGAAACGGCGTGCCGGTTTGCTCGGTGAAAGCCGGGCCGATACCCTTATTCATCAACACGCCCATTGAGCCTGCATAAGCGACGGTGAGCGGCGCCCCGGCGGCACGTGCCATTTCGGGACCAAGCGCCACAGCACCCGCGCTAGCGGCCGAGGCGAGCGCAAAAGCGCGACGAGACATAGACATAGGATCCTCCGTTTCGGTTGGCCGCATCGATATGTCCGTTTGGCTATATCGTCAAGCCCGGTCGCCGCGCCGCGCGAATTATGGTTGAATGCGTTATGGCAAAGCTGCGACATGACGATCAAATCGGCCTGCGCATTCGCGTCGTGCTGGGTGATGGGCTGGTGATCGGGCCGGGCCGGGCCGATTTGCTACAATTCATTCAAGAAACCGGCTCCATCGCCGCCGCCGGTCGGCGGATGGGCATGAGCTATAAGCGCGCCTGGCAGCTCGCCGAGGCCCTGAACGCATCTTTCTCCAGCCCGCTGATCTCCGCCAATAAAGGCGGTGCCGCCGGCGGCGGCGCAACCTTAACCCCACTCGGTATCTCGGTTTTGCAGGCCTATCGCGATTTGCACGCCCAGGCCCTAGCCAGCGGTGCCGCGTCACTCGCCCTCCTATCGGCGGCGATGACCCGAAAGACCCCTGGCGATCCGGCGAATGAGAGCATAAATTAAGCGCAACAAGGAGAACGTGTCTTCCGTCAACCACCGCACCCGGACCGGTCTTATGCCCATCAGCATCCCTATTTGGTGCTGCTGGGCTTTTGCGCCCTGTGTCTCGCGGTCGGCATCGCGGATTCGGTGGTCACCATCCCAAATATCCGCCTTTGGTACGATCTTTTGCCGCATCCGCCCGGAACCCCGCCGAACGGCGTGTTCGGCCCGGTTTGGACGATTTTATACGTGGCGATGGCGGTCGCGGCATGGCGTGTTTGGCAGCGGCCGAGCCATGCGACGGCATTGCGGCTCTGGGGCTGGCAGTTGGGCGTCAATGCGCTGTGGTCGCCGGTATTTTTCGCTCTGCACCGCCCCGGCTTGGCGACTTTGGTTATCCTGGCCATGGACGCGCTGGTGGCGCTGACCATTCGCGCCTTCGCCCGTCATGACCGAGCGGCCGCGCTGATTTTGATGCCCTATTTGGCCTGGGGCCTGTTCGCCACCTATTTGACCGCCGGGTTCTGGTGGCTCAACCCGTGATCGGCTATAGCGATAGCAATCAAGGGATAGGTTTGCGGTGATGATGAAGCGGATTTCGATCGCGATTGTGATGGGTGTGCTCCTCGGCGGCGCGTCGCTGCTCGGCGTGGCTGACGCCCAAATGCCAACGCCAGGGGCGCCGACCATCGGCCCTGCTCTGCATCCGCCCGCCGACGAGCAAGCCGCTCCACCGCCCGCCTTGCCGGGTGCCGCCGGAGCCGATCAGATCAGCGCGAGCAGCGTCGCGATTGACAATGAAAACCCCACCAAAGTCCTGTTTTCCGCGATTAATCACGGCAATTACGCCGAGGCCCGCGCCGCCGTCAGCCGGGGTGCCGATTTGCGGGCAAAAAACGCCCTGGACGAAACCCCGATCCAGCTCTCGGTCGAACTTGGCCGCAACGACATCACCTTTATGTTGCTATCGGTGCTCCATGAAAATCGCGGCGTGAGCACAGGTGCCAACCTGCCGATCAACGCCGCCGCCCGGGTGACAACCGCCCATAGCCGCTCGATTCGCCGCACAGCACAACGCCCGGCACCGATCCCAGCGCGGCGTTTTGATGCTGAACACAGCCTGACCATGACCGCACCCGCCCCCAGCAACCCTCCAGGTGTCGCCGCGCCATCCAAGGGTTTTCTTGGATTCGGCAACGGCTCGTAACCGCCCGCCCGATCATATCGATTATTCAATCTGGTTGCTTTTCGGTGAATTTGACGCAATAAACTGCATAGCGTCGTTATGTTGATGGCGTGAAAATTAAGATTGGGGGTTTAAATGTCTGTCACGAATCCGGCACCGCTCGGGCTGTTCGGCTTTGCCTTGACCACATGGATGCTGAGCATGGTGAACGCGCATCTGATGCCCGGCTCCGCCGTGCCGATGGTGCTGGCCATGGCCTTCGCCTTTGGCGGCACGGCACAATTTGTCGCCGGGATGATGGAAGTGCGCAACGGCAACACGTTCGGTTTCGTCGCGTTCTGCAGTTACGGTGCCTTTTGGTGGAGTTTCGCGCTGTTTGTCGAATTTTTCGCAAAAGGCGTGCCGGGCGCTGCCGTCGGTTGGTATTTGCTGCTCTGGGGTGCCTTCACCTTCGTCATGTGGATCGGCACCTTCGCGTTGAACCGCGCTTTGTTCATCATCTTCCTGGTGCTGTGGATCACCTTCCTGCTGCTCGCGCTGGGTAATCTCGGGATGCCCGCCCTCGGCGTGTATGGCGGCTATCTCGGTTTG
>JAKBBY010000266.1 GCA_021808315.1 Pseudomonadota bacterium | reverse complement strand
TGAACAGCGCCGAAGAACTCTTTATCGCCAATGGCATCGCCGCCGTGAGCTTCCGCGAGATCAACCGGGCCGCCGGTCAGCGCAATGCCTCGGCCCTGCATTATCATTTCTCCAACCGCGAGCGCCTGCTCGAAGCGCTGATCGACCGCCGCATGCCCGCCGTCGATGCGAAGCGCGTCGAGCTGATGGCGATTTGCGAAGCCGCACCGCGCGAAGCACAGATGCGGGCCTTGACCGAGGCGATTGTACTCCCGCTCGCCAACACTGTGCGGACCCGGGAAGACCGGCTGAATTGGGTGCAGCTCCACGCCCGCATCTATCAATATGATGATTTCGATTTTGGCCGCTATTTCGCGGATCGCGGCTATACAATGGGCCTGCTGACCGTGCGCCGGGTCTATGGCGAGCTGCGCCCCGAATTGCCGCAAATCGTGCGCGATCAGCGGGTGATGTTTAGCGTGCGCATGGCGGTGCATACGCTGTCAGACTGGCAGCGCGGCGTGATCCCCAAGCAAAGCCTGATCCCGGATGGTGATTTCCCAAGCTTCCTCAGCAATCTGCTCGATATGATCGAGGCTTGCCTCGCAGCGCCCTGTTCTGACACGACCCGCGAGCGCTTCGCCGCCCAAGGCTACCGCCGCGTCGATGATTTGCCATGAGCCAAATCGAAGCCGTCCCGACGTCTCACCAAAGCGATACCCAGCGCCCCGCCCAGCGCCCCACCCAGCGCGGCGCGTATTTCGCGGCGACGATCCTGTCATTGGGCTATCTGCTCGCCTTCGCGGATCGCACCGTGATTTCGCTCCTGGTGGTGCCCATCGAGCATGATCTGCGCCTCTCCGATGTGCAAATGGGCTTGCTGCAAGGCACGGCATTTGCCTTGTTTTATGCCGGGTTCGGCCTGCCGATTGCCTGGGCGATTGACCGGCTGCGCCGGAGCGCAATCGTCGCGGGCGGTATTCTGGTCTGGAGCGTGATGACCGGCCTGTGCGGGCTGGCCACCGGCTTTGCGCCATTCTTGGCCGCGCGAATCGGCGTTGGTGCCGGGGAGGCCACCATTCTGCCCGGCGCCACCTCGATGATCGCCGATTATTTCCCGCCCACAAAGCGCGGCCGCGTGCTGGGCGTGTTTGCCTCGGGCATTTATATCGGCAGCGCGTGCGCGTTGATCGTGGGCGGCATTTTGCTCCGTTATTTCGCCGCCCATCATTTGCACCTGCCGCTGATCGGCACGGTCGCCGCGTGGCAAAGCGTGTTCTTGGCGATTGCCGCCCCCGGCATTCTGCTCGCCATCGTCGCACTCTGGATGCGCGAGCCGGTGCGCGTTACCCCGCATCGTGCTGACTTTGGTTTTTTCACCGGCTTCACCGAGGCTGGCGGCGCGCTGGTCGTCCATATGATCGGCTTTACCGCCATTGCCTTTGCCAGCTACGCCGCCACGGCCTGGCTCCCGGCCTTTTTCGTCCGCACCCATGGGTGGACGGTGACGCAAATCGGCCTGCGCTTCGGGTTGGTGGTGCTGGTGATCGGCCCCATCGGCTCGGTGTTCGGCGGCTGGCTCGCGGATCGGCTGGAGCGCGCGGGCCGCAGCGATGGTAAATTCCTCGTCGGCATCATCGCGGGTCTGGGCGTGATCCCCGCCGCCATGCTGGTCGGCTTTGCCCCCGGCGCGGGGCTTGCCTTCGCCGGCGTGGTGCCAGTCATTTTTTTCACCAGCTTCGTCTGGGGCATCGCCCCCGGCGCGTTGCAGGAAATCATTCACGGCGCGGTGCTGGGCCGGGTCACGGCGGTCTATACCGCGATCCTGAATTTAATCGCCCTCGGCCTCGGGCCGCTCAGCGTCGCGGTGGTGGCCGGGCTGCTCCACGTCAATCTTGGCATCGCCATGGCGGTGGTGGCCCCCATCGCCGGGCTGGTCGCCGCCATCGCCTTCGCGCTGGGGCGCGGGCCTTACCGGGCGCGCCGCGCCACGCTGAACGCGATCAACCAAAATTAACGAGGGGAACGACATCATGGACCGTAAACCCGCCACGCTTGCAACCTTGGCGGCGCATCAGGCGCTGCGCGCACAATTACCGCCCGAGGATGATCGCGATTTCACCGATGCGCAGCGTGGCCTGATCGCGCCGCTGGATACCGCCCCGATCATGGGGGCCGGACCCCGCCCGGTGTGGGATTTCGCCCGACTGACCGCAGGGCAGGGGCGTGATGCGCCATGCCCGCCCACGGTTAATCCCAGCCTATGGCGCCAAGCCCAGCTCAATGCCATTGGCGGATTGTTCGAGGTCTGCCCCGGCATTCATCAAGTGCGCGGGCTTGATTTGTCCAACATCACCTTCATCGAAGGCCAAACCGGGCGCATCGTGGTCGATACGCTGATTTCGCGCGAATGCGCCGAAGCCGCCATTGCGCTGATCAACCTTCATTGCGGCGTCCGGCCCATTTCTGCACTGATCTATACCCATAGCCATGTCGATCATTTCGGCGGCTCCGAAGCGGTGCGCGATCATGCCATCGCTGATATGCCGATCATCGCGCCCGCCGAATTCCTGCATTATGCGGTGTCGGAAAACATCCTCGCTGGCAACGCCATGCGCCGCCGTGCCGCCTATATGTATGGCGCGCTGCTGCCCGCCGATGCGCAAGGCAGCATCGATGCCGGTTTGGGCAAAGCCACCTCGGGCGGGCGCGTCGGTTTGCTGGTGCCG
>JAKBBY010000265.1 GCA_021808315.1 Pseudomonadota bacterium | reverse complement strand
CAGCGCCCGCTTCTTGCCCGCATCATATTTGGCAAACGCCTCGTCATAGCGCCCCACCCGGTCCAGCAGCCGCCCATGCTCGGATAATTCCGCCGGCCCCAGCGTGCCGCTCTCGCCCAGCACCCGCAGCCGCTCAATCGCCGCCTCGGTCTCGCCCTGCCGCGCCAAAATCGTCGCCCGCGTCAGCCCCAGCGCCGGGTTCACCGGCGTCGGCGGTGCCTCGCTCGGCACCAAAGCCTGCGCCTGCGCTTGCTCATGCGCCTCCCGATGCAGCCGCTCCACCAGCGCCTGCGCCTGATCAATCAGCTCCAGCGCCCGGTCGAACTTGCGGTCCGCTTCCTCGGTCCGCGCCCAGCCAATCAGCGTCTGCAACACGTTCGGATTAAGCGCGACCGATTGCTGATACAGCGCCCGCGCCTCCTCAATCCGCCCTTGGGTTTTCAAATTCCACGCCAAATTCGCCATCGTCACCGCATCGTCGCGCTCCAACAGCCGCAACACTTCCCGGTAATGATACTCGCCAATCAACGACCGGTTCGCCTCGGTCATCACCAAACCCATCAAATTATGCGCCTGCGCACTGCGCGGCGCGATCCGAATGGCGTTGCGCGCATGCACCTCCGCCTCCGCCAGCGCGCCCCGCCCCAGCAGCAGCAGCGTCAACTCATTGGTCGGCATGAAATTATTCGGATTGATCGTCACCAACCGGCGCAGCAGCGTCTCCGCCGCCCCCAACTTGCCCTCCTCGCGCCGCAGCCGATACAGCGCAAACAGCGCATCCTCGCGCCCCGGCGCCAATTCCAGCACCGCCATCAGCTTCCCCGCCGCCGCCGCACCATCCCGCGCCTGGAGCGAAGCCTCGGCCTCCTCCAACAGCGGCTTCAACGCCGCACTCGAATCCGCCGGGCTCAACGTGGCCAAATCCAGCGCGCAGCAGCGCAACCGCCGCAACCCCGATCCGCACGGGCAAGGCGTCATATCAACCATCGTCAAAATTCCCCGTTAAACCTGTTTTGATCAATCAAATTTAGTCATTGGCCGGATAGCGCGCCATCAACGCCTTCTGGCGCTGCCACGCCCGCAACAAGCGCCACAGCCCATAAGGCTTGCGCCCCTGCGCGCGCAGCATGGCCCCAATCCGGAACGCCGCCCCATAATGGAAAAACTGCGCCCGATACGCCTCAACAAGCGTGGTCTCCGGGTCCCAAATATGCGTCGCCTCTGAGCCGGCGCCATTCACCTCAATAATCTTGAAGCCCTCGCCCTGGCGTAATTTCGCAACCGTGCTGAACCGCACATCAAACCGCCCGAAATGAAATTCCGGCAAATCCCGCGCAATCGCCTCAATCCGCGCACTCAGCGTCGGCGTAATCAAATGCCGCCCATCCTTGAACGTCGAACCCCGGCAATGATTACCCACAAATACCAGCCGCACCCGCTCATCCTTGGCCGGAATCCGCGCCGCCTCCGCCCCCAGCTTGGGCAGCAAAATCCCCGCCACCGCCGCCAGCCGCGCATCCGCATCAATCAAAGCGCGGATCGTCCGCACCCCATCCCCCACCACCACCGGCGCATGCTTAATGGTAATCGAGGTAATCTGCCCCTGCGCCGCCCCCGGCATGCGCACATAAAAAATCCCCGCCTCGCCCTCATCGGTCACCAGCGTCTGCAACTGCATCCGCGTCGCGGGCGGAAATTCCGCCAAATACCGCGCCAAATCCGCCCGATCCGCAATCACCCGCACGCCCGCGCCATTGCAGCTCATATCGGGCTTGGCCACCACCGGATACGTCAAATTCTGCGCCCGCATCGCCGCCTCGGCCATGCGCACATTATCGGCCCCCACCACCCCCAGCGTGGTAATCCCCACATAAGGCGCCAAAAATTCCCGGCCCACCGGCCCCATCTGATCCAAAATATCGGTCTTCGATTCGCCACAAACCCCCCCCGCCTCAATCAGCGGATTGGTCAGCGTCGGCAACGTCACACTCCGATGGCGGATCGATTGCGCAATCCAAAACACCACCACCGGCGCATAAAACACAAAACCCGGCCAAAACTCGAAAAACGACACAGGGCGTGGCGTGCGTCGGCGCGTAAGCGCAGCCTGCAGCCGGGCCGCGAGCGAATCAGCACTCATTCTCCATCCTTTCTCATCCGCTGGGTCTGCCAGCGCGCCGCCGTCCGTCCCGCCATGATCAGCACAACCAACAAAACAGCCATACCCACCCAGCGATACGGCCCCAGATAATGCAGCATCAAGGCACCCAGCTTCAAGCTTACAAAAAATAACAACGTTGTCCAAGCCAGCGTCGCCACCATCGCGGCCAGCGCAAACCGCCAAAACGGCACCCGCAAAAACCCACAACTCGTATAGGTAGGTAGCCTTAACCCCGGGGTAAAGCGGCTGACCAAAACCACCCAAACCAAGCGCTGCGTCACCCAATCCTGCCCAATATCCCGCCGCGCACGCGGCACCATCCGCTGCGCCCATGGATGCCGGGCCGAAAGCCGCCCCAGCCCGTACAAACCCAAATCCCCCAACACAATCCCGGCATACAGCGCCCCGAGCGCCACCGGCAACGACACGGCACCCGCCGCCACCTGCATCGCCGCAAGCAACGTCGCCGCATCCTCCAAAATGAAGGTGCCGATGATAATCGTGGTGGCCTCCAACAGCGGGTTTCCCGCCGCCGACGCCAACATGGTGGTT